>NZ_BLJG01000251.1 GCF_009932375.1 Pseudomonas juntendi
TGGCAGCTGTACGCGGGTTAGCCGACCGGGACGTCAGGCACCCGGCGCACCCGAAGGTGCCCCACGCACAGCCGCCATAAGGCGCCAATACCGATTACTCGGTATTGCACTGCTGCGGTGTCCGACGATTTCAGGCGGCTAAACCCGGTCGTTGAAAACCAACGACACACCGAGCCTAAAACCCTGAAATAGCGACCGCAACGGAAAACAGGCGCAGAGAGTATCTTTGGGAAACGTCCTACGCGGAAGGGGTTAAATCTGATCGTTTGGCACCGGGCCAGTCAACCACAGGCACAAAAAGGCGCCTCGGGTAAGGTCTGTTAGTTAAGCGATTGGGGTCGCTTTGCGGCTCATCGCCGGCAAGCCGGGCTCCCACAGGAGCAGTGCAGACCTCAAGCTTTGCGCAGTACCTGTGGGAGCTGGCTTGCCGGCGATGGGCTGCGAAGCAGACCAATTGCTGCCACTAAGGCTTAACTGACTGGCATTACGCCTGGGGGCGTCTTCTTTTTGGAATTTGGTGGGCCGGGGTAATTTGAACTAGGTTAGTAACATTTTGATTAATCGTGAAAATTCCGGTTTGTATTTTGAGCTGGAATACCGATTGGAATACTGCGAAAAGTATACTTGGCCTACCGATGGACAGATCGGTCGCCAGTTGTCGGGCGACCCCTGTTCCAATCACAGCCACTGAGCTGAAGCACTAAGCGTGCCGAGCAGGTTGACGCAGTCTCGCAGTTTATTTCGGTTGACGCTGCGAGGAGCTAAGTATTAGTACTTCATCAACCACGGCTGCAGTTCCTGAAGGTTGCTCACCACCAGTTGCTGGGCCTCAGGCAGTATTGCCATGTTGCGATGGTCGATCTGATACCGCTGCAGCACATACTTCACCAGTGCCCGGCGGCTGGAGACCACCAATTGTCCCTGCGTCATTCCGAAGTCGGTTTCGATAATTGCCTTCTGCGCCGCGTTCAACCGCCAATCAGGCTCGAAGATGATTGGCACCTCTATATTCCAATCTTCATCCTGCTCGCGGGTGTTTGGGGAGGCGTCGAGTAAGTCTGGCTGCCCCCGTAGGCGGCTGAGGACAAAGTCGCGGTACTCGCCGTTCTTTTCGCAGTAGGCCCGCACGTGCCAGCGCATGCCGGTGTACACCAGCGTGTGCGGTGCGATCAGGCGCACCTCGACGTTGGGGGTGTTGAAGGACACGTATTCGGTTTCCAGGCGCAGGCCTTCACGGCAGGCCTTGAGCAGCGGGCGCAGTACCTCGGGCCGAATTGGGCGGTCAGGCACCTCCAGTACCCGGGTGTGCGCATAGGCCAAAGCCAGCCCGTCGATGTGCGGGGAGCGCTCATTATTCTGGTACAGCAGGTGCAGGTAGGCGCTGGCGCTGTCTTCGATGAATTGCGGCTCGAACTGCTCGCTGGGTACATACCCCTTGATCTTCTTGTCATATGTAAGGTTTTCGGGCGCATGTTCGGTGATGTAGGTGTTGATATCTTTCGACGCCTGCTGGCGGCTGATGCCAAAGCTCTGTATCAGGTGCCCTGTGGTCAGCCGGCCCTCCCACCAGGCAACGGTTTCGATCAGACGATAGCGAAGTGCCAGATCCCAGCGAACCTGCTCGACGGATTGCGTGCGTTTCATTCCCTCTCCATGTGCGTGATTACTTTACCTGTATAAGTCTACATTCTAGACGTGTAATTATTCATTACATATCTTCGCTGTCCATCGGAATACATCGGGGACAGTAAAGGACGTGAGCATGACGATGCCAGAAGTGGTTGCGACGGGCGCTTTGGTGGCGATAGGGATCATTCTGCTTGTGTTGGTACAGCAGGGGTTGAGGCTGGGCGAGCTGGGCAAGAAGGTCGAGCATTGCCAGACCGGTTTGCGCTGGTTGCAGATCTGGGAGACGGAGAACCGCGAGTTGAGGTCTGCGTTGCGGGCGGAGCGGGAGCATGTAGTGCAGTTGCGGCGCAAGTTGGAGTTGCTCGAGGCGTTGCTGCCGGTTGAGGAGTGATCAGCGGCAATCGATTGAGTAGCGTACCGTTCAGGGCGTTTGCGTAGCGGGCTGTCGCCATCTCTGGGGTGGTGTGGTCAAGGTTATAACGCTCTTTGTTTGCTCCTCCGGCAATCGTAATTTGAGTTAACAGTAGATTGCCTTCATTTTGATATTATCGGCGTGACGATTTTAGGCCGCTTGTCTGCGGTAGGCGTTTTACGGATGACTAGGGGCCAATGGAGCCTCGCGCAAGGAGTTTTTGATGCAGGAACAATCGATAGATCTGCTACGTGACGAGGCCCGCCGGCTTCTCAGTTTGGAGCTAGGCCTGCTGCATCACGTGCAGGAAGGCGAGGGTGTGCTGTCTGATGATCGGGGTGATGAGCATCAGACCTTCAGCAAAGCGAATGTCACCCAAGAGATTGGTTACCTCGAAGGCGAGCTGGCCAAAATCCGTGAATTGAAGATGGTCTTGGCCGTGGTCGGCACCATGAAGGCCGGTAAATCGACCACAATCAATGCCATCGTTGGGCATGAAGTGCTGCCAAACCGCAACCGGCCAATGACTGCGTTGCCGACCCTGATCGAACACACCCCTGGCCAAGTTGAGCCAGTGTTAGAGCTGAAAAACTGCAAACCGATCAACGACCTCATTGTGCAGCTCGGCAAAGTAATCTCATCTGACCGAGGTGACGCGGCGCTACAGAATCTGGAACGTACCGATGACATGCTTGACCTGCTGAAGCTGATTGATCAGCGGGGAAGTTTCAAAGCGCTCTATGAAGGATCGGAGAATATCTTCTGGTTTCTCAAAAGCCTGAACGATTTGGTACGGCTTGCGGCGTTTTTAGGGGTGGACTTCCCCTTTGGCAGCTACTCCAGTATCGACGATTACCCTGTCATCCGCATCGAATTTTCTCATCTCGGCCATGCGGCAGGTCAGGGTAAATTGGCATTGCTCGATACGCCCGGCCCCAATGAGGCGGGCCAGCAGCATCTTCGCAAAATGCTCAAGGAGCAGTTGAAGAAGGCTTCTGCTGTTTTGGCCGTCATGGACTTCACACAACTTAAGTCTGACGCCGACGAGCAGGTGCGAAAGGAGCTGGATGAGATCGCTGATATTGCCGAAGGGCGACTGTTTGCCTTGGTGAACAAGTTCGATCAGAGGGACCGCAACGGCGACAGTGCTGACCAAACACGTACCTTCGTGGCTGAGTCGTTGATGAATCGCAGGCTCGATGCAGCAGATGTCTATCCAGTCTCTTCGCGCTGGGGATATCTGGCCAGCCGTGCCCAACAAGAAATTGCCAACCACGGCAAGCTACCTGAGGCCAAGAGAGGCCAAAATGCCTGGGTCGAAGACTTCGGCCAGTTGGTGCTGGGCATGGAGTGGGAAGACGCCTTGCAAGACACCGAACTTGTCCAGCGCGGTGCCAGTCACCTTTGGAAGAAATCAAATTTCGCCGAGCCGCTTGAGAAAGTGATCTTCAAGGCCCACCGGCAGGCAGCCGTCATGGCATTGTCCTCTGCTGCGTCGAAGCTGGTTGACACGGCGACCCGCCTTGCACGCTTCCTGGAAGTGCGTGATACAGCGCTGGCCAAGAGTGCTGAAGAACTTCAGGAGCAGATTGGATCGCTGCGCGCTGACATTGCGATGATTGATCGCCTGGAACAGGACAGCGAGGAGTCTTCGCAGAACGCGCTGGCGGAAATCAAGTGCGAGATGAGCATGACGTTCACCGAATTGGCGGAGGCTATCAAGCATGAGGTCGGCGAAGGATTCAAAGCGGGAAAGCGGCAAGAGCAGCAACAAGCCGTCGCCCGAATGCAAGAGCAGCACGCACCAACCATGGCAGGGCTCCTCAAGGGAGCGTTTAGCACTTGGTTGGGGGGCGAAGGGGCTCGACGCGCGCGCAACGGTTTCGATTTTGAGTTCGACGAAAAAAGCCCGGTGATCAACTTCGATCAGAAGTCTGAGGCTGAAGCGCTGCTGAAAAAAATCGAAGATGGTGTGCACAGCATCATTAGCGATGGTGAAGTCGAACTGGTAAAGCGCATGGGTGAAATTCTCAAGGATTTCCGCATTACTTTCGCAGTTGATATCGAAGCCGAAGCCAACAAGCTTATCGCGGGCCTGAATGAGCGGCTCAATCGCAGCGGCTTTTCCATCGATGTGAAAATCCCTGACACAACCCCGCTGACTCTCAGGTACACCGCTGGCGAGGTTCTGCGTGATTCGGTGGATAGTAAGAACCGTAACGTCACGCGCTCTCGCCGCAGCAAAGGGGCATGGGGCACCATTTGTAGCTGGTTCGGGACATCTGACTGGGGCTGGGAAGAGTACACGGTCAAGCAGGGTTATTACGCAGTTGATATCAACAAGGTCCGAAAGGCCATCGACGTATCTATCGAACATCTGTTCAAAGACCTAGAAGCCTCCGCTGCGGACACTATCGCTCAGCCTCTGAAGGAAGGGCTTCACACCTTCTTCGATCAACTAAAAGGCAGTATAGAAAGCATTCGAAGCGACCTGCAGCAGAGTATTCGCGATCAGGAGCGCAGCCAGGACGAGCAAATTGCACTAGCTGGTTTGCTTTCTAGTTACAAACACCGGGTTGTGCCCATCAAGCGCGACAGCGAGGAGCTGCTGCGAGATGTGAGCCTGGCTGGAGTGCCAGCATGAGCGAAGTGCAAAACGATGAGTTGATTGGCGAAGTGACCCGTCTGTTTACCTGCCTGCCGGAAAAATTCGTGGTGGACTTCGCCAATGGTATCGATGTGGTGCGTGAGCGCCAGAGGCATATGTCGGCTCGAACCGGGATGTTCGACCGCCTTTACGATGGGTTCACTGGCAAAACAGCCCAGAACCAGGCGGAAATCAATGCAAGCCTCACCGATGGTGTCGAAGGGGCACTGGAGTGGCTGGGCGACTTGACTCAATCGTTGGCCAAGAGTAACCGCGCGATTTATCAGGTGCAGATGCGGGTGAATGGACTGAAGCACGATCTAGCTGCGGTCGCTAACTATTCAGCTGATACCCGCTATGCGTTGGAGCGACTTTCGCAGCACCTTGGCGATCGGTGCAGTGCGTTAGAGCAAAATGTTGCGAGAATCGATTGTACGCAACGTGCCCAGTTACACCTCGAGAGTGTTATGGGCAAGTGGGGCGCGGGTCGGTTCGCTGGTCTTAGCCTGACTGGCTGCTGTTATGCGGTGCTGGAAGAGTTGCGCTGGGGGGCATTCGGCGATCATTGCCTAACCATTTCTGGTGCTGAGCGTCAGCAACTACTGGAGGACCTAGCCAACCGGGCAATCATACAGCTGAGTCACGACGCTCAGGTGGGGCAAGCGGAGCGCATCGATACCCGAAACCGCTGGCTGGCGAGGCCATCGCCTGACGCACCATGGAACTTAAGCGAAGAGACACTTGCTTATTTGGGTGATTGGTCGTGTCCTGATCGTTCGCCAATGACCTATGCAATCTCGCAGGTGCCTGACGAGTTACCCCTCCAAGTGCCTCTGCTGAGCTCTGCCCGGCGTATGACTGAGGGGTTGGTCACTGAACTGTTCTTGGAGACCTCAGCATGAGTGCATCCTTGAAAGTGGGCTTAGTATTGTCGGGCGGAGGAGCGAAAGGTGCATACCAAGTTGGTGTGTTGAAAGCCTTGCGCGAGCTGGGTACTCGCATTGATGCTGTTTCAGGTGCAAGTATCGGAGCACTCAATGGGGGCATTCTTGCGTCAGCGCCTTCGCTGGATGTTGCCATAGAGCGTCTGGAGGAATTGTGGGGGCGTTTGAGTAAAAGCTCTCCTTTGAGTTTGAAAATACCTGGCTATGTGTCGTTGCTGGTAGCTGCAGGTTTACGTATTAACGGCGCGCCTGCCATTCTTGCTGCAGCTCATGGCGCCAAGAAGCTAGCCCAGCGCTTTGATGTCGAATTCCCCGAGTGGCTGAATGGCTGGGAAGACGGTTTTCTAGACGACAAACCGTTGCAGCAACTGATGGATGAGTTTTTGGTCAGCAAAGATCTGCAGCGAGGCCTGCCACTTTACGTTTCTCTCTACGAAAGCTTGGGAGGCTTCGAGGATATAGCGCGTGCTCTTTTTGCTGAACTTGGCTTCGGTGACACGCCACATTCAAAGTTTTTCCATGTCCAGTCGATTGAAGATGAGGAGGAACAGAAACGCATCTTGCTGGCCTCTGCGGCGCTTCCGTTGCTTTTCAAATCACGTCGCCATGATGGGCGAAGCTGGTCAGATGGCGGGCAGGGTGGCTGGCAAACCATGCAAGGCAATACGCCGATTACGCCCTTGTTAGAGGCGGGTTGCAACCTGGTTATCGTCACGCATCTAAGTGATGGATCAGTTTGGAGTAGGCAGCGATTCCCAGACGCTACCATTTTGGAGATTCGCCCGAGCAAGAGTTTGGCCCGTGCGAATGGGCCTTTGGCCGGGGCTCGCGACTTGCTAGGTTTTGATGGCGAGAAAATTCCATCGTGGATCGAGCAGGGGTATCAGGACACGCTTCAGTGTGTTGGTCGCGTTCTGAATGCACAGAGCGCGCGCAATGAGTTACGCACTTCGGAAGCGGCGCTGGTTAGCATTGAGCGTGAGTCCACTAACGCTGATCAGGTGCTTGCAGACGCTATGGCACGATTGAGGTGAGCATCGCGGGGGAAGGGTGGTATGCCGAGCCTCTCACTATTCAAGGCTACCCGTCTATCGACTCTTCCTCCCGACGTTCGAATGCTAGCACTTTGCCGGTGCTGCGGGCATGCTTTGCCCAATCTGCTAGCAAGTAGGGCTGACGCAAAGGAGCGCGAGCGTGGGGTTGGAGAAGAAGGTTAGAGAAGCGCAACTGAATGTGCTGATCAAATATGGTGTTCTGGCTGATTTTTCTGGGGTCGAAGAAAGCGTTCTCGACCGTGCGATTAAAGGCAGCGTTCCTGCAGGCGCTGCACAAGATCTCACTTTTGCTGCTTGGCATGATCAGTTGCTTGGGCCAATTGACCGCGTGCCGGTGGCCCGTTTCCATGAAGATGTTGCTGGGCAAACCCGGTTCTCGAACCTTACTGATGGTGATGGCCTCGCCAAAGCTGTGAAAGCGCGTGACAAGCAGGCACAGAGCTCACTAAAGGCGGCCCAGGCCGAAATTGCAAAGCTGCAAGCTGAATTGGCTACGCTTCGGCAACGTGCCGCGCTTTGCGAAGATGTGTCCGTGGATGCCGGTCGGTTGCGCGATTGGTACAGCCTCGTGACCCCAGACTTGCATCGTATTCTTTGGGACGTCAAAGAAATACAAGGCGCAATTTTCGACCACCAGGGCAAGCTGAACAGGGACTTTCGGCAGCAACTGGTTGAGATCATTCTCAATGCCCTGGTTGATTTGGAGTCGCGCGGCTTTTGCGTTGATGTGGAGCTACGGGAAAATTCGCCGCGAAAAGAAAAAGCCCCCACTATCGTATTGCATCGCAGCCAGCCTTCCGGGGAGGAAGCCCGCGAGCGCGAAGGATTCAACTTTACTGTGCCTGGCGTACAGCCCGATGTGCTTGAAGCCGCGAGCGAACTGATATGGCCTCGGCCTGTGCTGCCGCCAGTGGACAGCCAGATACGGTACACCTGCTACGTGAATATAGGCGTTCATCCGCAGGCATTAGTGGGGGAAGACGACATTTTTCATCTGTCGTGCTTCATGTATAAATTGTTCGAGGCCATGGCGAGGTCTGGAGACCATCGCCCACGTGGAGCTTTGCGCGAGAAAGTTATCCTTTGCTTGCTGCTGGCATTCACAGCGCCTTGTATGCCCGCACGTTTACGCCGACGGGATCTACCAGGGCTGAAAGAGATATATTTTTCAGATCAAGTAAACCGAGCAGTGCAGGATTCGAAAGATGATAGCAACGCATCGAGCGGGAAAATTGTCGAATACTTGTTGCGTGTTATGCACGCGTAGATCGGCCATTCAGCGTCTGCAGGCTTGCCGTCAGTTCCGCACATACGGATCAGTGCGGGGGACGGCAGGTAGCTACCGTCCCTACCGCGACCCATTCAGGTCGCATCACAACCTGACGCGCCTCAGCTTCGATCAAGCCTCTTAGGGTCGATCTGATAGCGCTGCAGCACATATTCCTGGTTATGCATTACCTAGTCGGTAAGCGTCCAGGGAAGTC
>NZ_BLJG01000252.1 GCF_009932375.1 Pseudomonas juntendi
CTCGTAGGCCCGCGCCAGCCGCTCGATGGTCGCGCGGGCGAACATCTGCCCGCTGAAGCTGAATGCCAGGCTCAGCTCGCCGCCATACACCTGGCCATTGAGCACCAGCCAGTTGCCCAGCGGCGCCAGCGGGCTCTGCTCCTCACCTGCGCTTTCGGCGGCCGGCACGAACAGCGCCCGCTCATCGAACTGGCCATCGAGCTGGCCCAGGTAGTTGAAGGTGATGCGCGGCACCGGCAGCTCGGCCAGGCACGTGCGCGCAGCCTCGTCGCCCAGGTAGCGCAAAACACCGAAACCGATGCCTTTGTGCGGCACGCCGCGCAGCTGTTCCTTGACCTGCTTGATCGAGGCGCCAAGCTCGGCGGCCGGGGTCAGCCGCACCGGGTAGGCGCTGGTGAACCAGCCCACCGTACGGCTCAGGTCGATGTCGTCGAACAGGTCTTCGCGGCCATGGCCTTCCAGCTCCACCAGCGCCGAATCGGCGCCGCTCCAGCGGCACACCACCCGGGCCAAGGCAGTCAGCAGCAGGTCGTTGACCTGGGTGCGGTAGGCCGCCGGGGCCTGTTGCAGCAAGCGCCGGGTCAGCTCGGCACCCAGGCGTGCCTGCACGCTCTGGCGGTGACGGTTCTGCAGGCTGGCGCCCGGCTCGGCCTCGGGCAGGCCCTGCGGCGCACCGGCCAGTTGCCCTTGCCAGTAGGCCAGCTCGTTGCCCAGGCTTGCGGCATGCTGCTGCAGGCGTTCGCCCCAGGCCTTGAAGGCGCTGGTCTTGGCCGGCAGTTTCGGCGT
>NZ_BLJG01000253.1 GCF_009932375.1 Pseudomonas juntendi
AAGGTATGGCAGCGCCTGTTAGAGCGAGCGCCGCGCGGGCGGCGCTCGATCTCACAGGCGCTGAAGATGCTCCGGCTACCCTTGCCAGGAACCATAGAATCTCCCACAGGGTGGACTGCCCCCAAGAAATTGGATTGGTGTCCAACTTCTTGGGGGCAGTCCATTTGTGGGAGCTGGCTTGCCAGCGATAGGGCCAGCACCAGCAACCCAAGACTCAATGTTCAACCGACAACCGTGCCCTGCCACTGGTGCTGGTCTACCTGGATCAATGTCGGCCCCTTGCGCTCCACCGCCTGCCCCAGCGCCGCCTGCAACTGCGCCACATCCGCCACGCTCTGCGCTGCGGCCCCTAACGCCCGCGCCACGCCGATGAAGTCTGGGGTATGGATATCCACCCCGACCGGCTCGATCGCCCGGTTGAGCATGTACTTCTTGATCTCTTCGTAGCCCTGGTTATTCCACAGCAGCACGATCAACGGCACCTGCGCCTCCACGGCACTGGCCAACTCCGGCAGCGTGAATTGCAGGCCGCCATCGCCAATCAGGCACACCACTGGCGCCCGTTCAGCAGCGTGCTCGGCACTGCCCAACCAGGCACCCATGGCCGCCGGCAAGGCATAGCCCAGGGTGCCGTAGCCCGTCGAGGCGTTGAACCAGCGGCGCGGCTGGTCCATGTCCAAGGTCAGGTTGCCGGTGTAGACCGGCTGGGTAGAATCGCCCACCAACACAACACCGGGCAGGCGCTGCACGATGGCCGTCAACAAGCGTGTCTGGCTCAGGGTCGGCTGGTCCCAGCCGGCTGCCAAGGCGTCCCGCAGCCTGGTCACGCGAGCCCGCCCCCAGTTGCTGTCGTGTACCAACTGCGGCTGCGCCTGCAAGGCCGCCAGCAGCGCTTCGGCAGCCAGTTCGGCATCGGCCACCAGTGCCAGTTCCGGCAGGTAGTTGCGCACGGTCTGGTCCGGGTCGATGTCGATGCGCAGCAGGCTCCCCGGGATGTCGAAACCGCCTTTGAAGGTCACGTCATAATCGGTTTCGGCCAGTTCGGTACCGATCGCCAGCACCACGTCGGCCTCGGCCACCAGCGCCCGCGTAGCCGGTAGCGACTGGGTCGAGCCAATCTGCAGCGGGTGGCTGGATGGCAGCAAGCCCTTGGCATTGATGGTCAGGGCTACCGGTGCCTGCAGGTGCTCGGCCAGGCGGGCCAACGCAGCACCTGCTGCCAAGGCACCGCCACCGGCGAGGATCAATGGCCGCCGCGCGCTTGCCAGGCGTTCAGCCATCTGCGCCACGGCCTGCGGTGCAGCCCCTGCCCGGTTACCCCGTACCGGGCGGCCTGGCAACAGTTGGTCGGCGGGCTGAACCAGCACATCCAGCGGTATTTCGATATGCACCGGGCGCGGCCGGGCGCTGTCGAATACCGCGAAGGCCCGCGCCAATACCTGTGGCAGGTCGGCTGCATTCATCAGGGTGTGCGAAAACGCCGCGACACCCGCCACCAGCGCCGCCTGGTCAGGCAACTCGTGCAGCTTGCCACGGCCACCGCCCAACTGGTCACGCGACTGCACGCTGGAGATCACCAGCATCGGAATCGAATCGGCATAGGCCTGGCCCATGGCGGTGGCGATGTTGGTCATGCCCGGGCCGGTAATGATGAAGCACACCCCGGGTTTGCCACGGGTGCGCGCATAGCCGTCAGCCATGAACCCGGCGCCCTGCTCGTGGCGCGGGGTGATATGGCGAATGGACGAGCCCGCCAGGCCTCGGTACAGCTCCACCGTATGCACGCCGGGGATGCCGAAGACATGGTCCACGCCATAGCCTTCAAGGAGTTTGACCAGCACTTCGCCGCAGGTTGCCATCGGGGTTCACCATCGATCTTGTTGGGTTATGCGCTTATTGGACCCAAGCCACGGCTATCGCCACAATGCAAAAAAACACATACTAGCCATGTCCTGAAGTCATGGCTTATTGCGATGAAACGCCTCCCGCCCCTACCCGCCTTGCATACCTTCCTGATCACCGCCCAGTGCTGCAATTTCACCCGCGCGGGGCAGCAGTTGCACATCACCCAGGGCGCTGTCAGCCGGCAGATCGCCGCCCTGGAGCAGCACTTGGGTTATGCCCTGTTCCAGCGCCAGGCCCGCGGTTTGAGCCTGACCCGTGAAGGCCAGGACTGGCTGCCACGGGTGCAACAGGTGTTTGCGCTGATCGAACAAGGGGTGCGTGAGGTGGGAGAGCACAGCACGACCCTGCAGTTGAAGGCCCCCACATGCGTGATGCGCTGGCTGCTGCCGCGCCTGATGGAATGGCAGGCACTGCGCCCGGATGTACCGGTGGAACTGACCACGACCGTTCAGCATGGCGTAGATTTGCGCCGCGAGGGCTTTGATGCCGCGGTGGTCTATGGCGAGGCACCGAACCACGGGCTGCTGGTGCGCAAGCTGTTCGATGAGCAACTGACGCCGGTGTGCGCACCGTCTTTGCGTGAGGGGCCGCTGCCCTTGCAGCAGGTTGAAGACCTGGCGCGGCACATGTTGCTGCACCCCTCGCGGGATGAGCATGATTGGCGGTTATGGCTGCAGGCGGCTGGGGTAACGCTGACTGCGCAGGGGCCGAAGCAGCACTTCGAAACGCTGGACATGGCCATGGCCATGGCGTCGCAGGGGACAGGCGTGGCTATCGGTGATTGGTCGCTGATTGGCGATGACTTGCGTAGCGGGCGGCTTTGCATGCCGTTTGCGCTGAAGGTGCGGACCGGTAAGGGCTACTACCTGGTGAGCCAGGCCAGGAACCTGCCGGCGGGGTTGCTGGAGTTGCTGGACTGGCTGGAGGGCCAGGCCAGCCTGTGAAGGCCTGTTCGCGGGCTCGCCCGCTCCCACGGGTAGCGCACATAATTTGAAACCTGTGCACTACCTGTGGGAGCGGGCGAGCCCGCGAAGCAGGCGACTCAATACCCGACCGTGAACCGCTGCCGCGAATGCTGCGGTTTCTCCAGCTCATCCAGCATGGCAATCGCATAGTCGGCAAAGGTGATCCAGCTCTTGCCATCCGCACCGATCAGCAGATGGTCCTTGCCCAGCGTGTAGTGCCCGCTGCGCTCGCCTTCAACAAACTCCGCCGACGGTGAGAGGAAGGTCCAATCCAGGTCCTGCTCGCCCTGCAACGCCTCCAGAAAACGCACACCGCCCGTGGCCTCGGCCCTGTAGGCCTCCGGGAAATCCGGGCTGTCGATCACCCGCTGCCCCGACGGCAGCAACAGGCTGGCGGCACCGCCAACCACCAGCAGGCGTTTGACCCCGGCACGCTTGACCGGCTCGATGATCGCCTGCGGCTCGATGGTGGAGAAGTGCGCTGCACTCAGTACTGCATCCACACCTGTCACTGCTGCCTCCAGGGCTGTGCCGTCCTTGGCATCCAGCGCCTTGATGGTCACCCCGTCACGCCCCTGCAGCTGCGACGGGTCGCGGGCAATCGCCACCACGTTATGGCCACGGCGCAGGGCCTCTTCCAGCAACTGGCTGCCAGCACGACCGGTGGCGCCGATGATTGCAATCTTGCTCATGTCATACGCTCCATCAACTGAACGGAATTACCACTTCATTTCGCCCTTGGCGACCTTGGCCCCCAGCTCCAGCGAGCTTTCATCGGCCAGGCCCGGGTAACGCTGCTTCATCGCCTTGATCAGCGCGTCGGCATCTTTCGCCTTGGCGGCCTCGCTGTCGAAATCGCGAATGTAGTTGGCCGTGAAACGCACGGCCTCCAACGAACGGCTGCTATCGCCCAGGTAGTGGCCCGGGACGACCGTGCGCGGCGCCAGCGCTTCGATGCGCGCCAGGGTGCTCAGCCAGTCGGCATGGGACTTGGGCGTTTGCGTATCCGCCATCCACACATGAATGTGCTCGGCTACCACGACACCGCCGACCACGGCCTTGATCGAAGGGATCCAGACGAAACTGCGGTCAGGCTGAGGGCCGTCCAGGCCGACCACTTCCAGGGCTTGCCCCTCCAGGGTCAGGCGGTCGCTTTCGAGCACCTGAGGCAGCACCAGCCGCGCCGGTTTGTCGGCCCCCATCTGCGGCCCCCAGTAGGCCAGCTTGGCCTCCATGGTCTGGCGGATGTGCGCAACGGTGGCAGCCGAAGCCAGCACCTTGGCGTCGGGGAACGCCTGGGTCACGGTATCCAGGCCAAAGTAGTAATCCGGGTCACCGTGGCTGATGTAGATGCTGGTCAGGTGCTTGCCACCCGCCCGCAGGCGTTGCACCAGTTGCTCGGCCTGGGCCTTGCCGAACTGGGCATCGACCAGCACCGCATCGTGCTCGCCACTGACGATTACCGAGCTCACCGGGAAAATAGCGTCGTGGCCGGGGTTGTAGACTTCCAGGTGCAAAGGCTCGGCGGCCATGGCCGGACCAGCGAGGGTGACGCAGGCCAGCAACAGGCCACGCAGAGGGGTGAACAGGGACATTGGGTAAGCCTTCCGCTAGATCGATGACCCACAGCTTAGTTGCCCGATCCGTAACAAAAAATGCGATGCTTGGACATAGTTTGTTTCTGAAAGCGAGCAAGTCATGGACCGTCTGAACGCCATGCGCGTCTTTGTCACCGTTGTCGACCTGGGCAGCCAGTCAGCGGCGGCGGATCACCTGCAACTGTCGCGGCCGGTCGTATCGCGTTACCTGGCCGAGCTGGAAGACTGGGTGGGTGCACGCCTGATGCAACGCACCACACGCAAGCTCAGCCTGACGGCCGCCGGCCAGGAAACCCTGCCCCGTTGCCGGCAATTGCTGGACCTGGCCGGTGACCTGCAGGCCGCAGTACAACAGCCGGACGATGCCCCCAAGGGGGCATTGCGCATCAGCGTCAGCACCTCGTTCGGCCAGGCCCAACTGGTGGATGCCATCGCGGCTTATGTACAGCGTTACCCCGGCGTGAAGGTTGATCTGCAGATGCTCGACCGCACCGTCAACCTGGTGGACGAGCGTATCGACCTGGCCATCCGCACCAGCAACGACCTGGACCCCAACCTGATTGCCAGGCGCCTGAGCGTGTGCCGGTCGGTGGTCTGTGCGGCACCCGCCTATCTGCACGAGCATGGCACCCCGCAACAGGTCGAGGAACTGAGCCGGCACAACTGCCTGACCCATGCCTACTTCGGCCATAGCCTGTGGCACTTCGACGTGGCCGGCCAGCAGGTGAGCGTGCCGGTGGCCGGCAACATCAGCGCCAATGAGGCAATGACCTTGCAGAAGGCGGCACTGGCTGGGGCCGGCATCGCCATGTTGCCGACCTACCAGGCCGCCGACGCCCTGCGCAAAGGTGAACTGGTGCGGCTGCTGGCACACGCCAGGCCGCGCGAGCTGAACCTGAATGCGGTGTACACCTCGCGCAAGCACATGCCGGCCACCTTGCGCAGCATGCTGGATTTTCTGGTGGAGCGGTTCAAGGACGACCCAGAGTGGGACCGCGATCTGTCATGGGCATGATGGCCTCATCGCCGGCCAGCCGGCATGGCTATGCGCCTTGGTCCCATCTGTCGCCGTACCTTGAGCGCCGTCCGTTGAGTTGACGGCGCCCTGCCGGTCACTCCTCGACGCTCATGTACTCCTTGGCCCAGCGGATGTAGTCCTCGGGCTGGGTGTAGGTGTGCGAGAGTTCGGTGGCGCTGAGGTTGTCCGACTTGTTCTGCTTGCCGCGCTGCAGCCGCAAGCAGTCGTAGGTGGCTTTGATTGCAGCAAAGTACGCCGCGTGGCCATCGACGGCTATGCGCACGCCCAGGCGTGCCAGGCGCTCGTCGTCATGCAGGTTCGGGTTGCCATAGGTGACCAGCATCAGCGGCACGGTCAGGTGCTCGGCGATCTTTTCGAGCTGCTCGAAGTCCTTTACGCCCACCATGCAGATACCATCGGCACCGGCCTTCTGGTAGCTCTGGGTACGCACGATGATTTCTTCGGTGGTGAGCACGCCAGCATTGGTACGGGCGATGATCGACAACGACGAATCGACCCGGGCCTCCAATGCCGCCCGGATCTTGCCAACGCCCTCATCAACCGGGATCAGGTCGGTGGACTTGCGCCCGAACTGGGCTGGCAGCAGGGTGTCCTCGATGGTCAGGGCAGCCACCCCGGCGCGCTCCAGCTCGATCACCGTGCGCATCACGTTCAGTGCGTTGCCATAGCCATGGTCGGCGTCGGCCAGCACCGGCAACTGCGCCACGCGGCCAATCCGGGTGGCCTGCTCGACGAACTCACTGAGGGTGATCAAAGCAAAGTCCGGCGCAGCCAGCACCTGCAACGAGGCGACCGAGCCGCCGAGGATACCGACCTCGAACCCCAGGTCAGCCGCAATGCGTGCCGACATCGGATCGAACACCGAGGCGGTGTGGTAACAGGAACCTGAAGCGAGCAGCTCGCGGAAGGCAAAACGCAGATCTTGATGGGAAGCCTTGGGCATGATCACTCCGCAATTATGTGCAAATTTTGAACGGTAACTACCGACCCCTGCAATCGGGTCTACCTGACCTGTTCCAACCGTCGCCATGTGGGCGGTCATGCTCGGCATGCAGGCAGAGGAATAAAAGGTGTGGGAGACAGGGGCCCGTGAAACCTGCGGCATAATGTTGCACCAAGCTGGTGCAAGCCGCGGCATTCGGCCCCTGTGGCATACCAACGATATCACGCGGCCATGCTGCACTGGATGAATACGCCAATGCCGATTCGGCATAGGGGATGCAGTTAGTACATAGGAAGCTACCTAACTCGGGTTACAATTCGAGGGTCTGTTCGCGGGCCCGCCCGCTCCCACAGATACGGCTCATGCTCGAGCCTGAGCTTTACCGGTGGGAGCGGCATGCCCGCGAAGATGCCAAAACCGATAACCAAGGTACCCCCGTGACCGCCGCCCTGCCCCCCAACACCCTGCGCAACGTGCTCACCGCCCTGATGCTGGCGATCTTTCTCGGCGCCCTGGACCAGACCATTGTCGCCGTCTCGCTGCCAGCCATCTCGGCCCAGTTCAACGACGTCGGCCTGCTGGCCTGGGTCATTTCCGGCTACATGGTCGCCATGACCATCGCCGTGCCCATCTACGGCAAACTGGGCGACCTGTATGGCCGACGGCGCATGATCCTGACCGGCATCAGCCTGTTCACCCTGGCCTCGATCGCCTGCGCGCTGGCCCAGGACATGCAGCAACTGGTGCTGGCCCGGGTACTGCAAGGTATCGGCGCAGGTGGCATGGTCTCGGTCAGCCAGGCGATCATCGGTGACTTCGTGCCGCCCCGCGAGCGTGGCCGTTATCAGGGCTACTTCAGCAGCATGTATGCCGTGGCCAGTGTCGCCGGGCCCGTGCTGGGCGGTTGGTTGACCGAATACCTGTCATGGCGCGGCGTGTTCTGGATCAACCTGCCGCTGGGGCTGCTGGCCTTGTGGTCGATTCAGCGAGCCTTGGCGGGCATGCCGGTACAACGCCGCCAGGCCCAGGTCGACTACCTTGGCGCTGTACTGTTGATTCTCGGCCTGGGCAGCCTGCTGCTGGGCATTACCCTGGTCGGTCAGGGCCATGGCTGGGGCGACCCGGCCGTGCTGGCATTGTTCGCCTGCGCCGTGATGGGCCTGGGCTTGTTCATTGCCCACGAAAGCCGCTGCGCAGAACCGTTGCTGCCACTTGGCCTGTTCGGCAATCGGGTAGCCGTGCTGTGTTGGGGGGTGATCTTCTTCGCCAGCTTCCAGTCCATTTCCCTGACCATGCTCATGCCCTTGCGCTACCAAGGCATCACCGGTGCAGGGGCCGACAGCGCCGCCCTGCATCTACTCCCGCTGGTGATGGGGCTGCCCATGGGGGCGTTCACCGGTGGGCGCATGACCAGCCTCACCGGGCGCTACAAACCGCAGATCCTTGCCGGCGCAATATTGATGCCGCTGGCCATCGTCGGCATGGCCTTCACCTCGCCGCAGTCGGCGTTGCCCAGCGCACTGTTCATGCTGTTGACCGGGATAGCCTGTGGCCTGCAGTTCCCGACCTCGCTGGTAGCCACGCAAAGCGCGGTGGCCAGCCAGGACATCGGCGTCGCCACCAGTACCACCAACCTGTTCCGCTCGCTGGGCGGGGCCATGGGCGTGGCATGCATGTCCAGCCTGTTGCTGGCACTGCTGCACCAAGGCGGTTTCGAATTGCTCGGTAACCCGTTGCTGGGGAGCTTGAAGGCGGGCGAGGTGGACGTGGCGACCCAAGGGCGGTTGTTGCAGACATTCCGCCAGCTGTTGCTGGGCAGCGCCGTGGTCGCGGTGCTAGGGCTGATCGCGGCGGTGGCGTTACCGGACCGGCAACTGCGCGGCCGTTGAGCACCTGGCCATGGTGCAGGCACGGTGCCTGGCTGAGGGAACGCAATGCATTAATCGTCCCTTAATACAAAGCGGAAACACTCCCTCACAATCCTTAACAAAGAGTCATTTGCGCAGCGCCGGGCTCAAGCGCAGCATATCCAGCCCGGTGTCGACCCATTTGTCGACATCCGCCAACAGGTCAATGCTGTCCGGCAACAACAGCCAGCGCCCGATCAGGCCATCGACATAGGCAAACAGGGCCACCGCCGCGCGCTCGACATCCAGCTCGCCCGGCAACTGGCCCCGGCGCACGGCATTGGCCAGTGCCAGGGTAATGCCCCTGTGGCAATCCAGCACTGCGGCCTGGCGCTGCTGGCGAATCTCACACATGTCATCGGTGAACTCGCACTTGTGATGCAGGATCTCATTGATACGCCGGGTTCGGGCATCGAGCACCAGCTCGTTGAACACTTGCAACAGCAGCTTGCGCATGCAGCCCAGCGGGTCGACTTCGTCCTCGCTTTCGCTCGCGCGCGCCAAATGGTCATGGGTTTCATGCAGGCTGTCGAGCAACGCCTGCACCAGTTCGGCCTTGTTGTTGAAGTGCCAGTAGATCGCCCCGCGGGTCACCCCCGCCAACTCGGCGATGTCGGCCAGCGTGGTTCGCGCAACCCCGCGCTTGTAGAAGGCCTTCTCCGCTGCCTCGATGATCTGGGCGCGGGTTTCCTGGGCTTCCTCTTTGGTTCGACGGACCATGGCAGTACAACCTCATCGGGCCCGAACGCGCGCTGCGCACGGGGGAACATTACGCGGGCACCTCTGCAGGGCGCCTCGCGGCGGGGCTAATCACGGGCTGTGGCGGTACCTGGGTACGACCAAGCGGTATTTACAAACAACCATGAATGTAAGTATATTCCTTAGCAAGCTATTTATCTACCGGATAGCAAATTTCTCCAGATCTCGACTCTTCCATTATTCTTGAGCGTCTACCTGCTCCTGCGACCCGAGGATCCTCATGCAATTCAAGCCAGCCGTTACCGCTCTGGTTTCCGCCGTCGCCCTGGCAACACTGCTCAGTGGCTGTAAGAAAGAAGAAGCAGCGCCAGCGGCGCAGGCTCCTCAGGTCGGCGTCGTAACCATCCAGCCACAACCTTTCACCCTGACCTCGGAATTGCCGGGGCGCACCAGTGCCTACCGCATTGCCGAAGTGCGCCCGCAGGTCAATGGCATCATTCTCAAGCGCCTGTTCAAGGAAGGCAGCGACGTCAAGGAAGGCCAGCAGCTCTACCAGATCGACCCTGCCGTGTACGAGGCAGCGCTGGGTAACGCCCAGGCCAACCTGCAAGCTACCCGCTCGCTGGCCGAGCGTTACAAGCAACTGATCGACGAGCAGGCCGTGTCGAAGCAGGAATACGACGACGCCAATGCCAAACGGTTGCAAGCAGAAGCATCGCTGAAAAGTGCACAGATCGACCTGCGCTACACCAAGGTGCTGGCCCCTATCAGCGGGCGTATCGGCCGCTCAGCGGTCACCGAAGGTGCGCTGGTGAACAACGGCCAGACCAACGCCATGGCCACCATCCAGCAACTCGACCCGATCTACGTCGACGTTACCCAGTCCACTGCCGAGCTGCTCAAGCTGCGCCGCGACCTGGAAAGCGGCCAGTTGCAGAAGGCTGGCGACAACGCCGCCTCGGTACAGCTGGTGCTCGAAGACGGCAGCCTGTTCAAGCAGGAAGGCCGCCTGGAATTCTCGGAAGTCGCAGTCGACGAGACCACCGGCTCGGTGACCCTGCGTGCGCTGTTCCCCAACCCAGACCACACCCTGCTGCCCGGTATGTTCGTGCATGCGCGGTTGAAGGCTGGGGTCAACGCCAACGCCATTCTGGCCCCGCAACAGGGCGTTACCCGCGACCTGAAAGGTGCGCCAACCGCGCTGGTGGTGAACAAGGACAACAAGGTCGAACTGCGTCAGCTCAAGGCTAACCGAACCCTGGGCAGCGACTGGCTGATCGAAGAAGGCCTCAACCCGGGTGACCGCCTGATCACCGAAGGCCTGCAGTACGTGCGCCCTGGCGTCGAGGTCAAGGTCAGCGAAGCCACCAACGTCAAGAAGCCGGGCAGCCCTGATCAGGCCAACGCGGCGAAAGCAGACGCCAAAGCGGAGTAAACCATGTCGAAGTTCTTTATCGATCGCCCGATCTTCGCCTGGGTGATCGCCTTGGTGATCATGCTGGTCGGGGCCTTGTCGATCCTGAAGCTGCCGATCAACCAGTACCCCAGCATCGCGCCGCCGGCCATCGCCATCGCCGTGACCTACCCGGGCGCTTCGGCGCAGACCGTGCAGGACACCGTGGTCCAGGTGATCGAGCAGCAGCTCAACGGTATCGACAACCTGCGTTATGTGTCGTCGGAAAGCAACTCCGACGGCAGCATGACCATTACCGCCACCTTCGAGCAAGGCACCAACCCCGACACCGCGCAGGTGCAGGTGCAGAACAAGCTGAACCTGGCCACCCCGCTGCTGCCGCAGGAAGTGCAGCAGCAAGGTATCCGTGTTACCAAGGCAGTGAAGAACTTCCTGATGGTGATCGGCCTGGTGTCCGAAGACGGCAGCATGACCAAGGACGACCTGGCCAACTACATCGTCTCCAACATGCAGGACCCGATCTCGCGTACTGCCGGTGTGGGCGACTTCCAGGTGTTCGGTGCACAGTACGCCATGCGCATCTGGCTCGACCCGGCCAAGCTGAACAAGTTTCAGCTGACCCCGGTCGACGTCAAGAACGCCGTGGCTGCGCAGAACGTGCAGGTGTCCTCCGGCCAGCTTGGCGGCCTGCCGGCCATGCCGGGTACCCAGCTGAACGCGACCATCATCGGCAAGACCCGCCTGCAGACCGCCGAGCAGTTCGAGAAGATCCTGCTCAAGGTCAACAACGACGGTTCCCAGGTGCGCCTGGGGGATGTCGCCGAGGTTGGCCTGGGCGGTGAAAACTATGCCATCAGCGCCCAGTTCAACGGCAAGCCGGCCTCCGGTCTGGCCGTGAAGCTGGCAACCGGGGCCAACGCCCTGGACACGGCCAAGGCGCTGCGCCAGACCATCAGCGACCTGGAACCCTTCTTCCCGCCTGGGGTGAAAGCGGTATTCCCGTATGACACCACGCCGGTGGTCACCGAGTCGATCAGTGGCGTAATCCATACGCTGATCGAAGCCGTGGTGCTGGTGTTCCTGGTGATGTACCTGTTCCTGCAGAACTTCCGCGCCACCATCATCACCACCATGACCGTGCCGGTGGTGTTGCTGGGTACCTTCGGCATCCTTGCCGCTGCGGGTTTCAGCATCAACACCCTGACCATGTTCGCCATGGTACTGGCCATCGGTTTGCTGGTGGACGACGCCATCGTCGTGGTGGAGAACGTCGAGCGGGTCATGTCCGAAGACGGCCTGCCGCCCAAGGAGGCGACCAAGCGCTCCATGGAGCAGATCCAGGGGGCCCTGGTGGGTATCGCCCTGGTGCTGTCGGCGGTTCTGCTGCCCATGGCGTTCTTCAGTGGCTCCACCGGCGTAATCTACCGGCAGTTCTCCATCACCATCGTTTCGGCCATGGGGCTGTCGGTGCTGGTGGCGCTGATCTTCACCCCTGCCCTGTGCGCGACCATGCTCAAGCCGCTGAAAAAGGGCGAGCACCACACCGCCAAAGGTGGCTTCTTCGGCTGGTTCAACCGCAACTTCGACCGCAGCGTCAACGGCTACGAGCGCAGCGTGGGTGCCATCCTGCGCAACAAGGTGCCGTTCCTGCTGGCCTATGCACTGATCGTGGTTGGCATGATCTGGCTGTTCGCCCGCATCCCTACCGCGTTCCTGCCCGAGGAAGACCAGGGCGTGCTGTTCGCCCAGGTGCAGACCCCGGCCGGCTCCAGTGCCGAGCGCACCCAGGTGGTGGTCGACCAGATGCGTGAATACCTGCTCAAGGATGAAGCCGACACCGTGTCGTCGGTATTCACCGTCAACGGCTTCAACTTCGCCGGCCGTGGGCAAAGCTCGGGCATGGCATTCATCATGCTCAAGCCATGGGGTGAACGGTCCCAGGAAAACAGCGTGTTCGCCCTGGCGCAACGCGCCCAGCAGCACTTCTTCACCTTCCGCGATGCCATGGTGTTCGCGTTTGCCCCACCGGCGGTGCTGGAACTGGGTAACGCCACCGGTTTCGACGTGTTCCTGCAGGACCGCGGTGGTGTCGGCCACGCCAAGCTGATGGAAGCGCGCAACGAGTTCCTGGCCAAGGCGTCGCAGAGCAAAGTGCTCAGTGGCGTACGCCCGAACGGCCTGAACGACGAGCCGCAGTACCAGCTGACCATCGATGACGAGCGTGCCAGCGCCCTGGGCGTGACCATTGCCGACATCAACAACACCCTGTCCATCGCCCTGGGTGCCAGCTACGTCAACGACTTCATCGACCGTGGCCGGGTCAAGAAGGTGTACATCCAGGGCGAAGCCAACGCGCGGATGAGCCCTGAAGACCTGCAGAAGTGGTACGTGCGCAATGGCGCTGGCGAGATGGTGCCGTTCTCCTCCTTCGCCAAGGGTGAGTGGAGCTACGGTTCACCCAAGCTGTCGCGTTACAACGGTGTGGAGGCCATGGAGATTCTCGGTGCCCCGGCGCCTGGCTACAGCACCGGTGAAGCCATGGCCGAGGTCGAGCGTATTGCCGGCGAACTGCCTAGCGGTGTGGGCTTCTCCTGGACCGGCATGTCCTACGAGGAAAAACTCTCCGGCTCGCAGATGCCGGCACTGTTCGCCCTCTCGGTACTGTTCGTGTTCCTGTGCCTGGCAGCGCTGTATGAAAGCTGGTCGATTCCGATCGCCGTGGTGCTGGTGGTACCGCTGGGTATCATCGGTGCACTGATCGCCACCAGCCTGCGCGGCCTGTCCAACGACGTGTACTTCCTGGTCGGCCTGTTGACCACCATCGGCCTGGCGGCGAAAAACGCCATTCTGATCGTCGAGTTCGCCAAGGAACTGCACGAGCAGGGTCGCAGCCTGTACGACGCCGCGATCGAAGCCTGCCGCATGCGTCTGCGCCCGATCATCATGACCTCGCTGGCATTCATCCTTGGCGTGGTACCGTTGACCATCGCCAGCGGCGCGGGCGCCGGCAGCCAGCACGCCATCGGCACCGGCGTGATCGGCGGCATGATCAGCGCGACCGTGCTGGCAATCTTCTGGGTACCGCTATTCTTCGTCGCAGTGTCGTCGCTGTTCGGCAGCAAAAAGCCGGAAAAAGACGCCACCCCTGAAACTCCACGTTATGAGGCTGGGCAATGACCAAGTCTTTGTTGTCCCTGGCGGTAACCGCTTTCATTCTGGGCGGCTGCTCGCTGATCCCTGACTACCAGACCCCGGAATCGCCGGTGGCTGCGCAGTGGCCGCAAGGCCCTGCATATTCCCCCACGCAGTCGGCAGACGTCGCCGCTGCCGAACAGGGCTGGCGCCAGTTCTTCCGTGACCCGGCACTGCAGCAGCTGATCCAGACTTCGCTGGTCAACAACCGCGACCTGCGTGTTGCCGCGTTGAACCTCGACGCGTACCGCGCGCAGTATCGCATTCAGCGGGCCGACCTGTTCCCGGCGGTTTCCGCCAATGCCAGCGGCAGCCGCCAGCGGGTACCGGCGAACATGTCGCAAACCGGTGAGTCCAGCATCACCAGCCAATACTCGGCCACGCTGGGTGTCAGCGCCTATGAACTGGACCTGTTCGGCCGGGTACGCAGCCTGACCGAGCAAGCCCTGGAAACCTACCTGTCCAGCGAACAGGCACGGCGGTCCACGCAAATTGCCCTGGTGGCCAGCGTGGCCAACGCCTATTACACCTGGCAGGCCGACCAGGCGCTGTTCAAGCTGACCGAAGAAACGCTGAAGACCTACGAGGAAAGCTATAACCTCACCCGTCGCAGCAATGAAGTGGGCGTGGCCTCGGCACTGGACTTGAGCCAGGCGCGCACCGCCGTGGAAGGCGCCCGGGTCAAGTATTCGCAGTACCAGCGCCTGGTCGCCCAGGACGTCAACAGCCTGACCGTGCTGCTGGGCACCGGCATTCCTGCCAACCTGCCCAAGCCGCTGGAGCTCGACGCCGATCAACTGGCGGAAGTACCGGCCGGCTTGCCGTCCGACATCCTCCAGCGCCGCCCGGACATCCAGGAAGCCGAACACCTGCTCAAGGCCGCCAATGCCAATATCGGCGCCGCCCGCGCAGCGTTCTTCCCAAGCATCAGCCTGACGGCCAACGCCGGCAGCCTGAGCCCCGACATGGGCCACCTGTTCTCGGGCGGCCAGGGCACCTGGCTGTTCCAGCCGCAGATCAACCTGCCGATCTTCAATGCCGGCAGCCTGAAGGCCAGCCTGGACTACTCGAAAATCCAGAAGGACATCAACGTCGCCAAGTACGAAAAGACCATCCAGACGGCCTTCCAGGAAGTCTCCGATGGCCTGGCAGCGCGCAAGACCTTCGAAGAGCAATTGCAGGCCCAACGCGACCTGGTGCAAGCCAACCAGGACTACTATCGCCTGGCCGAGCGCCGCTACCGTATCGGTATCGACAGCAACCTGACCTTCCTCGACGCCCAGCGCAACCTGTTCAGTGCCCAGCAGGCGCTGATCGGCGACCGCCTGTCGCAGCTGACCAGCGAGGTCAACCTGTACAAGGCGCTGGGCGGTGGCTGGTACGAGCGCACTGGCCAAGCCAACCAGCAAGCCGCGGTGGATACGCCCAAAGGCTGACCTGGCTCGGTACAGCACAAGGCCCACCCTGGCGGTGGGCCTTTTTCATGGCTGCTGCAAAATGTGTCAGTAATTAACCAACTGGAACATTCCGTTCGATTATCGCCCCCTTCCGTTTGCGACGAATTGCCTCACCCCCGCCTCACGCCGCACCATCCCCCCACGCAACGCCCCATAAAAACAAGAGATCCACGACAGATGAGCACTTCGCAAACCGCACGCCAGCTGCTGCCCGGCCTGTTGGCCATGTCCTGCGCCCTCCCCGTCTTCGCTGCCGACCAAGGCGGTTTCCTGGAAGACGCCAAGGCCACCCTCAACCTGCGCAACTTCTACATCAACCGTAACTTCGTTGACCCGGCCAACCCACAGGGCAAGGCCGAAGAATGGACGCAGAGCTTCATTCTGGATGCCCGCTCCGGCTTCACCCAAGGCACCATCGGTTTCGGCGTGGACGTGCTGGGCCTGTATTCGGTCAAGCTCGACGGTGGCAAAGGCACCACCAACACCCACCTGCTACCCGTGCACGACGACGGCCGCCCAGCCGATGATTTTGGCCGCCTGGGTGTGGCGTTGAAGGCCAAGCTTTCCGAAACCGAACTGAAAGTCGGGGAATGGATGCCGGTGCTGCCGATCCTGCGTTCGGACGACGGCCGTTCGCTGCCGCAAACCTTCCGCGGTGGCCAGCTGACATCCCGGGAAATCGCCGGCCTGACGCTGTACGCCGGCCAGTTCCGCGGCAACAGCCCGCGCAACGATGCCAGCATGGAAGACATGTCGATGAACGGCAAAGGCGCGTTCACCTCCGACCGGTTCAATTTCGGTGGCGGCGAATACACCTTCAACGACAAACGCACCATGATTGGCCTGTGGGATGCCCAGCTCAAGGACATCTACCACCAACAATACCTGAACCTGACCCACAGCCAGCCGCTGGGCGACTGGACCCTGGGCGCCAACCTGGGCTACTTCATCGGCAAGGAAGACGGCGCCGAGCGCGCCGGCAAACTGGACAACCGTACCGCCTCGGCGCTGCTCTCGGCGCGCTACCAGGGCCATACGTTCTACGTGGGCCTGCAAAAGGTCAGCGGCGACGATGCCTGGATGCGAGTCAATGGCACCAGCGGCGGGACCCTGGCCAACGACAGCTACAACTCCAGCTTCGACAACGCCAAGGAACGCTCCTGGCAGGTGCGCCATGACTTCAACTTCGCCACCGTTGGCGTTCCCGGCCTGACCCTGATGAACCGCTATATCAAGGGTGAGAACGTGACCGTCGGCAACGTTGATGATGGCAAGGAATGGGCCCGGGAGACCGAATTGGCGTACGTGATCCAATCGGGCAGTTTCAAGGACCTGTCGGTGAAATGGCGCAACTCCACCATGCGCCGTGACTTCAGCACCAACGCCTTCGACGAGAACCGCCTGATCGTGAGCTACCCGCTGAACCTGCTGTAAGCCCTGCCAATGTGCGCCATGGCCCCGCTGGATAAGCCCGCGGGGCGCCCCTGCCATTCGCCCCGCTGATGATAGTGGTGGCTGCGGGCTATCCTGAGCTATACCCGTTGCCTGTACCGGGCCTGTCGCGGCGTGTGACCGCCGCGCAGGGCCCTGACAGGCAGCTTGACCAGCCCAGGCAAACCAGGGAGGCACAACAATGAAAACGCTCGTCGACCACCTGAGCCAGTACGCCAGTTACCACCGCGACCCGCGCAACATCGTCACCCACTTCATCGGCATCCCCATGATCGTGCTGGCAGTCACCATCCTGCTGTCCCGCCCCGGGTGGGAGGTTGCTGGCATATGGCTGTCCCCTGCCCTGCTGGCGGCAGCGGCTTCGGTCTGGTTCTACCTGCGCCTGGACCTGCGCTTCGGGCTGGTGATGGGGGTGTTGCTGGGCTTGTGCCTGTGGGTTGGCCAGGTGCTGGCGGTGCAGCCTACCGGGCTTTGGCTCGGTGCCGGGGTGGGCGCGTTCGTGCTGGGCTGGATCATCCAGTTCGTCGGCCACTATTACGAAGGCCGAAAACCGGCGTTTGTGGACGACATCAGTGGCCTGATCATCGGGCCTTTGTTCGTGGTGGCAGAAGCGGCCTTCATGTTGGGCTTGTGCCCGGCCCTGAAGCAGGCTGTGGAAAGCAACGCAGGCCCGGTGGCCATACGCTCGATGTAACCGTGGCACCTGAGCGGCCTTGTGTCGCGCTGTAATCCCGGCACCTGTGTAGGAGCGGCCTTGTGTCGCGATGG
>NZ_BLJG01000254.1 GCF_009932375.1 Pseudomonas juntendi
ATGATCGCTCACGATCACCGGCAGTGGGAGCAGCAAGCCCGGAGGTTCTCATGAGCACTGCACCGGTCAAATCGCTGATTGACGAGCAACTTGAGCAGATCGAGCGCAGCCTGGCCATCATCGGCGCAGGCGTGCCCCGCGAACTTCCAGTTCAGCAGCTGCGGCCAGAGATCGTCGCGGCGCTCAAGGCTGGGCAGATCGCCGTGAGGCCAGCGCGATGACCCGATACCAGCGCGCCCGCCGCCTGGTGATCTGGCGCGGCTCCTTCTCTGCCCTCTTCGCCTGCACCGCCTTCATGCTTGCCAGCGCCCTAGCCGGCAGCATCACTTCCTGAATCACGTAGCCGAGCACGGCGGCCCTTCGGGATAACCGTACCCATTCGGGAGCGTAAGCGGCGAGAGCGCGCAACCATCCACCGCAGCCAGGGCCTGGAGCGTACCTCCGTGCCTGGGTGACCTGGCATTCCCTATTCCAACTGACGGCGCCGGCCTGGCGCGAGGTTTTCTAATGTCCGCAGTCATGAAACAGGCCGATCAGCATCCGGCCATGAGCGAAGATGCGCTCGTAGAAGTCCTAAGCGGCAGCCTGTATCCAGGCGCCCAACGCAATTCGGTAGTGATGGTCCTAGCCTACTGCAAGGCTGCCCAGCTTGATCCGATGCTCAAACCGGTGCACATCGTTCCGATCTGGAGCAAGGCAGCCGGAAAGATGGTGGACACCGTTATGCCGGGTGTCGGTCTCTACCGCATCCAGGCAGCACGTACTGGGCAATACGCCGGGATCAGCGAGCCTGAGTATGGACCAGCCGTGACCATGAATCTCGGCGGTGTGGAGGTCACGTTTCCAGAATGGTGTCGGATCACCGTAAGGCGGCAGATGACTGGCGGCCATGTTGCCGAATTCACCGCCAGCGAGCGATGGTTAGAAAACTACGCCACCGCGAAGAAGGACACCATGGCGCCTAACGCGATGTGGCTCAAACGTGCGTATGCACAGCTTGCCAAGTGCGCCGAGGCGCAAGCCCTGCGCAAGGCCTTCCCTGAGGTCGGATCAGCCCCTACGGCTGACGAGATGGAGGGCAAGGTGTTCGAAGATGGGCCGCGCGAGGTGAACACGCAGCGGCAGCCAGAACCTCATCCAGAGCCCACCGCACTAGACGACTACCCAGACGAAAAGCTTCAGGAAAACCTCCCCAAGTGGCGCGCCGCCGTAGAGGCTGGCCGGTCTTCACCGGACCACCTGATCGCCACTGTCAGCAGCAAATACACCCTGAGCGAGCAGCAGATCGAACAGATCAAGAACCTGGCGCCCATCGAAGGAGTATCCGAATGAAGATCCACAATGTAGCTCAGGGCAGCGCTGAATGGCACGCCCTCAGGGCCAAGTACTTCACTGCCTCCGAAGCGCCGGCAATGATGGGCGTCTCGAAGTATCAAACCCGCACTGAGCTGTTGCACCAGAAGAAGACGGGTATCGCTCAGGAGGTAACAGCGGCCCAGCAGGTTATCTTCGACCGCGGTCACGCAACTGAGGAGCTTGCCCGCCCTATCGTCGAGCGAATGATCGGCGAGGATCTCTTCCCGGTCGTGGGCACCGAAGACAATCTGCTGGCCTCCATGGACGGCATGACCTCGCTGGGCGATACGCTGTTCGAGCACAAGCTCTGGAATGAGTCGCTGATTGCTCAGGTGCGATCGGGCGAGCTTGAGCCTCATTACTACTGGCAGCTTGAGCAGCAGTTGCTGGTGACCGGCGCTGAGAAGGTGATCTTCGTGTGCTCCGACGGCACCGAGCAGAACTTCGTTTCTCTCGAATATTTCCCGGTACCTGGTCGCGCCGCTCAACTTGTTGAAGGCTGGACCCAGTTTGAACATGACCTCAGCAACTTCGAGCCAGCAGCACCAGCAGTAGAGGTAGTCGGCCAGAGCCCAGAGGCGCTTCCCGCCCTCCGTATCGAAGTAACTGGCCTGGTCACTGCCAGCAACCTGGAGCAGTTCAAAGCGCACTCGCTCGCGGTGTTCAGCAGCATCAACACCGATCTGCAGACGGACAAGCACTTCGCCGATGCCGAGAAGACGGTTAAATGGTGCGGCGAGGTTGAAGAGCGGCTGGCTGCCGCAAAACAGCACGCTCTCAGTCAGACCGAAACAATCGATGCCCTCTTCCGCGCAATCGACGAAATCAGCGCACAGGCCAGAGCTAAACGATTGGAGCTGGATAAGCTGGTCAAGGCGAGAAAGGTAGCAATTCGGGATGAGATCGTAATCGGCGCCGCAAAGGCTCTGCAGACACACATCGACAAGATCAACGAGTCGTTCGGCGGCAAGGTGCGCATGCCGCATGTAACAGCCGACTTCGCGGGCGCCATCAAGGGCAAGAAGACTATCACCAGCCTGCGCGACTCAGCGGACACTGAACTGGCCCGAGCCAAAATCGAAGCCAGTCAAATCGGCGATGGCATCCGAGCGAACCTCGAAAGTCTCCGCACTCTGGCAAAAGATCACGCCTTCCTGTTCAACGATGCGCAGCAGTTGGTGCTCAAGGACAATGATGACCTGGTAGCCCTAATCAAGGTCCGCATCAGCGATCACCAAAAGGGCGAAGAAGTAAAGGCCGAGCAGCAGCGTGAGCAGATCCGCCAAGAAGAACGCGAGCGAGCCGATCGAGAGGCTGCCGCCAAGCTGAATGCCCCGCAGACGACAAGCGCTGCTCCTGCGGCAGCTGAGCCGTCGCAAGCTCCCTCGAAGGTAGCGTCGCGAGCGGCTACCGATTCTACTACGAAGCCTCAGCTCTTCCAGGCGGAAGTCAGGGACTTCGAGGCGCTCGTCCAGGCTGTCGCTCGTGGCGAGGTTCATATCAGCGTTCTGACGGTCAACTGGCAGGCTCTCGACGCAATCGTGTCGGCCAAAGGCTCAGATTTCAGCGCTCCGGGGGTAACCCTGATTCAGGTGGCAGCATGAACCCATCAATCGACCTGGAGGCAGCAAAGGCTGCCTTCTTCGCATCTGGCGGTCAGCTTGTGGTGCTTGAGGGTTTCGAGTACGTGCCATTTCGGCAGCGCAAGCACCCTGAGCCGAAGCCAAAGCGGGTCAAGCCAGTCAAGCAGGAGCGCGGCGGCGAGCGTAAAAGCCGCGCCAAGGCACGCACAGCTCAGGTAGAAGAGCTCGCCAAGACCATGACCTGTGGCGAGGTTGCAAAGCTCCTGGGCGAAACCAAGACCGCTCTCTGGGGCGTAGCGGCGCGGGGAGGATTCAGGTTCTTCAGCCCGCCGAAGCCGGCCACACCGGCGAAGGCAAAAGCCGAACCGAGCCAGGAGGATCGTGATCTCGCCGACAAGATCATTGCCCTGCGTGATGCCGGCAAGTCCCGGTGGGGCGTGACTTTGGAGTTGGGCATCGGTAACTGCAGGCTCGCGCGAATTCTTGCCGAATTCGACATTGATTTCCCGCTCCAGCGGAATCGGGGGTAGGCCATGATCGCCACCATGTCTCAGCCTGTGCCAGCCGTGAAGTACGCGGCGGCCATGGCCAGGTCCACTGGTCAGCCTTGGGGCGTATACCGAGGAAACAAGCGTCTACTGGTGGTTATGCCGTCTGGCTCGACGAAAAAAACGCCGATTGAGGTGTGCCATCCATGAGGCGCATTAACAACCTGGTCCGCCAGCGCCGGCGGCAAGAACAATTCCACCTGCCGCCAAGCGGCCTACCGGAGAACCAAAATGCAGAAAGCACCCTCTGGAGTCGTCACCCTGCCGGCCTGGATGAATCGGCCGGTGCGAAAGCTGTACATCACCCGAAGCGGCGGCCAGTACCGGCCTGACGATGTGGCCCTGGCCTTTGCGCTGAGCCTAAGAGTGCACGACAGCGCCGACCACCTGCGCAGGCTTGCCCGGCGCCTGGTCGACAAGGTGTGCCTGGAGCATCAGCCGAACATGAAGCGCCTGGCCCGCGAGCCTGATGACGCCAAGGTTTTCGACGCAGAGCTCAAGATCATCAACCGG
>NZ_BLJG01000255.1 GCF_009932375.1 Pseudomonas juntendi
CACGGGGATCGCATCAGGGCTAACGGGTGTTTGCCACGAGGTATGGCAGCGCCCGTTGGAGCGAGCGCAGCTCGCGATTGCGCCGCGCGGGCGGCGCTCGATCTCACAGGCGCTGAAGATGCTCCGGCTACCCTTGCCAGGAACCATAGTATCTCCCACAGGTACTGCACAGGCCTTGAGGCCGATGCGATCGAAGTGGGCGCTGGCTTGCCTGCGATGGGCTGCAAGGCAGCCCCAAACTTGTGAAAATCACTCCAGGTGTTCAGGCTTGATCGGGTCGCCCGACTTCACCGCCAGTTTTTCGCGAATGTCCGCGAACATATGGTCATAGAGCTTGTGCGGTGAACTCAGGTTTTCGAATTTCTTCGGCGACGGCAGGTACGCTTGCGCCCTGCGCGTCAGCAGCATGAGAAAGCTGGGCAGGGCCTGGTCCTTGGGTAGGAAGAACGCTTCATCGACTGCCTTGCCTTCAATGCTGCCATGCATCCGGAACTGAATGCCTCTACCTTCCTTGGGGTCCGACACTGCCTCGTATTCGATGTTCAGGTCATAGCTGTGGTCATCTTTGTTCAGCGCAATGCGCTCGATGTGTACATGACCGGGGTGGTACTGGGCCATGGAAAGCTCCTTGGGAAGGTCGAAAATGACGGGCCGCGCAGGCCCGCCCACTGCATTCAACGGTAGCTGATCCCCGGCTTCGCGGTCGAAACACGGGTGCCGGCTGTGCCTTTGACGATTTCCTCGATGTTTTCCAGCGAACTGATCACTGCCACCTTGCCGGTATGGCGGGCAAAATCACAGGCGGCCTGCACTTTCGGCCCCATGGACCCCGCGGCAAAACCCAGCCGCTGCAGTTCGTCGGGGTGCGCTTGGGCGATGGCTTTCTGCGTAGGTTTACCCCAGTCAATGTACGCCGCATCCACGTCGGTGGCGATGATCAGAAGGTCGGCTTCCAGTTGCTCTGCCAGCAGTGCCGAGCACAGGTCTTTGTCGATGACCGCCTCCACCCCTTTGAGCTTGTGGTTTTCATCGTACAGGGTGGGGATGCCGCCGCCGCCCGCGCAAATCACGATGCTGCTCTTTTCCAGCAGCCACTTGATCGGGCGGATTTCAAAGATGCGCTTGGGTTTCGGGCTGGCCACCACGCGTCGGTACTTGTCGCCGTCAGGCTTGACCACCCAGCCCTTCTCGTTGGCCAGGCGCTCGGCCTCGTCCTTGCTGTAGACCGGTCCGATGAACTTGGTCGGGTCCTTGAAGGCCGGATCGTTGGCGTCGACTTCAACCTGGGTCAGCAAGGTCGCGAACGGCACTTCGAAGGCCAGCAGGTTGCCCAGCTCCTGCTCGATCATATAGCCGATCATGCCCTCGGTCTCGGCGCCCAGCACGTCCAGCGGGTAAGCCTCGTCCGGTTTGTAGGAAAGGCCCTGCAACGACAGCAGGCCGACCTGCGGGCCGTTACCGTGGGCAATGACCAGCTCGTTGCCGGGGTGGATCTTGGCGATCTGTTCGGCGGCGGTGCGGATATTGGCACGCTGGTTGTCAGCGGTCATGGGTTCGCCGCGGCGCAGCAGGGCGTTGCCGCCCAATGCAACAACGATACGCATGGGGAATGTCCTTTTGAGGTGGGCTTGGGGCTTGGGGCTTGGGGCTGCAAGCTGCAAGCGGCAAGTTGCAAGTGGCAAGCAGAGGCCGGCCGGTGTAATCAGCAGCTTTCAGCTTTCAGCTTGCAGCTTTCAGCTTGCAGCTTTCAGCTTGCAGCATTCAGCATTCAGCTTGCAGCTTGCAGCTTTCAGCTTTCAGC
>NZ_BLJG01000256.1 GCF_009932375.1 Pseudomonas juntendi
GCGGTGTATGGCACCGGCTACGCCGGTGATCGCCGGCAAGCCAGCTCCCACAGGGATATCACAGGCCTCGAAGGCTGTGCTTTACCTGTAGGCGCGGCTTCAGCCGCGAAGAGGCCGGTACAGGCCAGCACCTCTGTTTGCCCCCATACCTTCCAACGACAAACCTGCCGCTAAATGGCATCTCCCTGTCGCTCCCAGTCAGTGCACCCGGCCCCATCAGGCCCACAATTCCCCTCATCCAGAAACACATGCCGCCCAAGGATGGCGGCGCGTTCAACCACCGCTGCATAAATAAAAATCAAGCGAGGTAAGAGCATGTCTGGCAATCGTGGAGTGGTATATCTCGGCGCCGGCAAGGTCGAGGTGCAGAAGATCGACTACCCGAAAATGCAGGACCCACGCGGCAAGAAAATCGAGCATGGCGTGATCCTGAAGGTGGTCTCCACCAACATCTGCGGCTCCGACCAGCACATGGTCCGCGGCCGCACCACTGCCCAGGTCGGCCTGGTTCTGGGCCATGAAATCACCGGTGAAATCGTCGAGAAAGGCAGCGACGTCGAGCGCATGCAGATCGGCGACCTGGTTTCGGTACCGTTCAACGTTGCCTGCGGCCGTTGCCGCTCGTGCAAAGAGATGCACACCGGTGTGTGCCTCACCGTCAACCCGGCCCGCGCCGGCGGTGCCTACGGCTACGTCGACATGGGCGACTGGACCGGCGGCCAGGCCGAATACGTGCTGGTGCCCTATGCCGACTTCAACCTGCTGAAACTGCCCGAGCGCGACAAGGCCATGGAGAAGATCCGTGACCTGACTTGCCTGTCCGACATCCTGCCAACCGGCTACCACGGCGCCGTCACTGCCGGCGTAGGCCCAGGCAGCACCGTGTATGTCGCTGGCGCCGGCCCGGTCGGCCTGGCCGCCGCTGCCTCGGCGCGCCTGCTGGGCGCCGCTTGCGTCATCGTCGGCGACCTCAACCCGGCCCGCCTGGCCCACGCCAAGTCGCAGGGCTTTGAAGTGGTCGACCTGTCCAAGGACACCCCGCTGCACGAGCAGATCGTCGATATCCTCGGCGAGCCGGAAGTGGACTGCGCCGTTGACGCCGTTGGCTTCGAGGCCCGCGGCCATGGCCATGAAGGTGCCAAGCACGAAGCCCCGGCCACCGTGCTGAACTCGCTGATGCAGGTTACCCGCGTAGCCGGCAACATCGGTATCCCGGGCCTGTACGTGACCGAAGACCCGGGCGCGGTGGACGCTGCCGCCAAGATCGGCGCGCTGAGCATCCGCTTCGGCCTGGGCTGGGCCAAGTCGCACAGCTTCCACACCGGCCAGACCCCCACCATGAAATACAACCGCCAGCTGATGCAGGCGATCATGTGGGACCGCATCAACATTGCCGAAGTGGTGGGCGTGCAGGTGATCAACCTGGACCAGGCGCCGGAAGGGTACGGCGAGTTTGATGCCGGGGTGCCGAAGAAGTTTGTGATCGACCCGCACAAGATGTGGGGCGCTGCTTGATCGCGTGATGTAACAAAGAGCCCCTCATCTTAGGGGCTCTTTTTTTATGGCTGCTTGACTGAGCCTTGCACGGCAAGCACCGAGCCCATCTGATCGGTTGCCAGCGGGCCGCCGGCTTTGGTGTCGTCTGTACTCAGCTCTGCCAGCGGTTGTTCTGCATTACGTAAGATTGCGCGATGGTGAGCGCCTTCTTTCACTGTGACGAGCTTGTTGCCCTGGTAGAAGAACAGCGTACTGTTTGATGCTTTGCTCATTGTTCAAGTCCCTACCGTGCTGGATGAATGGAGGTCGCTTGATACCCATTGTGAACAGCGGCAGGGATTTTGATACTGGCAGAAATACTAGTTTTAGCCTCACACGAAACCTTTGGGAGCGGGCGTGCCCGCGAAGAGGCCAGCCCTGCCAACCCATCACTTAGCGCATCATCCCCAACTCAGCATCATCCATCAGCGCCTTGGCCAACGCGCTCAGATAATGTGAAGCCCAGAGCAACTGCGGTTTGTTGTCCATCAGGCCGTCAATGGTCAAATCCCGCACATAGCCCATCAGTTCCGACGCTTGTTCTCGTGCATCCTGGCAAGGGATGCCTGGGGCGATGCAGAACAACGCGTGGGTATTGTTTTCGCCTTGGTAAAACATGGTTTTGCCAACGGTGGTATTGGGTTTGGTGTTTTCTGTCGTCATTGTTTATTCCCTTGAACTTAGCTGCGCCTGTTCCGGCCTCTTCGCGGGTGAACCCGCCCCCACAGGTCAGGTTCGTCACAGGCGCAAAGCCGAGCGCAAAATCCCTGTGGGAGCGGCTTTGCCGCGAAGAGGCCAGCTCAGGCAACGCAAGGCTTGAAGCCCTTAATGCAACGTCCGCGGCTCAGAAGGCAACTGGGCCTGGATCAAGGCTGCCTCAAGCAGCGCTCGCAACGCCTCGAGTTCATGCATCGTCGCCATGATCAGTACCGAGCCTGGCGACTTGGGCTGCAGCAGCACCGCCTGCTGCGCGACCGTTTGCGCGCACAGGGCGTACTCCGCAGCCTGGATGAGTGTGTCTTCTAGGGAATGGTAAGTGTGGGGTGGATCGGGGACGATCTTAAGCATGCTGGATGACCTCTAAGTGATGCCACCACCGGTCTGCTGTCAAACAAGAAGGAGGCAGCTGGACATGGGTTGACAGACCGGTAGGTCAACCAAAACCCGGCGCACATGAGTGCCCCATGCACAGCTGCCATAACGGCAAAAGCCATGTGGTTGACGAGTGCGGCCTGTCAAAGCCGGTCGCTGATTTCGCAGCGACCGCCCGAGACTAGAGCCCAACCGTAG
>NZ_BLJG01000257.1 GCF_009932375.1 Pseudomonas juntendi
AGACTCCGCGAAGAACCAAAAAAAACGGATCATGCGAAATCCTTCGTTGAGTTTGGCGCGGGTTTTTAGCAAATCAGCTGGCCCGCGATCCGGTTGAGAGTGATCCGAAGCGGTCCTTGACGACCGGCACAAATCGGTCAGAAGCGGTCGATGATTCCAATAAATCCGCCCCCTTTTTCCCGTAACTCCTGGCTACCTGCGACCAAGTCTAAGCAAGCTTCTGTGTCAGCTGCCCGATGAATAGCCGCAGCCATTCGTGCTGAGGCTTACTGTTCTTGGCAATGTCCCAAACCATGAAGCATCGAAATGATGGAACCGGAATCGGCGCCGGACAAATACTTAGCCGAGTCATGGCCGAATAGCTCTCGGCGGCGAACGTGGGAATTGTGGCTATCGCGCCGCTGCTGATCAACGTGGTGAGCGCGCCACTGAAGTGGGTGAATGAGGCTATAACACGCCTCGAATAGCCCGCCGCTTCGAACATGTCGTCGATAAAGCCGCGGCGGCCGTCATAGGAAACTCGCACATGGCTTGCCTCGAAGTACTCCTCCAGGCCGATAGGTGTGCCTGCATTGTCTGCGCCAGGCAGGTACAAGCAGGAGTATGACGAGGAAAACAGCACCTTGGATGAATACCCGCTGCTGAAGTCTTTCGGCTCGCTGCAAATCACTAGATCCATGTCCGGATCTTGTAGCGACTGTTTCCACAGTGAGCTGTTGCTCTGATGGAACGAAAAGCTCACTCCCAGCCCCTGATCCGCTGCGGCGTTAACGATCCGCGGAGCGAGATAGGCCTCAATATCATCGGACAGACCGATGTTGAAAATGTAGCTCGAGTCGTGTGCGGAGAAATCCGGCTCTGCCCCAAGCACGCCTGAGATAGACGTAAGGGCCTCGGCGATCTTCGGCGCCAGCTCCATCGCCCTACGGGTTGGCTGCATTCCGGAAGCGGTGCGGATAAAGAGCTCATCTCCGAAATGCTCACGCAAACGACGCAACGCCGAGCTAACTGCCCCCTGGGTCACATGCAGCATGGCCGAGGCTCGGGTGGCACTGCGCTCGGTCATCAGGCAGTGGAACGTCAGCAGCAGGTTCAGATCAATTCTCGAGATATTACGTACACTAATCCGGCTCATATTTTCTAATCGTTTGCTCTGCGGCCGAGAGGATTCATAGTCTGCTGCCCATACACACCTAAGAAAAGCTGGGGAGCACCGTGGACGCAATTAATAAAAAAGTAAATCCAAGCAGTATCCATACCAAGGGTGAGCAGTCAGACATTCGCAAGCGTGCAATCGCGGTGGGTATCGGCAACTTCATGGAGTGGTTCGACTTCGCCATCTACGGCTACTTCGCTGCCGTGATCGGTATGTTGTTCTTCCCCTCTAGCGCCCCAGGTGTATCGCTGCTGTCGTCGCTGGCAGTGTTCGCCGTAGGCTTCGTATCGCGACCATTTGGAGCATTGATTCTGGGGCCCATCGGTGACCGCCTCGGTCGCCGCGCGGTGCTTATCATCACTGTCTTCGGTATGGGTGTGTGCACCACGATCATCGGACTTTTGCCCACCTATGAGGCAATCGGTATCGCTGCACCTGTCTTGCTGATCGTCATGCGTTTCGTGCAAGGCATGATGGTAGGGGGCGAATGGTCTAGCGCAGGTATCTACATCGTAGAGAGTGCTCCGTCCAACCGCCGCGCGACGGCAGCCAGCGTTATCACTGGAACGGCTGGCTTGGCCTTCTTGTTTGGTACGTTCACCGCCGCGAGCCTCACCTCAACACTCGATGACCAGCAACTGGCGTCCTGGGGCTGGCGGATCCCATTCGTTGCCTCCATCGTGATGACCGGTATCGCCATCTTCATCCGCCGGAAGCTGGGTGATACCCCCGTGTATGAAGAGCTGGTACGTCAACGCGATTCACAACAGTTCGAAGCACCGAGCAAGTCTGTACACCGTCGCGCCTTCATCACTACTTTCGCCTTCTCAGCGCTGTTCGGCGTCTCGCTCTACTACTTCATCACCTACGCCAATAACCACCTGGTCACTACCGTTGGGCTACCACGAAGCAATGCACTATGGCTGTGCAGCATCGCGCTGGTTGTCTATGTCATTGCCAATCCACTGATCGGCCGGCTCAGCGACAGCATCGGGCGACGCAAGCTGCTGCTCAGTGCTGCTGCCGCACTCTCTGTACTGGCCTATCCAATCTTCCTGCTGCTCAACACCGGCAACCCAGTGGCAATCCTCGCAGGATTGATCGTTCTGGGACTACTTGTGGCTGTAACTGCGGTGATGGATGTGGTGCTGCTGGTTGAAGTCTTTCCAGCGTCCATCCGCTCCACGGGAGCAGCGCTCGGTCACAACCTGGCCCTGGCGACACTCGCAGGCCCAGGCCCCTTCATTGCCGCCGCCCTGATTAGCCAGGCTGGCGACGCGAACATCCCTGCCGCCTATCTAGCAGCCGTCTCGCTGGCATGCCTCATCGTGCTGTGGAAGACCTTGCCGGAAACCCGCGACAACGACATCACACGTTTCTAGGTTCTTACTGCCCTCAGGAGTTTTTCATGACCAAAATTGCAGTCATCCAGGCCGCCTCTGTTCCTTATGATCCTGCAGCCAGCGTTGAAAAGGCTTCCACAATTCTGCGGCGCGTAGCAGATCAAGGTGCAAGGCTGGCCGTATTCCCTGAAGCGTTCATTGGCGGATATCCCAAGGGGATAGCTTTCGGTAGCGTAGTGGGTAATCGCAGCATCAGCGGGCGTGAGCTGTACCAACGCTATGTCGATGGGGCTGTGACGCTGGATGGGCCGGAACTGGCATTGCTTGCTGAAAGTGTCGAGCACACAGGGGTTACCACTGTGATTGGTGTAATCGAGCGCTTCGGTCGCACCCTTTACTGCACCGCGGTCACCATCGCCCCAGGCCGGGGTATTGCCGGTTACCACCGCAAGCTGATGCCCACCGGCCAGGAACGACTAATTTGGGGCTTCGGTGATGGCTCGACAATCGAGCCTGTAGAAACTGATTTTGGCGTCCTGGGGAGCGTGATTTGCTGGGAGAACTACATGCCAGCACTACGCCAGGCCATGTATGCCCAGGGTGTTCAGATCTACTGCGCCCCGACAGCAGATGACCGTCCGTCCTGGGCCAGCTCCATGGTGCACATTGCTCTTGAAGGGCGTGTTTATGTGTTGTCAGCCTGCCAGGCAATCCGTCTTGGTGAATACCCACAACAGCACCGCGATGCATTCGGCCTGGAGTTCAACGAGGACGATTACGTGATGCGAGGGGGCAGCATGGTTGTAAGTCCGCTCGGAGAAGTACTGGCAGGGCCGGTGTTCGACTGCGAGACAGAAATCTATGCAGACCTCAATATGGATCTGCTTAGCCAAGCCAACTTGGACTTTGATGTCGTCGGCCATTATGCCCGGCCGGACATCTTTGAACTCAAGGTGAACATTGCCCCGCAGGCCCCGGTAACCCTGGAGCGATAAGTAGAGCCTGTTTAGTGAAATCCTCCCTTTGACCGTCCAGTTTGGGCATGACTGCTTTAGGGATAGAGCCGCCGCAAGGCGGCTTTTTATTGCTGGCCAGGTTGTTGCCGCCATTTCCTGTGTAGCGAGGGCTTAGGCCCAAACCGATTTGCCAAGACAGATAACTCACCGACTTAACGTCCGCTTGTGGCACAAAGCGGACCAGCTATCGGCCAAGAGATGCCTTTCGCGAATAGCTGAACGCCCCGAGAGCGCATTGGGCCGCTCGGCGCGGAATTGGTGAAAGGCTGGTGACTGGCCTGTGTTGGCTCGGTCAGACTTCGGGCAGCCTCACCCTAGTTGGGGCTAACTGCTTACCGACCATCAGAGGCAAGCCAACAACAACTGCCGATAGTGCTGAGAAAAACTGACCTGATAGCTCGGCTCAGCAGCAAAATCCCCCAGCGAGTAGGCACCCGCCAAACCTGCACCAAGACTTTGCCCGGCCTCGCCTCCACCGCAGCCATCGATATCGCAGGTAGCCCCCATCCCACCAGCCATCGAACCAGAAGAGGCAGCGGGCATCTTCACCCGGCTCAGCACTGCCAGGTCATCCGGCAGATCATCCGCAATGCGCTCCGCAAAGCGCCGCAATGTTGGCTCCGCCAGCATGAACAGCCAAGCCTGATCATCGGACTCGCCCATCCGCCGCAGCACGCGCCCCAGGACTTGCCGGTAGTGCAGCTCAGTACGGATGCGGCTGAGGTAGCAGCACACCTGCAGGCGGGGGATATCCGTACCCTCGCTGATCATCCCAACAGCGACGATCCAGCGGCAATCACTGTGCCTGAACGCATTGATCACCTGTTGGGCATTCGGAGTCCGGTTGGTCACTACGCGGCAACCTTCCCCGCTGGCTTCCAGAGCCTGGACAATCTGCTGGGCGTGCTCAATATCGGTGGCGACCACCAGGCCGGCTGCATCCGGCTTGATCTGGCGAAGCTCATCCAGCTTGGCGCATCCCAGGCCGAGCAGTTGGTCGATCACCTCGTCATGGCGCAACAGCTCTTCGAAGGTGACGGGGGATTCACCAAGCAGCTTGGCGATGCTGGGGAACAGCCTGACGGTGCTCTCGGTCTCCAGTTCTTCAGTTAGCTTCACCTTCTGGTTATCGAGAAGGACGATGCGGGGCGCGCGGCACACCCCGTCGGCAATGGCCTCCCTCAGGCCATAGCGGTAGTCGCAGATCAGGTGTCCCTCGGGGGACGAGTAGCGGGCCAGGGTGTTGCCGCTGACCGAAAACTGACCCAGTAGAGGCTGTTCTGCCGACTGAAAACTGACCCAGGTGTTCAACTGCTTCTGCTCAATTTTTGAGCAGGAGAACACAGGGTGATCAGTATGGAAATGATGGGCAAAATTCGGCGGATGTATTTCCGCGACAAGCTGTCGCTGCATGAGATAGCCAAGCGCACCGGGCTGGCGCGCAACACGATTCGCAAGTGGGTCAGAGCACCTGAGGCCAAGCAGCCGGTGTACCAACGCCGCGCGATCTTTAACAAACTCAGCCCTTTTCACGCCACGCTAGAGCAGGCGCTAAAAGCCG
>NZ_BLJG01000258.1 GCF_009932375.1 Pseudomonas juntendi
TGCCCGCGAAGAGGCCAGAGCAGGAACGCCTGGTCCCACAGGTCCGGCACCGGTTTCGAAACCTGTGATGTACCTGTGGGAGCGGGCGTGCCCGCGAAGAGGCCAGAACAGGAACGCCTGGTCCCACAGGTCCGGCACCGGTTTCGAAACCTGTGATGTACCTGTGGGAGCGGGCGTGCCCGCGAAGAGGCCAGAGCAGGAAAGCCTGGTCAGCGGACCAGATGCAGGAACTGCATGTGCCGCTCGTACTGGTCGAGGATGTCGTTGATGATCTGCTCCTTGCTGTAGCCAACCAGGTCGTAGTTCTGGCTGCCTTCGCTCAGGTACACCTCCGCCCGGTAGTAGCGGCGGTTCTTCAACTCCTGCGTGCCCAGCCCACCCAGGGCGAACGATGGCGTGAAGTAGCCACGCATCTGCACCTGGTAAATGAACGGCTGTTCTTCACCATGCCCCACTTTCAGGCTGACGTTGTCGTGGCTTGGGTCATCCTGGGTAATCAGCACCAGGCCTTTTTGCTCGAACACCTCACGCACATCGGCAATCGCCGGGCGCACCACATCGTCCATGAAGCGGTACACCTCGTCACGCGACGGGAAGTGCACCGCCTGGCTCAAGCGCTGGCGCCAACCGCCACGGCCGCGGCGTGACTGGGCGAACGGTGCCAGCGAGTGCATTTGCGCGATCTGCCGTTGCGACTCCAGGTAGAAGGCCTTGTGCAACCCCCACATCATGCACAGCAAGATCAACGAGAACGGCAGCGAGGTCAGTACCACCGCCGACTTCAGCGAATCGATGCTGCCCGCGAACAGCAGCGCACTGGTGACCAGCGCGGTCATCGCGCCCCAGAAAATGCGCAGCCAGTTCGGCCCGTCCTCATCGGCATCCCCACCGGTGGCCGACAAGGTCGACAGCACCACGGTGCCCGAGTCGGCCGAGGTGACGAAGAACACGAAACTGATGAACACCGTGGTGGCGATCACCACCTTGCTCCAGGGGTAGGTTTCCAGCAGCAGGTACAGGCTCATGGACGGGTTGTCCAAGGCCGACTGGCCCAGCGCGGTCATGCCGTGGTTGATGACCTGGTCCAGGGCACTGTTGCCGAAGATCGACATCCACGCCAGGGTGAAGCCCAGCGGGATCAGCAGCACGCCAAAGACGAACTCGCGGATGGTACGGCCGCGGGAAATGCGCGCAATGAACAAGCCCACGAACGGCGCCCAGGCAATCCACCAGGCCCAGTAGAACACTGTCCAGCCACCCAGCCAGTCGCGGTTCTCACCGTAGGCATACACGTCGAAGCTCTTGCGCGGCAAGGCGCCCAGGTAATCGCCAAGGTTCTGGATGAGGGTGTTGAACAGGTGCTGGGTAGGCCCGGCGAACAGCACGAACAGCAGCAATGCGCAGGCCAGGAACAGGTTGATGTCGCTCATTACCCGCACGCCCTTCTCTACCCCGGCAACGGCTACGGCCACTGCCGCGCCCATCATCAGGGTGATGAGGATCACCTGCACCCACTGGCTGTGGCTGATGCCGAACAGGTAATCCAGGCCGGCGTTCAGGTGCAGCACGCCAAAGCCCATGTCGGCGCCCAGGCCGAACACGGTGGCGATGATGCCGAAGCCGTCCACCGCATAACCGATCGGCCCGTTGATGCGCTTGCCGATCAGCGGGTACAGCGCCGAACGCAACGCCAGCGGCAGGTTATGGCGGTAGGCGAAGTAGGCCAGCGCCATGCCGACGAAGGCGAACACGCCCCAGCCATGCAACCCCCAGTGCAGGAACAGGATCTGCATGGCCTGGCGCCCGGCCTCGGCAGTGCCTGCTTCGCCTTGGGGCGGCTGCAGCATATGGGTCAGCGGTTCGGACACACAGAAGAAGAACAACGTAATGCTGATGCCAGCCGCAAACAGCATGCCGGCCCATGACAGGTAACTGAACTCGGGCTCGTCGTGGTCGGCACCGAGCTTGATCTTGCCGTAGCCGGACAAGGCGGTGACCACCACGAAGACCAGGTACAGCGTCATTGCCAACATGTAGTACCAGCCGACCGTATTGGCCGCCCAGTTCTGCGCCGCCAGCAACCAGTCGCCTGCGGTTTGCGGGTTGGAGATGACCACCAGGCCGAAAATGAGGATGAAGCTTGCCGCAAAGTAGAACACCGGCGGGTTCATGCGGATCTTGCTGTTGGAAACGGATGGGGTCGGTGCACTCATGGGGCAGGCACCTCGTCAAAAGACGTGAGGTTCGGAATGAACGGGTTCAGCAAAGGAATCCTCCTGTTGAACACCGGCAGCGGACCAGCGTTTTTTCATTGAACAAGCGTTCAAGTTAAACATGGATCGGTGTTCAATGCGAATTGGGGCGCCGACTGGCGCGCTTCTGGCCCGGCCTTTTCGCGGGTGAACCCGCGCCTGGCGCGCACATCGGTCGCTCGCTGTGCGGTCCTTGTAGGAGCGCGTTTCACCTTGAAAAGTGCCGGTGCACGCCAGGCAAATTTCAGGTCAATGCTTGTCTTGGCAATCCAGCTGCAAGTTGGCCTGGGTGATGTTGCTCTCGGCTGGCACACTGCGGGTCAGCCACACGTTGCCGCCAATGGTCGAGCCTTTACCGATGGTGATGCGCCCCAGTACCGTGGCGCCGGCATAGATCACCACATCGTCTTCGACGATTGGGTGGCGTGGCAGGCCTTTGTGCAAGGTGCCCGACTCGTCGCTTGGGAAACGCTTGGCGCCAAGGGTCACAGCCTGGTAGATACGCACGCGCTCGCCGATGATCGCGGTTTCGCCGATGACCACCCCCGTACCGTGGTCGATGAAGAAACTCGGCCCGATCTGTGCGCCAGGGTGAATGTCGATACCTGTGGCTGAATGCGCCAGTTCCGAACTGATGCGCGCCAGCAGTGGCAGGCCTGCCCGGTACAGATGGTGCGCCAGGCGGTGGTGGATGATCGCCAGAACGCCGGGGTAGCACAGCAGCACCTCATCGACGCTACGGGCCGCCGGGTCGCCGTGGTAGGCAGCCAGTACATCGGTGTCGAGCAACACCCGCAGCGCTGGCAAGGCTGCCGCGAAATCCTGTACCAGCCTCAGCGCGTGAGCATCCACACCGGCCAGCTCGGCCTGGCTTTGCCGGGCGGCGTAACGCAGCTCCAGTCGGGCCTGGGCCAGCAAGGCGGTCAGGGCGGCATCGAGGGTGTGGCCCACGTAGAAATCTTCACTTTCTTCGCGCAGGTCGACCGGGCCCAGGCGCATAGGGAACAGCGCACCACAGAGTTGCTCGAGGATCTGCCGCATCGCCTCGCGCGACGGCAGCTCGCGGCCACCCTGCTCGCCGCTGCTGCGGCCATTGCGGGTGCGCCACTGCTCACGCGCGCCGCGCAGGCCGGTTACGATGCTCTGCAACTGCCAGCGCCCGGATAATGGTTGTTCGCTCACGGTTTTCTCCTGCCGTATAGGCCATCGGGTTGTTTCGCCATGCCCGCGAAAGGGCCGGGCATGCCTGCGTGCAATCCACTCTACGGCAAATCCGCCTCTTGGAAAAAACTACGCTTTATTCCATCCTGCGCCATGTCGGGCACACCCTGCGGTGACGGCGCAGGCAACCTCGCCTACCCTCAAAGCAATCACGCTCTGATAACGAACAAAGTGGAAATAACAAAATAATTTTTTATTATTTCCAGGCCTAAAAAGCCAACTCTATAGTCGCCACCCTCTCCCTACACAACACGCGCGGGGCTCTGCCATGTCGAAGTTCGCCAAACCGCTACTCAATGCCAGCCTGGCCCTTGTGCTGGGTGCTGGTCTGCTCGGCCAGGCCTTCGCCGGCGAAGAGCTGAAAACCATTCAGGAAAAAGGCGTGATCAACGTCGGCCTCGAAGGCACCTACCCGCCGTTCAGCTTTCAGGATGAAAACGGCAAGCTGACCGGTTTTGAAGTCGAGCTCTCCGAACTGCTGGCCAAAGAGCTGGGGGTCAAGGCCAAGATTCAGCCAACCAAGTGGGACGGTATCCTCGCCGCGCTGGAGTCCAAACGGCTGGACATTGTGGTCAACCAGGTGACCATTTCGGAAGAACGCAAGAAGAAGTATGACTTCTCCGAGCCTTACACCATCTCCGGCATCCAGGCGCTGATTCTCAAGAAGAAGGCCGAGCAGCTGAATATCAATGGTGCACAGGATCTGGCCGGCAAAAAAGTCGGCGTGGGTCTAGGCACCAACTACGAGCAGTGGGTGAAACAAGACGTACCGAAAGCCGAGGTGCGCACTTATGAAGACGACCCGAGCAAATTCGCCGACCTGCGCAACGGCCGCATCGACGCCATCCTGATCGACCGCCTGGCGGCGCTGGAATACGCGCAGAAAGCCAAGGACACAGAACTGGCCGGCGATGCCTTCTCGCGCCTGGAAAGCGGCGTGGCTCTGCGCAAGGGCGAGCCTGAACTGTTGGCGGCCATCAACAAGGCCATCGACAAGCTCAAGGCTGACGGCACGCTGGCCAAGCTGTCGGAAAAATATTTCGGTGCCGATGTCACTAAATGATCGCCGAAAGCCTGCAACTCGTCGCCGACTCCGCGCCCTTCCTGCTCAAAGGCGCGGGTTACACCGTACTGCTCAGCGTGGGCGGCATGTCCTTCGGCCTGGTGCTGGGCTTTGCCCTGGCGCTGATGCGGCTGTCGAAAGTATTGCCGCTCAACTGGCTGGCGCGGATCTATGTGTCGTTCTTTCGCGGCACGCCGCTGCTGGTGCAACTGTTCGTGATCTATTTCGGCATGCCGCAGATCGGGATCGAACTCGACCCGATCCCGGCCTCGCTGATTGGCCTGTCGCTGAACATGGCGGCTTACATCTGCGAAATCCTGCGCGCGGCGATTTCATCGATTGACCGTGGCCAATGGGAAGCCGCGGCCAGCATCGGCATGACCCGGGTGCAGGCCATGCGCCGTGCGATCCTGCCCCAGGCCCTGCGCACCGCCCTGCCACCGCTGGGCAACAGTTTCATTTCGCTGGTCAAGGACACCGCCCTGGCAGCCACCATCCAGGTACCCGAGCTGTTCCGCCAGGCGCAGCTGATTACTGCGCGCACCTTCGAAGTGTTCACCATGTACGTGGCGGTGGCGGTTATCTACTGGGTGCTGTGCAGCATCCTCGCGCACTTCCAGAACCGTATGGAAGCGCGGGTCAACCAGCATGACCAGGAGCATTGAGCATGATTGAAGTCAAAGGCCTGACCAAGCGGTTCAAGGGCCAGACCGTGCTCAACGGCATCGACCTGACCGTACAGCCCGGCGAGGTGGTGGCCATCATCGGCCCCAGCGGCTCGGGCAAGACCACCTTCCTGCGCTGCCTGAACCTGCTGGAAACGCCCGACGCCGGGCAGATCCAGATCGGCGCCATCAGCATTGATGCCAACCGCCCACTGGGGGGGCAGCAAAGTGCGATCCGCCGGTTGCGCCAGCAGGCCGGGTTCGTGTTCCAGAACTTCAACCTGTTCCCGCACCGCACAGCCTTGGAAAACGTGATCGAGGGGCCGGTGATCGTCAAGAAGACCCCGCGCGAACAGGCTGTCGAACTGGGCCGCCGCTTGCTGGCCAAGGTTGGCCTGGCGGGCAAGGAAGATGCCTACCCGCGTCGCCTGTCCGGTGGCCAGCAGCAGCGGGTGGCCATCGCCCGCGCCTTGGCCATGGAGCCCGAGGTGATTCTGTTCGACGAGCCGACCTCGGCGCTGGACCCGGAACTGGTGGGTGAAGTGCTGGCGACCATTCGCGGCCTGGCGGAAGAAAGGCGCACCATGGTCATCGTCACCCACGAAATGAGCTTTGCCCGGGACGTGGCTAACCGGGTGATCTTCTTCGACAAAGGCGTGATCGTGGAGCAAGGCGAGGCCAAAGCGCTGTTTGCGGCGCCGAAGGAAGAGCGTACCCGGCAGTTCTTGCGCAAGTTCCTTGGGACTGCTGCTTCCGAGTAGGCCTGCTCTGGGCCCTTCGCGGGCTCGCCCGCTCCCACAGGGTTAACGCTGTGGGAGCGGGTTCATCCGCGAAGAGGTCGGCGTAGCCGCGGAAATCTCTCCTTCTATATATATTCCAAAGAGTTAGTTCATTAAATCTTTATAAAGCTTTAGGGTATATCAACCGGACCACCGGACCAGCACACGTTCGCCGCGACCAGCTGTAGCGGCTTTACTTTTCGCGAGGTCAGGAATGGTCAGCATCACAATTTCCCCAGTGCGTAACGCCAGGGCATTGAGTACAGCCAAGGAGCGGTACTGATGTCCAGCCAACCCAACAGCCTATTACACAGCGATCTCGACAGCGCTCCCCCGTTGCTGCCAGCCAAGGTGTTGCGCAACGACGCCGAAGCCTTGCAAGCGGCACGCGAACTGGCCGAGGTCGCCCGCGAGCATGCCGCCCGCCGCGACCAGCAACGCAAGCTGCCATGGGCCGAGGTCGAGCTGTTCACCCGCAGCGGGCTGGGTAGCATCAGCGTACCCAAGGCCCACGGTGGCCCCGATGTTTCGTTCGCCACCATCGCCGAAGTGTTCCGCCTGATCAGCGCCGCCGACCCGGCCCTGGGGCAGATCCCGCAGAACCAGTTCGGCATCCTGCAATTGCTGCGCCTGACGGCAAGCGAAGCGCAACAGGCGTTTGTTTTCCGCAGCGTGCTCGAAGGCTGGCGCATCGGCAATGCCGGGCCCGAGCGCGGCAGCAAGGACACCCTCACGCTCACCGCGCGTATCACCCGCAACGGCGACGGTTATCGCATCAGTGGCGAGAAGTTCTATTCCACCGGCGCCCTGTTCGCCCATTGGGTGGCGGTCAAAGCCCTGGACGACGACGGCCGTCAGCGCCTGGCGTTCGTACGTAGAGGCAGCCCGGGGTTGCGCATCGTCGATGACTGGTCCGGGTTTGGCCAGCGCACCACCGCCAGCGGCACGGTACTGCTGGACCAGGTGCCGGTGGAGGCGGCGCTGGTGATCGACAACTGGCGCCAGCGCGATATACCCAATACCCAGGGCGCGGTCTCGCAGTTGATCCAGGCAGCAATCGATGCAGGTATCGCTGAAGCGGCCATCGAAGATGCGATCAAGTTCGTTCGCGAGAAGTCGCGGCCTTGGGTCGACGCCAATGTCGAGCGCGCCAGCGACGATCCTTACGTGATCGCTGACGTCGGGCGCCTGAAGCTTGAACTGCATGCGGCGCAAGCGTTGCTGCGCAAGGCCGCGCAGGTGCTTGACGAGGTCAGCGCCGCGCCCGTGGATGCCGCGAGCGCGGCGCGCGCGTCCATTGCGGTGGCCGAAGCCAAGGTGCTGACCACTGAAATTGCCCTGCAGGCCAGCGAAAAGCTGTTCGAGCTGGCTGGCAGCCGCGCCACCCTTGCCGAATTCAACCTCGACCGCCACTGGCGCAACGCCCGGGTGCACACGCTGCATGACCCGGTGCGCTGGAAGTACCACGCGGTTGGGGCTTACCACCTTAACGGGACCTTGCCCGCGCGGCATTCCTGGATCTGAATTCAATGGCCTTGGGGGCTGCTTTGCAGCCCATCGCGACACAAGGCCGCTCCTACCCGTGGCGCGGACCGGCATGGAACCGCGTATCCCTGCAGGAGCGGCCTTGTGTCGCGATGGGCCG
>NZ_BLJG01000259.1 GCF_009932375.1 Pseudomonas juntendi
GCTCCCACAGGTTCTGCACTGGGTTTGAAGCTTGCGCGACACCTGTGGGAGCGGGCGAGCCCGCGAAAGGGCCGGTACCTGCGGGCGCTCACGGCTGTGGCTACAAAGCCCTGGAACACCTGGGCGAAACCGGCAAGAGCCTGTTCTGGGGCAACCTGGATGCAGTTGAAATGGCAGGAGGGTTGGTTGAAAGCATTGCTGGAGGGTATCGAGTCGCAGCCCGCAAGTTGAAGGGCATCACAGCCGCCATGAGCAGGCCGAGGTGCCTGGCCTGCTCAGCCTCAATATAGGAAACACCCTACACGGCGCGTCACCCCGCGTCTGATTGTTCGCCGCAACCCTTCTCTCTAGGCTCACTTCGCCGTCACCGCGTCAGCGGCACCTATCGCAGCCAGGTATCTCATTGAGCCCCAACCACCCAACCGCGAAAGTCGCCGAGAGCAAGCGCCAGAAGAATTGGGTTGACGAAAAGCTGCCCGACCTCAAAACGCTTGCGCGCGAACTACGCGCCCAGGCTATCGAATTACTAGCAGCTGCCGAGTCACATGACGCCGCAGTCGAACTTGCTGCGCAACACTTGGGCTTAGGGACAAAAGATGCCAGCCGGGTAGTCATCAGGAGCCCGATGGGTGACATCCTGATTCAGCGTAGCTGCATCCATCACATCGTCGAGAAGCGACAGGATGCCCGGGAGCGCTATGTCAAAGTCGCCCTCGATACCCTGATCGGACCATTTGAGGTGTGGCAGGTGGCATACACCAATGGCACCAACAGGCTGGCTTTTATAGGCGTCTACGAGACCAAGCGGCAGATGCTTGTGATTGTGACACTCGACAAAGGCAAAATGCTGTGGAATTTCATGCAGTGCGATGCAAAATCTCTGAACAAGCATCGCCACGGGAAGCTGCTCTATAAGCGGTATACATTGCTACCGAGCAAAGAAAAGGGCCACTGTCACCAGTGGCCCTGTAAGCATGCTTGATATTCATATACACACCCTCAAGCCGGGGTGTGGAGGTCTCACCCGACGCTGATGATTCAGCCATCGACGGGGTTCCTACGCCAGCTGTTGCCGCTGAATGGCAGCTGGTTTCGCGCTCAACTGAAACGCTATCAACACTCTTGTATCAAGTCAACGATCGCTCTTAGTGGAACTCAACCATCAGGTTACTTGGTGTTACTTCCCTGCAGTCAACGCGTTATAGCTGGTCATCAGGTTCCGATAATCCGGAATGTGGTTGGAGCACAGCGCCGCCAGCCCTTCCACATCATTGCGCCAGTCACGGTGCAGCTCACAGGCCACGCCAAACCAGGTCATCATCTGCGCACCGGCCTGGCTCATGCGGTCATGCGCCGCATCGCGGGTCATTTCGTTGAAGGTGCCGGAAGCATCAGTCACCACGAACACGTCAAATGCCTCTTCCAGCGCCGACAGCGCCGGGAACGCCACGCACACCTCGGTCACCACACCCGCAATGATCAGCTGCTTCTTGCCAGTCGCCTTCACCGCCTTGACGAAGTCTTCGTTGTCCCAGGCGTTGATCTGGCCGGGGCGAGCGATGTACGGCGCGTCCGGGAACAGCTCCTTCAGCTCCGGTACCAGCGGGCCGTTGGGGCCTTGCTCGAAGCTGGTGGTGAGGATGGTCGGCAGGTTGAAGAACTTCGCCAGGTCGGCCAGCGCCAGCACGTTGTTCTTGAACTTGTCCGGCTCGATGTCACGCACCAGCGACAGCAGGCCAGCCTGGTGGTCTACCAGCAGTACAGCGGCGTCGTCTTTGTTCAGGCGGTTGTAGGTGAATTTGCTCATGGTCTGTGCTCCAAAGGTTTATGAATTTTTCAGCTGTTCGGGGTGTTTCGCGTTGATGGACACAGATTAAAATCATCACCTTTGCGGTGGTAGTCAGCAGAATCTGGCTTTAGCGTTCCGTTTCGTGAACGATGGCTGTGTAGGGGCTGCCGGCAAGCCAAAACCCGGAGACCGATCATTGGAAGACCTCAACTCCCTCTACTACTTCACCCAAGTAGTCGAGCACGGTGGTTTCGCCCCGGCAGGCCGGGCGCTGGACATGCCCAAGTCGAAGCTCAGCCGGCGCATCGCCGACCTGGAGGAGCGCCTGGGCGTGCGCCTGCTGCACCGCACCAGCCGCCATTGCTCGCTCACCGAGATCGGCCAGGCCTACTACAACCGCTGCCTGGCCATGCGCGTGGAGGCCGAGGGTGCGGCGGAGATCATCGAGCGCAACCGCAGCGAACCGCGCGGGCTGGTGCGCATCAGTTGCCCGACCACCCTGCTCAATTCCTGGGTCGGGCCGATGCTGACCCGCTACATGCTCAAGTACCCGCAGGTGGAGCTGTTCATCGAAAGTACCAACCGCCGCGTCGACCTGCTGCACGAGGGCTTCGACATCGCTTTGCGGGTGCGCTTTCCACCGTTGGAAAACACCGACATGGTGATGAAGGTGCTAAGCAACAGCACCCAGTGCCTGGTCGGCCAACCTCAGTACCTGGAGCAGTTGCCCCAAGGTTTCGACCCGCAGTTGCTCAGCACGCTGCCCAGCCTGCACTGGGGTAGCGCCCAGCGCGAGTACCAGTGGGAGCTGTTTCGGGGTGAAGACAGCAGCCGCAGCATCGTCATCCCGCACAAACCACGCATGGTCACCGACGACCTGTTTGCCTTGCGCCATTTCGTGGTGGCCGGGGTCGGCATTGCGCACTTGCCAAGGGTGGCCGTGCGCGAGGACCTGGCGGCGGGGCGGCTGGTGGAGCTGATTCCGGACTGGCACCCGCGCTGTGGCATCGTGCATGCCATATTCCCGTCGCGGCGTGGGTTGCTGCCTTCGGTACGGGCGTTGATTGATCACTTGGCCGAAGAGTTTGCGGTCAGCGACATGGCTTGAGTCCTGAGCTGGCTTCTTCGCGGGCATGCCCGCTCCCACAGGTACCGCACAGGGCCCAGCACACCCTTACAAGACCCCTGGCCTATCCTTCACCCACACTCCCGGATCATCCGCCGGAGCCCCCCCATGATCCGCGCCACCCACGGACCAGGCCGCGCCCTGCTCGCCACCCTCGCCCTGTGCCCGGCACTCAGCCAGGCCGCTGAACCCGGCTGGTCGCTGCTCAGCCGCAATTACTTCCTGCACAGCGACTTTCGCTCACCTTCCGGCAGTGGCCAGAACTACCGCCAGGAATGGGCCCAGGGCTTCATCGGCGAGGTCCGCTCGGGCTTCACCGAAGGCACGCTTGGCGTCGGTATCGACGCCCATGGCTTTCTCGGTTTCAAGCTCGACGGCGGTCGCGGCCACGCCGGCACCGGCCTGCTGCCACGCGACAGCGATGGCCGCGCCGAGTCCGACTACTCCAGCGCCGGCGCCGCGCTCAAGCTGCGCCTGGGCAACACCCAGCTGCGCTACGGGGAAATGATGGTTGAAACCCCGGTGTTCGACACCGGCGACAAACGCCTGCACCCCGAATACGCCACCGGCTGGTTGGTCGAGAACAATGACCTGCCCGACTGGCGCCTGCAGGCCGGGCGCTTCACCGCCTTCAACAACCAGGACAACAGCTCGACCCACGACGACTTCAGCGGCTACGGCGCCACCACCCACAACCGCGCCATCAGCCTGGCAGGCGCCAGCTTCGCGCCCTCTGGCCCGTTCGGCGGCGCGTTATATGCCGGGCAGTTGCAAGACACCTGGCGCCAGGCCTACCTCAACCTGAACCTGACCGAAGGCAACTGGCGCCTGGACGGCAACCTTTACCACACCCGTGACACCGGTAGCGCCAGCGCCGGTGCGATCGACACGCTCGCCTACAGCCTGCTGACCAAGTACCGTTTCGGTGCCCAGGCGCTGAGCCTGGCCTATCAGAAGGTCGAGGGCGACACTCCGTTCGACTTCGTCGGTGGCGACTCCATCTACCTGGCCAATTCGATCAAGTACGCCGACTTCAACGGCCCTGGCGAGCGCTCGTGGCAACTGCGCTACGACCTCGACTTCGCCACCCTGGGCGTGCCCGGCCTGAGCCTGATGGGCCGTTACGTCAGTGGCCGCAACATCAATGGCAGCCATGCCCCGGCAAATGGGGCTTATGTGAACCAGTACGGCAACGGCGGCAAGCACTGGGAGCGCGACATAGACCTGAAATACGTGGTGCAGTCCGGTGCCGCCAAGGACCTGAGCCTGTCGTTCTCCCACGTCAGCCACCGTGCCAATCAGGCCCAGGGCGGCGATGACATCGACCGCCTCTACCTGATCATCGAATACCCGCTCAAAGGTAGCTTCTAAAGTCGGGCTTTCAGCGCGACCCTTCGCGGGCACGCCCGCTCCCACAGGGGATCGCGCATTTCTTGAGTTCAGCGCCTAACGTGTGGGAGCGGGCGTGCCCGCGAAGGGCTGCAAAGCAGCCCCTTCTTTTCGACACATCAGCTTAGAAAGCAAAGCACGAACAGCCCAGCGCCCCCCAGAACCCCTGGAAGTCATTGACCGGCACACTCGATTTGCGCGCCTTGTCATGGCTGTGCGCATGCACCCCGCACGGCCCCGAACACTGGTGCACGGCTGCCGCCAGCGACGGCGTACCCACGCGCCAGTGCCCCGGCACCTTGGCTACTGGAGACCACTCCGGCAGCACCGGCACCTGCGGTGGGCCGAGGCGGTCGAATTCGCCGGCACCGTACACAACCTTGCCATCGACAATGGTCAGCACCGACTCGATGCCCTTGATCGCCTCTTCCTCGACGCTGAAGAAGTCCAGCGACAAGGCCGCCAGGTCGGCCAGCTGGCCTACCTTGATCTGGCCTTTCTTGCCCTGCTCGCTGGAGAACCAGGCACTCCCCTGGGTGAACAGCTGCAGCGCGGTCTCGCGGTCCAGGCCTTCCTTGTACAGCTCCATGCCGCCAACGGTCTTGCCGCTGACCAGCCAGTACAGCGAGGTCCAGGGGTTGTAGCTGGACACGCGGGTAGCGTCGGTGCCCGCGCCGACCGGCACGCCCATCTCCAACATGCGTTTGATCGGCGGGGTCTGCTCGGCAGCCTTGGCGCCATAGCGGTCGACGAAATACTCGCCCTGGAAGGCCATGCGGTCCTGGATGGCGATGCCGCCGCCCAACGCACGCACGCGCTCGATGTTCTGCGGAGTGATGGTTTCGGCGTGGTCGAAGAACCACGGCAGGCCATTGAACGGGATATCGCGGTTGACCTTCTCGAACACGTCGAGCATGCGCGTGATCGATTCGTTGTAGGTGGCATGCAGGCGGAACGGCCAGCGCTGCTCGACCAGGTGGCGCACCACCGGCTCCAGCTCTTCTTCCATGGTCTGCGGCAGGTCCGGGCGCGGCTCGAGGAAGTCCTCGAAGTCGGCGGCGGAGAACACCAGCATTTCACCAGCGCCGTTGTGGCGCAGGAAGTCGGTACCGCTGTGCAGCTTGACGCTGGATGTCCACTTCCTGAAGTCGTCCAGTTCTTCCTTGGGCTTCTGGGTGAACAGGTTGTAGGCAATGCGCACTGTCAGCTGGTTGTTGTCGGCCAGCTCCTGGATCACCGAGTAGTCGTCGGGGAAGTTCTGGTAGCCGCCGCCAGCGTCGATGGCACTGGTCAGGCCCAGGCGGTTCAGCTCACGCATGAACTGGCGGGTCGAGTTGACCTGATACTCCAGCGGCAGCTTCGGCCCTTTGGCCAGGGTGGCGTAGAGGATCATCGCGTTCGGGCGGGCAATCAGCATGCCCGTCGGGTTGCCGAACTTGTCTCGCTGGATTTCGCCACCCGGCGGGTTCGGGGTGCTCTTGTCGTAGCCGACAGCCTTGAGTGCGGCACGGTTGAGCAAGGCGCGGTCGTAGAGGTGCAACAGGAACACCGGCGTATCGGGTGCAGCCTGGTTGATTTCTTCCAGGGTCGGCATGCGTTTTTCAGCGAACTGGAACTCGTTCCAGCCACCCACCACACGCACCCACTGCGGGGTAGGCGTGCGCGCAGCCTGGTCCTTGAGCATGCGCAGGGCATCGGCCACCGACGGCACGCCTTCCCAGCGCAGCTCCAGGTTGTAGTTCAGGCCGCCGCGGATCAGGTGCAGGTGCGAGTCGTTCAGGCCGGGGATGACCGTACGCTGCTTGAGGTCGACGATTTGCGTGCTGGCGCCCTTGTGGGCCATGGCCTCGGCGTCGTTGCCCACGGCGATGAAACGGCCGTCCTTGATGGCGACGGCGGTGGCAGTGGGCTTTTCGCGGTCAACGGTGTGCAGCTTGCCGTTGAACAGAATCAGGTCGGCGGTCATGGAACCTCCTTGGGTGGATGCGTGAGCGGAACCGGCGGCGCCGGTGAAGGGCAATGCAGACCAGAGCGCGCCGGCAGCACCCAGTACGGTGCTGCTGGCGAGGAACTGGCGACGAGTCTTGTCGTGGCGGTCCTGGGGCATGGTGTTCTCCGTCTCTGGGCGCGGCGGCGGCAGGCGCGCCTGCAGAGCATGCCGCCCGATACAAGGGCAAGGCTTGGATGGATGTGCGGTGGGGCTGTTGAAGGTTAGCCCTGATCAAGTTTTGTGTTGCCTGGGCTTGCCAGCGATTGGGGCCGCAAAGCGGCCCCGGCTTGTTCAGCGACTCAAGAACGCCAGCAGGTCCTCATTCAGCTGCTGCGCATGAGTCACGGCAAACCCATGCGGCGCGCCGGCGTACACCTTCAGCTCAGCCCCACGAATCTGCGCCGCCGCCTGCTTGCCGGTAGTCTCGAACGGCACGATCTGGTCGTCATCGCCATGAATCACCAACGTCGGTACATCGACCTTGGCCATGTCCGACCGGAAGTCGGTTTCGGAGAACGCCGTCACACAATCCAGGGTGGCCTTGAGCGACGCCATCAGCGCTATGTTCAAGGTCTGCGTCTGCACGCCCTGGGATACCTGCTGCCCATGGTTGATGCCATAGAACGGTGCGGCGAAGTCGGCGATGAACTGCGCCCGGTCGGCACGCAGGCCAGCCACGATACCTTCGAACACCGACAGGTCGACACCCTCGGGGTTGTCGTCACGCTTGCCGAACACCGGCGTAACGGCGCCCAGCAGCACCAGCCCGGCGACCCGCTCGGTGCCGTAGCGACCGATGTAGCGGCTTACGTCACCGCCGCCCATGGAGAAGCCCACCAGGGTCACCTCACGCAGGTCGAGGTGTTCGATCAGCTGGGCGATGTCATCAGCGAAGGTGTCGTAGTCGTAGCCGTTCCATGGCTGGCTCGAGCGCCCGAAACCGCGGCGGTCGAAGGCAATGGCGCGGTAACCGCGGCTGGCCAGGAACTCCATCTGCGTGTCCCACATGTCGGCATTCAGCGGCCAGCCGTGGCTGAACAGCACGGGCTTGCCGGTGCCCCAGTCCTTGAAGTAGATCGAAGTACCATCGCGGGTAACGAACGTGCTCATAGCGGTATCTCCTGGATTATCGAGGTCAGGGGCTGACTCAGCCGCGCAGCCAGTTGGCGCAGCGACGGGTCACCCAAGGCATGATGTAGAACACCACGGGCAGAATGACGAACAGGTTGACGATCAGGTTGCCGGTGATCGCGCCCCCCAGTTGCGGGTAGCGGGCAAACAGCGGCGCCAGCAGTTGCGGCACGACCATGGTCATCGGGCAGATCACCAGGTAGGTTAGCAGCGCCTGCTTCCAGCGCGGCGGTTGCGCGGCCGAGGTACCCGGCGTGCTATCGAGCACTTGGTGCTGCAGGCATACGGTCACCACTTCGCGGTTGTCTTGGAGTGCGGTGTTCATCGGCGTTCCTTGGGTGAGCTTGCCCACAGCCACTGTGCAACGGCCAACGGGCGCTGGATTGGATAAGTGTGCTGCCCTGCGCGGGCACCGGCTGAGGGTGCCCGCGGCTGCGGCTTACTTGTTGGCGTTGAAGGCGTTGTAGCTGGTCATGAGGTTGCGGTAGTCCGGGATATGGTTGGAGCACAGCGCGGCCAGGCCTTCAATGTCGTTGCGCCAGTCGCGGTGCAGCTCGCAGGCAACCCCGAACCAGGTCATCAACTGGGCGCCAGCGCGGCTCATGCGGTCATGGGCGGCGTCGCGGGTCATGGCGTTGAAGGTGCCGGAGGCATCGGTAACCACGAACACGTCGAACTCTTCTTCCAGGGCGGCCAGCGCCGGGAAGGCTACGCACACTTCGGTGACCACGCCGGCGATGATCAGCTGCTTCTTGCCGGTGGCTTTCACCGCCTTCACGAAGTCTTCGTTATCCCAGGCGTTGATCTGGCCTGGGCGGGCGATGTACGGCGCGTCCGGGAACAGGGCTTTCAGCTCCGGGACCAGCGGGCCGTTGGGGCCTTGTTCGAAGCTGGTGGTGAGGATGGTCGGCAGGTTGAAGAACTTGGCCAGGTCAGCCAGGGCCAGTACGTTGTTCTTGAAGGCATCCGGCTCGATGTCGCGCACCAGCGACAGCAGGCCAGCCTGGTGGTCGACCAGCAGTACGGCGGCATCGTCTTTGTTCAGGCGGTTGTATTTGAAGTGGGTCATGGTCGTTGCTCCATAGGGTTTGAAGTTCAGCAAGTTGGGTGTTTCGCGTTGATGGGAGAAGATTAAAACCGTCACCTTTGGAGCGGTAGATAGCGGTTTTTGGCTTTAGCGTTCTGTTTCGGGAACGATAGATTGGCGCTGGATTTGCTGGCCTCTTCGCGGGCTTGCCCGCTCCCACAGGGACCGCATCTCGCTCAGGGCGGGTTTACCCGCATGCAGGCGCCCATTGCCTGCCCGGCCAACCTGCTCTATTACTACCCACAGCCCTCCCCTCACTCCCGAGACCACCATGCTGGCGTTCATCCAGTCGTCCCCGTTGCTGCTCGGTACTGCCCTGATCCTGATCGACCTCGTAATCTGGCAGTTGATCCCCCTCCAGCACCGGGCCTGGCGCATCGGTATGCGGCTGGTGCTTTTCCTGTTGTTCAGCGCGGTGCTGGTGGCCGCCGGCATGAGCCCGCTGCAGCCACCGCCCTGGCCGGACGATGTGCCGCGCAACCTGATGGCCACGGTATTGGCCATCGGCTGGTGGCTGTTTGGCGCGCGCACGGTCACCGTGGTGTTCGGCCTGTTGCTGGTAGCGCGGGGTAGCCACGGCGGGCGCTTGCTGCAGGACGTGCTGGGGGCGCTGATCTTCCTTGCCGCGGTAGTCGCGGCCGCAGGCTATGTGCTGCAGCTGCCAGTCAAGGGCCTGCTGGCCACCTCGGGCGTGATGGCCATCGTCATAGGCCTGGCGTTGCAGAGCACGCTGGCTGACGTGTTCAGCGGCATCGTGCTGAACACCACGCGGCCCTACCAGATTGGCGATTCGATCGCGATCGACGGCACCGAAGGCAAGGTGCTGGATATCGACTGGCGGGCCACGCGCCTGCTCACGGGCACAGGTAGCCTGGCGGTGATCCCCAATTCGGTGGCGGCCAAGGCGCGCCTGCTCAACCACAGCAGGCCGGCGGATGTGCATGGTGTGTCGATCAACGTGGTAGTGCCGGCCAAAGTGCGGCCCAGGCGGGTGTTCGACGCACTGGAAAAAGCCCTGCAGGGCACCAGCGCGATCCTTGCTTCACCTGCGCCCAAGGTGTCGGTCAAGGCCTCGACACTGGAGTCGGTGGAGTACGAGGCCAGCGGGTTCATTGCCGACATGGGCGGCAAGACTGCGGCACGCAACCAGTTGTTCGACCTGGCGCACCGCCACCTGGAGGCGAGCGGGGTGATGTGGAACGTCGACCTGGCCATGCCGCCACGCAGCCGCCAGCGCGAAGTGCTGGACGAGGTGCGGGTGTTCCGTTCGCTAAGCGCTGAAGAGCGTGACGCACTGAGCCAGCGCATGACGGCGGTGGAGTACCTGGCGGATCAGGTGATCCTGGAGGTAGGCGCGCATTCCGAGCATTTGCTGGTGATTGGCAGCGGCGTGGTGTCGGCCTCTGTGCGCGATGGCGACAAGCTGCTGGAGGCCGGGCGCATGGGGCCGGGCGAGGTGCTGGGGGTCGAGGGGATCATCGACGAAGACGAGTCACTGGCCGAGTTTCGTACACTGACCAGCTGCGTGCTGTACCGCATCGACAAAGAGCAGGTGAAAAGTTGCCTGGCGCAACGTGGCGATGTGCAGACGGCGCTGAGCAAGTTGCAGCGGTTCCGGCGCCAGAGCCGGGAGTCGTTGTTGCTGCAGAAGCCGGCCCTGATCAAGAAGGGCGGCTTCCTCAGCTGGTTGCACAAGTAAGCCTGTACTGGCCCTATCGCCGGCAAGCCAGCTCCCACATTGACCGCACAGGCCTCAGGGCTTATGCAGTACCTGTGGGAGACTCTATGGTT
>NZ_BLJG01000260.1 GCF_009932375.1 Pseudomonas juntendi
GCAGGAACACCAGGCCGGCCAGCAGCACCCGCGCGAGCACGGCGAAGTAGCTGTCGACGTGCCCGGCCAGGTACTCGCCGATCAGGCTGAAGGAAAACGCCTGGATCAGCGCGACGATTATCAGGTAGCCCATGGTTGTCTCTCGTGAATCAAGGCGGCGACCTTAGCGGGTTGCAGGCTTTGTGATCAACCATGAGGAATGTGGGGCTGTGCCGGCCTGTTCGCGGGCTTGCCCGCTCCCACAGGTAAATCACAGGACTCAAGTGCGGTGATATACCTGTGTGCGGGCAAGCCCGCGAACAGGCCGGCACAGCCATCCACAAAACACCAGGCATAAAAAAGCCCGGCCATCAAGGCCGGGCAGGTACACCCAAAGGAGCAAAAACAGGTGTCAGGGTTGGGAA
>NZ_BLJG01000261.1 GCF_009932375.1 Pseudomonas juntendi
TTCGCGCGCGAACGCCTTGGTGCATGCCTCAATATCGCGCCGTACAAACAAGGCGGCCGCGCGCGCCTGTCACAGGCGTTACTGGCCCGAAACAAACGTAGGAGCGAGCGCAGCTCGCGATTGCGCCGCGCGGGCGGCGCTCGGTTTCACAGGCGCTGCATAACTTGTGGCAAACACCGACAGCCCTGACGCGCACCCTGTGGCTGGCTTGCCCGCGATAGGGCCTGTGACCGTTATAGAGGGGGTAGTGCCAGGCGCTGACCGGCCATCAGCAATGCCAACCGCGCCAAGCCCGTCCACGGCGAACCCTCGGCCTGGCCCTTGATTTGCGCATCGATACGCTGGGCATCCTGCAGCAGTTGCGCCCAGCGCTGCGCCGAGAGGCGCTGCAGGGCCTTGCTGACCAACGGCCGGCGCTTATCCCAGACCGGTGGGCGCGCCTGGCTGAACGCCTTGTCCAGCGGCACACCCTGGCTGAATTGCTGGGCCAAGCCGGCGAGCTGGCGCAGCTCACGCGCCAGGGCCCAGAGAACCACCGGGGGCTCGACCCCCTCACCGCGCAAGCCTTCGAGCATGCGCAGGGCATGTGCAGCTTCACCGTTGAGAATGGCGTCTACCAGCCCGAAAACGTCGAACCGGGCGCTGTCAGCGACAGCCGACTGCACGGTTTCGACGGTGATCTGGTTGCCTTCGGCCAACAGCTTGAGCTTTTCGATTTCCTGCGCGGCAGCCAGCAGGTTGCCTTCTACGCGCGCGGCAATCAGGTCGACAGCGTCACGCTGCGCCGACAGGCCGGCCTGCTGCAGGCGCTGGTTGATCCATTGCGGCAGTTGGTGCGCATCCACCGGCCAGATCTGGATGAACTGGCAGTGGGCACCTTCGATCAACGCCTTGCCCCACTTGGTCTTCTGCGCGCTGCCGTCGAGCTTGGGCAGGCTGACCAGCAGCAGGGTGTCTTCGGCGGGGTTGGCGCAGTATTCCATCAGCGCTGCAGCGCCCTTGTCACCCGGCTTGCCCGAGGGCAGGCGAAGTTCCAGCAGGCGCCGCTGGGCGAACAGGGACAGGCTGGCACCGGCCTGGAGCAGGGTGCCCCAGTCGAAGTTGGTGTCGGCACTGAAGACCTGGCGCTCGTCGAAACCTTGCTGGCGCGCAGCTTGGCGGATGGCGTCGGCGGCTTCCTGGCACAGCAGCGGGTCGTCACCGCTGACCACGTAGACCGGGGCCAAGGCGCCTTGCAGGTGCTTGTTGAGTTGGGCGGGGGCGAGCTTCATGGGCAGTAGGCGGGGCACCCGAAGGCACCCCGCACGGGCTTAGTTGCCCGGTACTTCCAGGGGCGACTGCTGCGGCGTTTCCGCCTGCTGGCGGCGTGCGGCCTCAAGGGCGGCCGCTTCAGCCTGGGCACGCTGATCGGCTTTTTGCTGCAGCTCGTCCAGCTGGGCCGGGGTCAGTTGCTGCAGGCGCACGACCATGGCGTTGACCAGGTCACGGCGCATTTCCAGGCGGGAACGGGCAGCTTCCTGCTCGGAACCGGTGATGTTCGAGGCATCGCGCACATACACCTTGCGCACTTCCAGCTTGTCACTCAGCAGTTCAAGGTTGTTCAAGCCCTGGATGCTGTAGTCGAGCTGGGTGGTCAGCTCGTACTCGGCAGTGCGGTTACCGCTGTTGTAGCTGGCCGAGCGCTCGCGCTGCTGTTCGTTGGTCAATACCAGGCGGTACGGCGCACCGGTGTGCACATTGACGCCACTGTTCTTGAGCACCTGGCGCAGTTCGGTCACGGTAGGCCCGTACGCGTCACGCGCACTGACGTCCATTTCCTTGATGCTCAGCTCGTTGGTGCCAGTACCGCGCAGCTGGAAACCGCAGGCGCTGAGCATGACCGCCAGGCCAATTACCAGCAAATTGCGTTTGATCATGTTGTTGCTCCCTTGTGGGCCTGTTCCGCCCGCCCGCAGTGGCTGCGGGCGGGCGTTGCCATCAGTTGGCGACGATGTTGACCAGCTTGCCCGGTACCACGATGACCTTGCGAATGGCCAGGCCGTCGATGAAGCGCAGGACGTTCTCGTTGCTGCGCGCGGCGGCTTCGATTTCTTCGCGGCTGGCGGCGGCCGGCATTTCGACCTGCCCGCGCAGTTTGCCATTGACCTGCACCACCAGGGTGACGGTGTCCTGCACCAGCGCGGCTTCGTCGACCGCTGGCCAGCCAGCGTCGATCACGGCCTGATCATGGCCCAGCTGCTTCCACAGCTCGTGGGAGATGTGCGGGGTGATCGGCGCCAGCAGCAGGGTCACGGCTTCCAGGCCTTCGTGCAGCAAGGCACGGTCTTGCGCCGTGGCTTGCGGGGCTTTTTCCAGCACGTTCATCACGGTCATCACCTGGGCGATGGCGGTGTTGAATTTGTGGAACTGGCCGACGTCGGTGCTGGCCTGCTTGATGGCGGCGTGAATGGCGCGGCGAATGACCTTCTGTGCGTCGTCCAGGGCGGCGACATCCAGCTTGCCCGGCAGGCCTTGGGCAACGTGTGCCTGGGCCAGGCGCCAGACACGGCGCAGGAAGCGGCTGGCGCCTTCGACGCCGGAGTCGGACCATTCCAGGCTCGCGTCAGGTGGCGAGGCGAACATCATGAACAGGCGGCAGGTATCGGCGCCGTACTGGTCGATCATCGACTGCGGATCGACGCCGTTGTTCTTCGACTTGGACATCTTCTCGGTGCCGCCGATTTCCACTGGCAGGCCGTCGGTCTTCAGGCGTGCGCCAATGATCTTGGCCTTGGCATCGCGTTCGATCTCGACATCGGCCGGGTTGAACCAGTCCTTGCCGCCGTTGCTGGCAACGCGGTAGTAGGTTTCGGCCACGACCATACCCTGGGTCAGCAGGTTCTTGAACGGCTCGTTCGAGGTGACCAGGCCTTCGTCACGCATCAGCTTGTGGAAGAAGCGCGCATACAGCAGGTGCAGGATGGCGTGTTCGATACCGCCGATGTACTGGTCGACCGGCAGCCAGTGGTTGGCCGCTTTCGGGTCGACCATGCCACCTTCGTAGTTCGGCGAGGCGTAGCGGGCGAAGTACCAGGACGACTCGACGAAGGTGTCCATGGTGTCGGTTTCGCGCTTGGCCGCAGCGCCGCATTTCGGGCAACTGCACTCGTAGAATTCTGGCATGCGCGCCAGTGGCGAGCCGGCACCATCGGGCACCACGTTCTCCGGCAGGGTCACCGGCAACTGGTCTTCTGGCACGGGCACGTCGCCGCAGGACGGGCAGTGGATGATCGGGATCGGGCAGCCCCAGTAGCGCTGGCGGCTGATACCCCAGTCGCGCAGGCGGAACTGGGTGCGCGATTTGCCCAGGTCCTTGCGGATCAGGGCTGCTTCGATGGCGTCGAAGGCGCCGGCAAAGTCCAGGCCGTCGAACTCGGCGGAGTTGATCAGTTGGCCGTGCTCGCCATAGGCGTCCTGCCACTCGTTGCCGACTTCATCGCCCGCACTGGTGCGTACTACGGCCTTGACCGGCAGGTTGTACTTGCGGGCGAACTCGAAGTCGCGCTCGTCGTGAGCCGGCACCGCCATTACCGCGCCATCGCCGTAGTGCATGAGCACGTAGTTGGCGACCCAGACCGGCAGCTTCTCGCCCGTCAGCGGGTGCTCCACCAGCAGGGAAGTGGCCATGCCCTTCTTCTCCTGGGTGGCCATGTCGGCTTCGGCAACGCTGCCGGCCTTGCATTCTTCGATGAACGCCTGCAGCGCCGGGTTGCCCTGGGCAGCCTGGGTGGCCAGCGGGTGCTCGGCGGCGACGGCGACGTAGGTGGCACCCATCAGCGTGTCGGGGCGGGTGGTGAAGACCTTGAGCGTGCCGGCGTGGCCGATGCTGGCCTGGTCGTAGGGGAACTGGACTTCCATGCCGCGTGACTTGCCGATCCAGTTGCGCTGCATGGTCTTGACCTGCTCAGGCCAGCCCGGCAGTTCGTCGAGGCTTTCCAGCAGCTCATCGGCGTAGTCGGTGATGCGGAAGTAGTACATCGGGATTTCGCGCTTTTCGATCAGCGCGCCGGAACGCCAGCCGCGGCCGTCGATGACCTGCTCGTTGGCCAGTACGGTCTGGTCTGCCGGGTCCCAGTTCACGGTACCGTTCTTGCGGTAGATGATGCCTTTCTCGAACAGGCGGGTGAACAGCCACTGCTCCCAACGGTAGTAGTCAGGCTTGCAGGTGGTCACTTCACGTGCCCAGTCGATGGCCAGGCCCAGGCTCTTGAGCTGGGTCTTCATGTACTCGATGTTTTCGTACGTCCACTTGGCCGGGGCGACGTTGTTCTTCATCGCCGCGTTTTCCGCGGGCATGCCGAAAGCGTCCCAGCCCATCGGCTGCAGCACGTTCTTGCCCAGCATGCGCTGGTAGCGGGCAATCACGTCACCGATGGTGTAGTTGCGCACGTGGCCCATGTGTAGCTTGCCGCTCGGGTACGGGAACATCGACAGGCAGTAGTAGGTGTCCTTGCCTGGCTGTTCGGTAACAGCGAACGATTGTTGCTCGTCCCAGAAGTTCTGGGCGGCGGCTTCGATATCACGGGGCGTGTATTGTTCGTGCATGGCTACTTTTTGCTGAGAGGGAAGAGACCTTGTTCCAGGCAGCGGAACCTCGCTGCGTCCGGCACTCCGGTGTCATTTAGAGTGAACGCCGTAGCATACAGCAGCGCTGCGTATCGTGGGAAACCTTCGTTGCGAATGGCCGCTGGTCGCTGCACCCGGCTGCTTTTTGCAACGACGCTAAGCTCTGGTGTGGGGGGAGATATTCTTATCTTCAATGAGGTGAACGGATGGGAGAGACGCAGCTACCCGCAATCAGACCGGAGCTTTACGAGCGCCTGATCGACCGGCTTGGCCTGGCACTCGAAAGCGCCAGGACCTCTGTGCGATTGCGCGACGAGATGCCAGCCGAGCTGGAGTTGCGTGGCCTCAGCCACGCAGAGTTCGAAGTGATCAAGGCCTACCTGGAAGCCCTTCCGGGGCGCCGTAATGCTGCTGTCGGCAGTTACCCACAAGCGGAGCCGGCATCAGCCAAGATTATCTGGCTCAAGGACCAGAAGCGCGCTGCCACTGCGGCCAGTTCCAGAACGCTGCGCCAGCGCTAGTCGTTCAGGGCGCCCGGCGCAGGCTACCGCGCCACGGTCATTCATCATTCATACAGCTTGCGATCGGCACCGGCCCTACCTTGTTGACCGGTGCCGATCCTTTTAGGCTGCACGCCTGCCAAGGAGGTGTGGCCGATGCCCATACGATTTTTCATCAAACAATGGCTGATGCCGCCGGGCATCTTGTTCCTGTTGCTGCTTGCCGCATGGTGGTGGCGTGCGCGCCGGCCACGGCTGGCGGCGCTGTGTTTTGGCGTGGGGCTGGGTGGCTTGTGGCTGATGAGCTTGCCGCTGGTGGTGCAGGAAACAGCCCGCGTGCTGGAGACCGAGCCGCCACTGGCCGTGGGCG
>NZ_BLJG01000262.1 GCF_009932375.1 Pseudomonas juntendi
CGCTCAATCTCACAGGCGCTGCCATACCTTGTGGCAAACACCTGTCAGCCCTAAGGCGATCCCTGTGGGGGCTGGCTTGCCTGCGATGAGGCAGGGAAGGCCAGTAGGGTTATCAGCCTGTAATAGGCGCCTGTAAATGCCGGCTCGGGTAATGCTGCTCATACACCTTGCACACCCGCAGCACCTGATCATCGGCAAAGCGCCCGGCCACGACCTGAAGCCCCACCGGCAAGCCTTCGCGGGTGAACCCGCAAGGCACCGATGCTGCTGGTTGTTGGGTCAGGTTGAAGGGGTAGCTGAACGGCGTCCATTCCATCCATTGCCCCATCCCCGACCCAGGCGGCACGTTGTGCCCGGCCTCGAACGCCACCAGCGGCAGCATCGGCGAAACCAGCACGTCATAGCGCTGGTGGAAGGCGTTCATCTTCGCAATCAACTCCGCCCGTGCCTCCAGTGCTTGGGTGTACTGGCTCAGGCTGATGCGTGCCCCCTGTTCGGCAATCCAGCGCAGCCCAGGGTCAAGCAGCGCTCGCTGTTCATCGCTCAACGTACCGGCCAGCCGCGCTGCACCGGCAAACCACAGGGTATTGAACGTTTCCAGCGGGTCGCTGAAGCCGGGGTCCACTTCTTCGACCTGCGCTCCCAGCCGAGCCAGGCGCTGTACCGCTAGCGCCACCAGCGCCTCGATCTGCGGGTCGACCTGCACGTAACCAAAATTGGCACTGTAGGCGATGCGCAGACCGTTCAGGTCTTGCTGCTGGCCCAGCCACGGAGCCTGTCGTGGCGCACTAGCCAACCCGTCACGTGGATCGGGGCGGGCGACACAGTCGAGCATCAGCACCGCGTCGTCCACCGTGCGCGTCATCGGCCCCAGGTGCGACAGTACGGTCATGGCACTGGCCGGCCATTGCGGCACATAGCCAAACGTTGGCTTGATGCCGAAGGTGCCGGTAAAGGCGCAGGGTATGCGGATAGAGCCCCCGGCATCGCTGCCCTGGTGCAGTACGCCCAGATTCAATGCGGCAGCGGCGGCGGCACCACCCGACGAGCCACCGGCAGTCAGCCGTGTGTTCCAGGGGTTACGAGTGATGCCGTACAGCGGGTTGTCGGTGACGCCCTTCCAGCCGAACTCGGGGGTAGTGGTCTTGCCCACCAGGACTGCACCGGCCTCACGCATGAAGGCGCTGAACGGGGCATCGACCTCCCATGGCCCGGCCGCGGAGGTGGTGCGGGACCCTTTGCGGGTAGGCATGCCACGGGTCAGGGTCAGGTCCTTGATCGAGGCGGGTAGGCCATCGATCCGGCCGCAAGGCTCGCCCCGTTGCCAGCGTTGTTCGCTGGCCCGGGCAGCGGCACGGGCGCCTTCGCCGTCGACGTGGCAATAGGCGTTGACCGCCGGGTTGTGCTGGTCGATGCGCGCCAGCACATCGTCGACCACCTCCACAGGCGACAACTGGCGGCGCTGGTACAGTTCGAGCAGTTCGGCAGCGGTGAACTCGCCAATCGCAGTTTTCTGAGGCATTTCAGCGGGCTCCTGGGGTGGCGGCCTGGAACATGGCGCGCAGCAATACGTCGCAACCATCGGCCAGGTCCTGCGGCGCGGCATTTTCGATTTCGTTGTGGCTGATGCCGCCTTCGCACGGTACGAATATCATCCCGGCCGGGCCCAGCTCGGCGAGGAAAATCGCATCGTGGCCGGCACCACTGACAATATCCATGTGGCTCAGGCCCAGCGCATGCGCCCCTTGGCGCACGGCATCCACGCACTGCTCGGCGAAGTACAACGGCGGGAAGTCGGCCGTCGGGGTGAGCTGCCAGGCAAGGCCGTGTGCCGTTGCGCTGGTGTCGATGGCCGTGCGCACTTCACTGACCATGGCAGCGAGGTGCCCAGGGTCGAGGTGGCGCAGGTCGATGGTCATGTGCACCTGGCCGGGGATGACGTTGCGCGAGCCCGGGTGCAGGGTCAGGCAGCCTACCGTGCCGCAGGCATGCGGCTGGTGGGCGTGGGCAATACGGTTGACCGCAGCCACGACCTCGGCGGCACCGACCAGCGCATCCTTGCGCAAGTGCATGGGGGTGGGGCCTGCATGTGCTTCTACACCGGTCAGCACCAGGTCGAACCATTTCTGCCCCAGGCAGCCCTGGACCACGCCGATGGTCGTGCGCTGGTCTTCCAGTATCGGGCCTTGCTCGATATGCGCTTCGAAGTAGGCACCCACGGCATGCCCGGTAGGTACGCGCGGGCCGGCATAGCCGATGCGCTGCAGCTCGGCCCCCACCGACAGGCCCTGGTCATCGACCTTGTCCAGAGTCTGCTGCAGGTCGAACTTACCGGCGAATACCCCAGAACCCATCATGCACGGTGGAAAGCGCGAGCCTTCTTCATTGGTCCACACCACCACTTCCAGTGGGGCTTCGGTGGTCAGCTTCAAGTCGTTGAGGGTGCGCATGACTTCCAGGCCGGCCATGACCCCGTAGCAGCCATCGAACTTGCCACCGGTAGGCTGGGTGTCGATGTGGCTGCCGGTCATGACCGGCGGCAGGGCCGGGTTGCGACCGGGGCGGCGGGCAAAAATGTTGCCGATGGCGTCGACGCTGACGGTGCAGCCGGCTTCTTCGCACCAGCGTACGAACAGGTCGCGGGCCTGGCGGTCAAGGTCGGTCAGGGCCAGGCGGCACACGCCGCCCTTGGCGGTGGCGCCGAGTTGGGCCAGGTCCATCAGCGATTGCCAGAGGCGTTCGCGGCTGACCAGCGGGCCTTGGGCAAGCAGGTCCTGCGGGGGATCGATGCGGGTGTTCATGGTTCATCTCTCCTGAAAGTATCGGGTTGCTGGTACCGGCCTCTTCGCGGGCTTGCCCGCTCCCACAGGTCCTGCGTAGTCCTTAGAAGAGGCCGGTACAGAAAAGCAGGTATGGGTCAGGCACTCAGGGCCAGATAACGGTTCTTGATACTCGGGTCCTCACGGAACTGCGCTGCACTGCCCTGGTAGGCAACCCGACCCTGCTCCAGCACGTAGTGGCGGTCTGCAAGGGCATCGCAGACCATCAGGTTCTGCTCCACCAGCAGGATCGACAGCCCTTCGTCCTTGATGCGCCGCAGAATCTTCACCAGCTCGTCGACAATCACCGGCGCCAGACCTTCAGTCGGTTCATCAAGGATCAGCAGCTTGGGTCCGTTGAGCAGGGCGCGGGCGATGGCCAGCATCTGCTGCTCGCCACCGGACAACGCGAAGCCACCGTTACGGCGCCGCTCCTTCAGCCGCGGGAACATGCTGTACACGTCCTCCAGCTGCCAGCGGCTGGTCTTGCGCACGGCGATCTTCAGGTTCTCCTCGACACTGAGCTGGCGGAAAATGCCGCGGTGCTCTGGCACCAGGGCAATGCCCAGCCGGGCAATGTCGAAGATTTCACGGCCGACCAACTGTTGGCCGTTGAAGCTGATCTGCCCCTGCCGAGGGCGAACGATGCCAAGAATGCTGCGCAAGGTGGTGGTCTTGCCGGCACCGTTGCGCCCAAGCAGTGTGACCAGTTCGCCAGCCTCGACCTTGAGCGAGACGCCTTCGAGCACATGGCTCTTGTCGTAGTAGGAATGGATCGAATCGACGTTGAGCATCAGGCGGCCTCACCAAGGTAGGCAGTGCGCACGCGTTCGTCGTTGCGCACCTGTTCAGGGGTACCCTCGACCAGGATCTGGCCGTGGCTCATTACCGTGATGCGCTGGCTGATCGACATGACGATGCTCATGTTGTGCTCGATCAACAGCACGGTATGGTCACGGCCCAGGTCGCTGATCAGGTCGGTCATGACCGGGATGTCATCAATGCCCATGCCCGAGGTGGGTTCGTCGAGCATCAGCAGGGTAGGCTTGGCGCAGATGGACATGCCCACTTCCAGCACCCGTTGCTGGCCGTGCGACAGCTCGCCGGCGAGGGTGTTGGCGCGGCCAGTCAGCTGCAGGCGCTCCAGTACCTGGTCGGCGGTGTCCCAGTGGCTGCGCTTGTGCTCGACGCTACGCCAGAAGTTCAGCGCGCCCAGGCCATCGCGGCCCTGGGCCGCCAGGCGCAGGTTCTCGCGTACCGACAGGTTCTGGAACAGGCTGGTGAGCTGAAACGAACGCGCCATGCCCAGTGCCACACGGCCGTGGGACGGCTTGCGGACGATGTCCTGGCCATTGAACAGGATCTTGCCCGCGGTAGCCTGGCGCTCACCGGTCAGGCAGTGGAACAGGCTGGTCTTGCCGGCGCCGTTGGGCCCGATAACGGTATGAATGGTGCCGGCGCGCACGTTGAGGTCCACGCCCGCGACCGCCTTGAACGGCCCGTATGCCAGCTCCAGCTGGCAGGTTTGCAGGAGGTAGTCGCTCATCACAAGGTCTCCTTGGTCTTGGCCTGGGGTTTGTCGTGGGAGGCACGGCTAGCCAGCAGGCGCTTGGCCAGTTCGGCCAGGCCGCCCCACAGGCCACCGCGCATGAACACCACGACCAGGATCAGGATCACCCCCAGCAGCATCAGCCAGCGTGGCCACAGTTCGGACAGCACATCGCCCAACAGCACGATGGCACCGGCCCCCAGCAGCGAGCCGAACAGCGAGCCGGTACCGCCGACGATGGTCATGATCAGAATGTTCTCGCTCATCATCAGGTCGATGTTCGACAGCGGCGCAAAATGCAGCAGCATGGCGTACAGCGCCCCGGCAATCCCTGTGATGGCGCCCGACAGCATGAACACCAGGATCTTGAAATGGCGGGTGTCATAGCCGATGGCAGCAGCGCGGGTCTCGTTCTCGCGGATGGCCAGCAGGGTGCTGCCGAACGGCGAGCGAATGACCCGCAGGGCGCCGGCGAAGATCAGCAGGAACAGCACGGCGACAAACACATAGAAGTGCCGCGGGTCGGCCAGGTCGACCAGCACATGGCCGGCGATCTCGATGTTCGGCCGTGGTACGTCGAGCAGGCCGTTGTCGCCGCCGGTCCAGCCACTGAGGGTATAGGCCAGGAAATAGGCCATCTGGCTGAAGGCCAAGGTCAGCATCACGAAGTAGATGCCCGTGCGGCGTATGGCCAGGGCGCCCACCAGCAGCGCGAGGAAGGCGCCGAATACAGCGGCGCCAAGCAGCGCAGCGAACATGCCCCACTGCAGGTGGATCATCAGCAATGCCGCACCATAGGCGCCCACACCAAAGAAGATGCCTTGGCCGAACGACAGCAGGCCGGTGTAGCCCAGCAACAGGTTGCAGGCCAGCGCGGCCAGGGCAAAGATCAGGATTTCAGTGGCCAGGGTGGCCGATGGCAGCAGCAACGGCAGCGCCACCAGGCTGGCGACTACCAGCAACAGCAGTGCCGGGGCACGGCCCGTGGCGACTGGCAAAGGGTTTTTTTCACTCATCTCAGGCTCTCCCGAACAGGCCATACGGACGCACCAGGATCACCGCCGCCATGGCGCCGTAGATCATCAGGCTGGCGCCTTGTGGCCACAGGCTGGTCATCATGCTTTGCACCACACCCACCAACAGGCCGCCGACCAGCGCACCGCCAAACGAGCCCATGCCGCCGATCACCACCACCACGAAGGCGATGCCGAGGATTTCCGGGCCGACGAAGGGCTGGGCACCGCGCAGCGGCGCGAACAGCACACCGGCCACGCCGGCCAGGCCTACGCCCAGGGCGAATGTAAGGGAGAACAGGCGGAAGATATTGGTACCCAGCAGCGACACGGTTTCGGTGCTCTCGCTGCCGGCCCGCACCAGGGCGCCGAAGCGGGTGCGCTCCAGTAGCAGCCACAGGCCAATGCCGATCAGTGCGGCGAAACCGATCAGGAACAGGCGGTAGTACGGGTAGATGAAGTCACCCAGGATCAACACCCCGCGCAGCTCGGGCGGCACGGCGATGTTCTTGCCCACGGGGCCCCAGATCAGCACCGAGGCTTCCTGGATGATCAGGGCGATGCCAAGGGTAACGAGGATCTGGAAGGTGTGTGGCAGGTGATAGATGCGTTTGATCAGCAGGCGCTCGACCGCCCAGGCCAGGGCGGCCACCACCAAGGGAGCGATCAGCAGCGCCAGCCAGAAGCTGCCGGTGATGGCCACGGCGGTGTAGCACAGGTAGGCGCCAAGCAGAAAGAACGCACCATGGGCGAAGTTGACGAAGTTGAGCAAGCCGAAAATGATCGTCAGGCCTACGGCGATGAGGAAGTAGATCATCCCCAGGCCCAGGCCGTTGAGCAGTTGGAACAGGTACAAATCGAGCATGAGCGTGCCCTCGACAGCGCGCGGCGCGGCTGCCTGTACGAGTGTGAGTGACTAACGCCGCGGCTTCAGGCCAAGGCGCAACCGGTGTGGTCGGGCTCGACGAACGAGCGGCCCGAGCTGATGACTTCGGCCAGGTCGTCTTCGTCGCGCATCTGCCCTTGGGGCTTGCCGCGCAGCAGGTAGTAATCCTTGAGCACCTGGTGGTCGCCCGGGCGGATCAGCTCGTCGCCGGTCGGCCCCTGGAAACGCATGCCCTGCAGTGCTGCAGAGACGGCGGCCCCGTCCAGGCTGCCGGCCTTGACGATGGCTTCGAGCATGACCTTGGTGCCGATGTAGTCGGCGGCCAGCGGGTAGTTGGGGTTGATGCCGTAGGCCTTGCGGGTGGCGGCAACCAGTTGCTGGTTCAGCGGCGTATCCACCTGGTGCCAGTACTGCGCGCCCAGGTACACGCCTTCGAGCACGTCACTGCCCAGTTCCTGGAACTGGTCGAGGCCGGCGGACCACACCATCAGTACTTTCATGCGGTCCTTGATGCCGAAGTTGACCGCCTGGCGCAGCGCGTTGGAGGCCTGGCTGCCGAAGTTGAGCAGCACCAGCACGTCGGGTTTGGCCGCGATGGCATTGGTGAGGTAACCCGAGAATTCCTGCTCTTGCAGCGAGTGATAGCTATTGCCGATATGTTCCACGCCCTGCTCGGCGAAGACTTTGCGGGCGTTGTCCAGCAGCGCGTCGCCGAACACGTATTGCGGGGTGATGGTGTACCAGCGCTTGGCCTGCGGAAGTTGGCGAATCATCGGCACCAGGGTTTCGCGGATGGCGCCGTAGGTCGGCACCGACCAGCGGAAGGTCGAGGCGTTGCAGTCCTTGCCGGTGATTTCGTCGGCGCCCACCGGGGTCATGAACACGCCACCGGCCTTGTGTATTTCCTTGGAAACCGCCAGCGCCGAAGACGACAAGGTGCAGCCCTGGAAGAAGCGGGCGCCATCCTGGCCAATGGCTTCCTGTACCTTGCGCACCGCCTTACCGGCGTTGCCTTCGGTGTCGATGACTTTGTACTTGAGCGGGCGCCCCAGCAACTGCGGGTATTCGGCGATGGCCAGGCGCGAGCCCATGTCGGCGTACTTGCCGTAGCTCGCGAAGGCACCCGACATGGACTTGAGCCCATAGAAGGTCAACGGTTGATCGGCGAATGCCCGGTGTGCTCCCAAAGGGAGGCTACCGAAGGCACCCAGGGCAAGGCCTGCCTTGAGCAGGGTACGTCTTTGCATGGGTAACTCCTTGGTTGTGGTTATTAGGCAGGAGTGGCAATGACAAAGCGGGTACGGCCGGGCCTGTGAGCAGGCCTCTTTCCAGGCGGATCAGTGGTGGTGGTTGAACTCCAGCAGGAAGTGGCGGGCGACCTCGCCCTCCAGTGCGGTCATGTGGTGTTCGGCGTCGCACATGTGCTCGTGCATCAGCCGGCGTACGCTGGGCTCGTCACTGGCGCGCAGGGCGCTGAGCAGTTGTTTGTGGTAGTCGATGTTGGCTGCGGCGAACTGCTGGCGCTTGGGCAGGTAGGCCTTTTTCAGCACCACCAGGTCGCGCAGCAGGTCGTTGAGGAACACCGCCATGAAGCGCAGCAACGGGTTGGGGCAGCGGTGGGCCAGCAGGGTGTGGAACTCCAGCTCCGCCAGGCGCTGTTCGCGCTGGCCCTCTTCGCTGTCTTCCGGCGCACTGCAGAAGTCGATGTTGGCCTCAAGCGCGGCATAGTCCGCTTCGCTCAGCTGGCCCATTACCGACACTGCCAACTCGACCTCGATGACTTTGCGCAGCTGGTACACCTGCTCGCCGTCCAGGTGCTGAAAGTGCAGGTAGTTGCGCAGCGCTCGGCTGGCGGGCTCGGTGCCGACCTCGGCCAGGTAGGCACCACCGGCAGGGCCGGTGCGGGTGCTGACCAGGCCTTCGACCTCAAGTGCCTTGAGTGCCTCGCGGGCAGTGCCCTTGGAGCACTCGAAGTGCTCCATCAGCTCACGCTCGGTGGGCAGGCGGTCGCCGGGGTGCAGCGCTTCGGTGACGATCGAGCGCTTGACCGATTCGACGATCACATCCGACAGCTTTTGGCGCTTGCGTTTGGGTTTGAGCATTTCGCTATTTTTCATATTTATGCGGATAAATAGGATTTAGCGAATTTTGCCGGGGTGGGTC
>NZ_BLJG01000263.1 GCF_009932375.1 Pseudomonas juntendi
CCCAGATAGTTGAAGGTGATACGCGGCACCGGCAACGCGGCAAGGCCGGCCTGCACCGCCGCATCGCCCAGGTGGCGGAGCATGCCGTAGCCGATGCCCTTGGCGGGGACGGCGCGCAGTTGCTCCTTGACCGCCTTGATCGAGCCTGCCAGGTCCTGCGCAGGCGTGAGGGCCAGCGGGAACAAGGTAGTGAACCAGCCGACGGTGCGAGTCAGGTCGATGTCGT
>NZ_BLJG01000264.1 GCF_009932375.1 Pseudomonas juntendi
CAAACACCGCATAACTGAGCACCGTGGCCACCAAGGTGTTGGTCAACACCGTGAAATAGCCAAACACGTTGATCAGGCCGCCGATCAGGCTGGCCTGCTCCTGCCAACGCGCCAGCAGTACCAGGTACACCTGCACGGTCAGGCCGAACCAGCCCAGCACCGCCATGCCGGTCAGCCAAGGTCGCCGCAGCACGTTCAGGCCTGACGCTGCAGCTTCACGTACAACTGCTCGACCTTTTCCCGCGCCCAAGGGGTTTTACGCAAGAAGGTCAGGCTCGACTTGATCGTCGGGTTGCTCTTGAAGCAACGCACGTCAATGCGTTCGGCCAAGCCCTGCCATTGGTAATGCGCCACCAGCTCGGTAAGGATCTGTTCGAGGGTCTTGCCGTGCAGCGCGTTGTGTTGGGCCGTGCTCATGCTGTACTCCGTGGGAAAGATGCGCACCTTACACGAGTGTAGTGGCGGGTGGGATCCGGCGAGGCCGCAGAAAAATGCTGGCCAGGGAAGAAACCTCTGTGCTGAAATAGTTATGTTATGTTGTAACACTATATGAGCATCTGCCAAGGAACGTCCCACTCTCATGTTGTCTGCACCGCTTCGCCTCTCCCCCCTTGCCGTCGCGCTCTGGCTGGCCGCTTCGCCCAGCCACGCGGTAGAACTTGAACCCCAGGTGATCACGGCCAACCCGCTGGGCAACCGCCAACTGGCCGCACCCAGCACCGTGCTCGAAGGCGACAACCTGCTGCAACAGCAGCACGGCAGCCTCGGTGAAACCCTGAACAAACAGCCCGGTGTCGCCTCGACCTGGTTCGGCCCTGGCGCCAGCCGCCCGGTCATTCGTGGCCTGGATGGCGACCGCATTCGCATCCTGCGCAACGGCGTAGGCGCCCTGGATGCCTCCTCGCTGTCCTACGACCATGCCGTGCCGCTGGACCCAGTGACCGTCGATCGTGTCGAAATCGTGCGCGGCCCGGCCGCACTGCTGTACGGCGGCAACGCCATTGGCGGCGTGGTCAACACCTTCGATAACCGCATCCCCGACGCCCCCATCGAGGGCATTCACGGCGCCGGTGAACTGCGTTACGGTGGCGCCGATACCACCCGCAGCAGCGCCGGCAAGCTAGAAGCCGGCGATGGCACGTTCGCCCTGCACCTGGATGCCAACAGCCGTCAGTTCAATGACCTGCGCATCCCTGGCTACGCCCGTAGCGCGAAAGTGCGCGATGCCGAAGAGCCCGGCAGCAAGCACCGCCTGGAAAACAGCGATGGCCGCCAGGATGGCGGCGCCATCGGCGGTGCCTACCACTGGGACCACGGTTACGCCGGCCTGTCGTACAGCCGCTACGACAGCAACTACGGCTCGGTGGCCGAATCCGGCGTGCGCCTGGACATGAAACAGGACCACTACGCCTTCGCCTCCGAACTGCGCGACCTCGACGGCCCGTTCAGCTCAGTCAAGGTCGATGCCGGCTACACCGACTACGAACACAGCGAAATAGAGGAAGGCGAGGTTCACACCACGTTCAAGAACAAAGGCTACGAAGCGCGTATCGAAGCCCGCCACCAGCCGCTCGGGCCTGTGGAGGGCGTGATCGGTGCGCAAGTCAGCCGCAACGAATTCTCTGCCCTGGGCGAAGAGGCCTTCGTACCGCACACCGATACCGACAGCCTGGCGTTGTTCATGCTCGAACAGTGGCAAGCGACCGAGCGCCTGAACCTGAGCCTGGGCGCCCGCATGGAACACACCCGCGTGGACCCGGATGCCAAAGGCAACGAGAACTTCGTCGACGCCAACAGCGCCAGCAGCTTCAATGCGTTCAGCCTGTCATCGGGCGCGGTGTACCAGCTCGACCCGGTCTGGTCGCTGGCGGCCAACCTTGGCTATACCGAACGCGCCCCGACCTTCTACGAGCTGTATGCCAATGGCGCCCACGTTGCCACCGGTGCCTATGAAGTCGGTGATGCCAGCCTGAACAAGGAAAAGGCCATTTCCGCCGACCTGGCGTTACGCTTCGACAACGGTACGCACAAGGGCAGCGTCGGGCTGTTCTACAGCCACTTCCGCAATTACATCGGCCTTATCGGCACCGGCAACCTGCGCGAAGGCGGGCATGATCACGACCACGACGAAGCTGACCATGATCACGACGACGGTTTCCCGGAGTACCAGTACCAAGGTGTGCGGGCACGCTTCTACGGCGTCGAGGCCCAGGACCGCTGGCAGCTGGTCGAGAACCGTTATGGCAGCTTTGCCCTGGAATTGTCGGGTGACTACACCCGGGCCAAGAACCTTGACAGCGGCGAACCGCTGCCCCGTATTGCTCCGCTACGCCTGAACAGTGGCCTGGTCTGGGAGCTGGACCGCTGGCAGGCCCGGGTGGACGTGCAGCACGCCGCCTCTCAGCACCGCAAGCCGGCCAACGAAAGCAGCACCGATGGCTATACCACGCTGGGGGCCAGCGTTGGCTACCGCTTCGATATTGGCCAGAGCCAGTGGCTGGCGTTCGTGCGCGGTGAGAACCTGACCGACCAGACCGTGCGCTATGCCAGCTCGATTCTGCGCGATATCGCGCCAGCACCGGGCCGCAGTGTGGAAGTGGGCCTGCGTACCACCTTCTGAAATGGTGGGGGCGCTTTGCGCCCCAATCGCCGGCAAGCCATTTCCTACACGTACTGCGCCATACCTGGGTAGGCGCAGGTACTGCGCAGAGCAGACCCGTAAGGGCATTATTACCAATTGAACAATAATGACCTGCGACAATTTGTCTTTTTTTCTGACGCCTTCCACTATATCCTCCCCGCCGCAAGCTGAAACGCTTCACTGAACTCCCACGTCGCCACATCCATTGAAAGCCTCGCCTTTCGATGCGCTTGCCGTTTTTTCAATAATCAGAAGATAGCGCTATCTCATGCTCCAACTGCCCAAAACCTGTTACATAGGCGTCGCCCTTGCTGTCTTGGCGACCCCCACCTGCGCCAGCGAAATGTTCGCCAACGACTCCCCGTGGATGCTCGGCGACTGGGGCGGCACCCGCACCCGCTTGCTTGAACAAGGCTACGACTTCACCCTCGGCTACACCGGCGAGATGGGCAGCAACCTGCACGGTGGCTACGACCATGACCGTACCGCGCGCTACAGCGACCAGTTCACCTTTGGCAGCCACCTGGACCTGGACAAGATCCTTGGCTGGCACGACACCGAAGTGCAACTGACCATCACCGAGCGCCACGGCGACAACATCAGCAACGACCGCATCAATGACCCACGCGTGGGTGGCTTTACCTCGGCCCAGGAAGTGTGGGGCCGCGGTGAAACCTGGCGGCTGACGCAAATGTGGATCAAGCAGAAGTACTTCGACGGCGCACTGGACGTGAAATTCGGCCGTTTCGGCGAAGGCGAGGACTTCAACAGTTTCCCCTGTGACTTCCAGAACCTGGCCTTCTGCGGCTCGCAGGTGGGCAACTGGGTGGGTGGCATCTGGTACAACTGGCCGGTCAGCCAATGGGCCCTGCGCGTGCGCTACAACCTCAGCCCCACGTTGTACGCGCAGGTTGGCGTGTTCGAACAGAACCCGTCCAACCTCGAGTCAGGTAACGGCTTCAAGCTCAGTGGCAGCGGCACCCAAGGTGCGGTCATGCCAGTCGAACTGGTATGGAGCCCGCGCGTCAAAGGCCTGAAAGGGGAATATCGCGCCGGCTACTACTACAGTAATGCCAAGGCACACGATGTTCTCAAGGACAGCAACGGCCAGCCGGCAGCCCTGAGCGGCGGCGCCTACCGCAGCAGCTCGAGCAAGCATGGCGTGTGGCTCGGCGCCCAGCAGCAGGTGACTGCACTGGCCTCCGACCAGTCGCGTGGCCTGAGCCTGTTCGCCAACGCAACGATGCACGACAAGAAAACCAATGTCATCGACAACTATGTTCAGGCAGGACTGGTATTCAAAGGGCCTTTCGATGCCCGCGCCAAGGACGACATCGGCTTCGCCCTCGCCCGCGTGCACGTCAACCCTGGCTACCGCAAGAACGCCCGCCTGGCCAACCAGGCAGCCGGCCTTGACGATTACGACAACCCCGGCTTCCTGCCTGTGCAAGACACGGAATACAGCGCCGAGCTGTACTACGGCATTCATGTGGCCAACTGGCTCACGGTCCGCCCGAACCTGCAGTACATCCGCCACCCCGGCGGCGTGTCGCAAGTCGATGGCGCCCTGGTCGGTGGCCTGAAGATCCAAAGCAGTTTCTGAATTTTTTTTGACGTGACGGAGAACCTGAAATGAGCACTGAAGGTGCCAACACTGGAAGCCGCTGGCTACCGCGCCTGATTGGCGCGCTGCTGTTGCTGATGGGCCTGGCCCTGCTGGCCGGCGGCATCAAGTTGAGCCAGCTGGGCGGCTCGCTGTACTACCTTGTTGCCGGTATCGGCTTTGCCTTGTCGGGCATTCTGCTGCTGGCCCAACGGCGCATCGCCTTGGGCCTGTACGGCCTGGTGCTGCTAGGCAGCACGGTATGGGCCTTGCTCGAAGTCGGCCTGGACTGGTGGCAACTGGTGCCGCGCCTGGCCATCTGGTTCGCCATCGGCGTGGTCCTGCTGCTACCGTGGGCACGCCGCCCGCTGATCGGCCCGGCCAGCACTGCCAACACGGCGGTGCTCAGCGTGGCCGTGGTGGCCGCAGGCGCCTGCGCCCTGGGCAGCCAGTTCACCCACCCGGGTGAGGTGTTTGGCGAACTGGGCCGCGACAGCAGCGAGATGGCCAGCGCCGCGCCGAGCATGCCGGACGGCGAATGGCAGGCTTATGGCCGCACCGAGCATGGCGACCGCTATTCGCCACTGCGCCAGATCACCCCGCAGAACGCCTACCGCCTGGAAGAAGCCTGGCGCATCCGCACCGGTGACCTGCCGACCGAGAACGACCCGGTCGAGCTGACCAACCAGAACACCCCGCTGAAAGTCAACGGCATGCTGTATGCCTGCACCGCGCATAGCCGTCTGCTGGCACTCGACCCGGACACCGGCGCGGAAATCTGGCGCTATGACCCGCAGGTGAAGAGCCCCACCGGCACCTTCAAAGGCTTTGCCCACATGACCTGCCGCGGGGTTTCGTATTATGACGAGAACCGCTACGTCAGCCGCGACGGCAGCCCGGCCCCGAAAATCAGCGACGCCGGCCAAGCCGTGGCGCAGGCCTGCCCGCGCCGCCTGTATCTGCCCACCGCAGATGCGCGCCTGATCGCCATCAACGCCGACAACGGCAAGGTCTGCGAAGGCTTCGCCAACCAGGGTGTGATCGACCTGACAACCGGCATCGGCCCGTTCACCGCCGGCGGCTATTACTCCACCTCGCCCGCGGCCATTACCCGCGACCTGGTGATCATCGGCGGCCATGTCACCGACAACGAGTCCACCAACGAGCCATCTGGCGTTATCCGCGCCTACGACGTGCACGACGGTCACCTGGTGTGGAACTGGGACAGCAACAACCCGGAAGACACCAAGCCGTTGGCCCCCGGCAAGATGTACAGCCGCAACTCGGCCAACATGTGGTCGATCGCCAGTGTCGACGAAGACCTCGGCATGATCTACCTGCCGCTGGGTAACCAGACCCCAGACCAGTGGGGCGCTGACCGCACCCCAGGCGCCGAGAAGTACAGCGCAGGTGTGGTAGCCCTGGACCTTGCGACCGGCAAGGCCCGCTGGAACTACCAGTTCACCCACCACGACCTGTGGGACATGGACGTCGGCAGCCAGCCGACCCTGGTGCACCTGAAGACCGACGATGGCGTGAAACCGGCGATCATCGTGCCGACCAAGCAGGGTAGCCTGTATGTGCTCGACCGCCGCGAGGGTACGCCAATCGTGTCGATCCGTGAAATCCCCACCCCGCAAGGTGCGGTGAAAGGCGACCACACTTCGCCGACCCAGGCCCGTTCCGACCTCAACCTGCTGGGCCCGGAACTGACCGAGCAAGCCATGTGGGGCGCCACCCCGTTCGACCAGATGCTGTGCCGCATCCAGTTCCGCGAACTGCGCTACGAGGGCCAGTACACCCCACCGTCCGAGCAGGGCTCGCTGGTCTACCCAGGCAACGTAGGCGTATTCAACTGGGGCAGCGTATCGGTCGACCCGGTGCGCCAGTTGCTGTTCACCTCGCCCAACTACATGGCATTCGTGTCGAAGATGGTGCCGCGTGAACAGGTTGCCGAGGGCAGCAAGCGCGAAAGCGAAACCAGCGGCGTGCAGCCGAACACCGGTGCCCCGTATGCCGTGACCATGCACCCGTTCATGTCGCCCCTGGGGGTGCCGTGCCAGGCCCCGGCCTGGGGCTACGTGGCCGCCATCGACCTGTTCACCAACAAAGTCGTGTGGAAGCACAAGAACGGCACCACCCGTGACAGCACACCCGTGCCGATCGGCCTGCCGGTTGGCGTGCCCAGCATGGGTGGCTCGATCGTGACCGCAGGCGGCGTCGGTTTCCTCAGCGGGACCCTCGACCAGTACCTGCGCGCCTACGACGTGAACAACGGCAAGGAACTGTGGAAAGCCCGCCTGCCAGCGGGTGGCCAAGCCACCCCGATGACCTACACCGGCAAGGACGGCAAGCAATATGTGCTGGTGACCGCGGGCGGGCATGGCTCGCTGGGTACGCGGATGGGCGATTACATCATCGCTTACAAACTGGCTGAATAAGCTGCAAGTCACAAGCTACAAGCCGCAAGTAAAAGCGGGGCCAATGCGGTCCCGCTTTTTTCTTGTAGCTTGTAGCTTGTAGCTTGTAGCTTGTAGCTTGTAGCTTGTAGCTTGCAGCTTGCAGCTTGCAGCTTGCAGCTTGAAACTTGAAACCCAATCCCCTGCGCCCCATCTAAGCACCATAGTCATTCACGCAGGTGCCCCATGAGCGACCAGCAGGATTTCCCGGAACACCCCGACGAACACAGCGAAGTCGAGCACACCCCCCCCCAGGCCCAAGCCGGCCACGCCCTCGCCCTGCCCGGCCAACAACTGCCGGACAAGGTCTATGTGATTCCGATCCACAACCGCCCGTTCTTCCCGGCCCAGGTACTGCCTGTAATCGTCAACGAAGAGCCCTGGGCGGAAACCCTTGATCTGGTCGCCAAGTCCCCTGACCACTGCCTGGCCCTGTTCTTCATGGACACGCCGGCAGAAGACCACCGCCACTTCGATACCTCGGCTTTGCCGCAGTACGGCACGCTGGTCAAGGTGCACCATGCCAGCCGTGAAAACGGCAAGCTGCAGTTCGTGGCCCAAGGCCTGACCCGGGTGCGTATCCGTACCTGGCTCAAGCATCACCGCCCGCCCTATCTGGTCGAAGTGGAATACCCGCGCCAGCCCGCCGAGCCTACCGACGAGGTCAAGGCCTACGGTATGGCGCTGATCAACGCGATCAAGGAACTGCTGCCGCTCAACCCGCTTTACAGCGAAGAGCTGAAGAACTACCTCAACCGCTTCAGCCCTAACGACCCGTCGCCGCTCACCGACTTCGCCGCCGCGCTGACCTCGGCTACCGGCGGCCAGCTGCAGGAAGTGCTGGACTGCGTGCCCATGCTCAAGCGCATGGAAAAAGTGCTGCCCATGTTGCGCAAGGAGGTCGAAGTCGCCCGCCTGCAAAACGAGATTTCGGCCGAGGTGAACCGCCAGATTGGCGAGCATCAGCGCGAGTTCTTCCTCAAGGAACAGCTCAAGGTCATTCAGCAGGAGCTGGGCCTGACCAAGGACGACCGCAGTGCCGACCTGGAGCAGTTCGAGCAGCGCCTGGAAGGCAAGACCCTGCCCGAGCAGGCGCGCAAACGCATCGATGAAGAAATGGGCAAACTGGCCATTCTGGAAACCGGTTCGCCCGAATACGCCGTCACCCGCAACTACCTGGAATGGGCCACTGCCCTGCCATGGGGCATCCATGGCAAGGACAAGCTCGACCTCAAGCACGCGCGCAAGGTACTCGACCAGCACCATGCAGGCCTCGACGACATCAAGGAACGCATCCTCGAGTTCCTCGCCGTTGGCGCATGGAAGGGCGAGATCAGCGGCTCGATCGTGCTGCTGGTAGGCCCGCCCGGCGTGGGCAAGACCAGTATCGGCAAGTCGATTGCCGAGTCGCTCGGCCGGCCGTTCTACCGCTTCAGCGTCGGCGGCATGCGTGACGAGGCCGAGATCAAGGGCCACCGCCGCACCTACATCGGCGCCCAACCCGGCAAGCTGGTGCAGGCGTTGAAGGATGTCGAAGTGATGAACCCGGTCATCATGCTCGACGAGATCGACAAAATGGGCCAGAGCTACCAGGGCGACCCGGCCTCGGCGCTGCTGGAAACCCTCGACCCGGAACAGAACGTCGACTTCCTCGACCACTACCTGGACCTGCGCCTGGACCTGTCGAAAGTGCTCTTCGTGTGCACCGCCAACACCCTGGACTCGATCCCCGGCCCGTTGCTGGACCGCATGGAAGTGATCCGCCTGTCCGGCTATATCACCGAAGAAAAACTGGCCATCGCCAAGCGCCACCTATGGCCCAAGCAGTTGCAAAAGGCCGGGGTGGCCAAGGCCAGCCTGAGCATCAGCGACAGCGCGCTGCGCACGGTGATCGAGGGCTACGCCCGAGAGGCCGGGGTGCGCCAGCTGGAAAAGCAATTGGGCAAGCTGGTGCGCAAGGCGGTGGTCAAGCTGCTGGAAAACCCGGACGCCAAGCTGAAAATCGGCACCAAGGACCTGGAGGCCGCACTCGGCATGCCGGTGTTCCGCAGCGAGCAAGTACTGGCGGGCAAAGGTGTGATCACCGGCCTGGCCTGGACCAGCATGGGCGGCGCGACCTTGCCGATCGAAGCAACCCGCATCCACACCCTCAACCGCGGCTTCAAGCTGACTGGCAAGCTGGGCGATGTGATGAAGGAATCGGCCGAGATCGCCTACAGCTACGTCAGCTCCAACCTCAAGCAGTTCGGGGGTGACCCCGGTTTCTTCAACGAAGCCTTCATTCACCTGCATGTGCCTGAAGGGGCGACCCCCAAGGACGGGCCGAGCGCGGGCATCACCATGGCCAGTGCCCTGCTGTCGCTGGCCCGCAACCAGGCACCGAAGAAAGGGGTGGCCATGACCGGCGAACTTACCCTCACCGGCCAGGTGCTGCCCATTGGCGGGGTGCGCGAGAAAGTGATCGCGGCACGGCGGCAGAAGATCTTCGAATTGATCTTGCCCGAGCCTAACCGCGGCGACTTCGAGGAACTGCCAGACTACCTGCGCGAAGGTTTGACGGTGCATTTTGCCAAACGCTTTGCCGACGTGGCGAAAGTACTGTTCTGACAGGCCCTGGGCTAATGCCAGTCAGTCAAGCCTGAGTCGCAGCCATTGGGCTGCTTCGCAGCCCATCGCCGGCAAGCCGGGCTCCCACGGGGATCGCATCAG
>NZ_BLJG01000265.1 GCF_009932375.1 Pseudomonas juntendi
CTCATGGCTTCACCCGGGCGGCGATCATGGCGTCGGCTTGGCGATATGCCCATTGAGCAACTTCTTGAATGGATGAGTCCTGAGGGATCGGATTGGCTGACCATCCCTGCATGGCCTTGGCCGCGAAGTAATCGCGGATGGTCAGGCCGAAGCGGGTGCCATGGCCGCCGTATTCGCTTGCGGCTACAGGGAAGGCCGGCTGCTCGCCCTCCTTGAGAGCGTCGTCGTACCGGTGCTGGGCGCCTTCAATCTGGCGATCCATTTGAGCTGCCATGTAGTCCATTTGGTGAACCTCATTAGAACCGCATTGGCCAGGAGCCAGGCGCGGGTGACCAAGCCCACCGTGAAAGGTGGCCTGGCGCCTGCCTAATGCGGTCGTGTGTGAAGGGAAGGGGATGCGGGGTGTATCGGTGATGCGACTTGGCGGGGATTCGAACCCCAAAGACTTACGCCAGCTTCGGCAGCGCTACCTAACTGGCCGCACCAGCTTGGTGTGGCGCCCCTGATCCACCGAGGCAAACTACAAGTCGCATCCCGATCACACCCTGCTATGGGGAGCAGGGCATCGGGCAGTTAACGTCAGGCGGACGTGGCGCTGGTTGTCCCTTCCGGGTCATCGCTGGTGCACGCTTTGCCGCACAGTGGGCAGTAGTTGGCGACGACCGAAACCGTTTTGTTCACGCGCTTCATGCCGCCGGTTTTCTTCGGCGCCATGTAGTGGCCGGTGACTTCGACGCAGAATCGGCGACTGGCCTTTCCGGTCTCGATGTTCAGTGAAAGGTTGTATCCCTCTGCGCGCATGTAGAAAGGCCCGGATCCTGGCGCCTCCTCAGCAAGCTGGTCAGAAACCAGCTTAACGGCATCGCTGATGCAGGTGCAGCTCATCGTCTTGCCCTCCAGGGCGGTTGATTTCCCGTCTGGCCCTGTCGCCAAGGCCAGCCAGTGAAATCAGTCATTCACGTCATCAACATCCACCCAGTCGCCGTCCATGCGGCGCTTGACACTGAATGCTTCGCTGATATCCAGAATGTCGAGGATGCCGTCGTCGGCCGCATCCAGGTCCGAATCGCTAACTTCCTCGGCGGTTTTGATTTCGCCGTCTTCGAAAATCATCAGGAACATCGTTTCTTCCACCAGTGGATTCCCCCTGATGCGCCCCGCTTGAGGCGCACCGGGGAATCGTCTGTCATTTGTGTGCTTCGGGATCTTTGATGTGCTTGTCGAACAGCTTCTTGTGACGCCGGGCGAATCGGGCAACGTGTGCAACCGCAAGCGCGGTGGCCACCGCAAGCACGATCGGGTAAAGCTTAAAGGCCACAAGCAACGCCAAGGGCCCAAGAGCCAGAGCAAGGAATGGGTAGAAGAAACCGCCTTCGCCATCCTTCCACTCACCATCTTTACCCTGGTACCCGTACTTGCAGCAGATTCCCTGGCCAGGCTCAAGTCCGCGGTACTTGTTAACCGCCTCGATCAGCGGATTGCGCTTAGGCGGCTTCGAATCATCCATCCAAGCCCAAGACCAAACCCAAGCCCAGCTAAGAAGGTAGAGAGCGAACCAAGCCAGACCAAGCAGCAGGCCAAGCCCACAAGCCAGAGCAAAATAGTTTTCAAGCTGCATTCCTCATTCCTCGTTCGTTGATTTCCCAATGCAGCCTGTCGCCAAGCTGCATCAGTGAAATCGTTCATCTCTCAGGCCCCGGTCGCTCACCCGGTATCGCGCTTCCTGCATCTGTCGAGGCATGCGCGCCGCTTGGATGCCGCGCTATTGCGGCACACCTGATCGCACCAGAGCCATGCGTGGGTGGTGGCCTGCTATGCCTGCAGGCTCGGCGGTCTGGCTTGTTAAAGAGCGGTGAGGCTTGAGGGCCTCCCGAGGGGCTGTGTAGCGCCTCGATGGGTGTAAATATGTACCAGTGGTTCACAGTAGTCAAGTACCAAAAGTACACATTTTTCTTGCGCCCACAAAAAAGCCCGCGCTAGGCGGGCTTCTAAATTGCTCTAGGGCAATGGTTACAATGGCTGGCTTGAGGGGTTTTCCAAGATCCTCTTCATCGCGCACTGACGAAGGTCGGCCATGGGTCTACCGATTCCAGCAAGATCTACGCTCCAGCTAGGCTCGCCACCCTCCACGAAAGAAATCGTCATCCTTGATGACTCAATGAGCTTCCCCTGGAAGGCTGGGATCATTTCAACGGGTATTTTGAAGGAGACCTCGCGACTGAACCCATGAGCCTTCACTGTATACGATGCTGCGTTGTCGAATGATATTGTCAGAGGCACTACCGACCCGGCGGAAATTCTCCACGACCCTTTGAAAAGCTCAATGTCTAGAGATTTCTTGCCAGATACAGACTTGATGCTGACGGTCTGGCCGACTGTCTTTCGCTCTGGTTTGATCCGCACATTGCACGATGCTGCGCCTGATGGTTCAGGGGCTGTGTCAAAGCTAACGATGTTTTTATCGCCACCGTACCAGCCAAGGCTTGTCGAGTTGGCGTATGCTTGGATGCGAGCCTGGCTTTCGGAGCTTGACGCTTGCGCAGTGCTCGACTGCGACCTCTCAATAGGCGGCGCTTTTTGGGTGGTGGATTTTTCAGATGGCCAAAAAAAGGCATACGCCAAACACGCTATTGCTCCGTACATCATCAGCCGCGATAGGGTAATAGGCCTTTTTTTCTGATAGACCCTGCCTGATATTGGGCCGTCAGAAGCCGAGAATTCAATCTTTGTGGAAGGCTTCCCACACCCAGGGCAGGCTGGTGCTGAATCTGAAATTTCGCGCTGACAATCAGGGCAGGTGATGAGTGGCATGAGAATCCTTTCGCGGTTTTGCGGATTCGCCCATCCTACCACTCTGGCCCTGAGCCATCACGCAGGCAAAGAAAAGCCCGCCTAGGCGGGCTTTTATTGGGCGTCAGTGAGGAAGGTTAGGTAGTGATTTAAGAATGGGGCCCAGATACTGCTGGGCAAGCCACCAGGTTACCCCTATGGCAGATCCGACTACCGTAGCCAACCCAATGAGAGCCCAGAGAGCTAATTTCCCTTTGGTTACCATATGGCTATCTACGTGACCAAGCGTGATTTCTGCGGATTTTGCAGAAATCTTCAGCTCAGAAACATCCGACCCGATGCCCTTGGCGTCGGTTTTAAGTTCTGCGATGTCTCTACGCATGTACTCGATGTGGCTTTCGAGCTTGGCTACGCGAGCTTCCATATCCCCACCTCCAGGCGGCGTACGACTCCCGTCAGTATTGCCCTTTCCTCTCATATGTACAACATTGGAGTCATTGGACACTTTTCGTTTCCTTCTCCAGAATTCTTCTAGTCATATGCACGGCGTTGACGTGTCGCATGCTTCCGCAGGTTTGGCACGTCAAGGGGAGAAGGACAAGGCCAGCGTCAGGATTGTCAGATAGCGGCGTGAGAGTGAATGCTACACGATCACCGTTTTGGTCGATCTCCCAAGCAGAGGCTCCGCATGCCTCGCATGCCCTGAGCACACCTACGCTCAAGAGATAGTCTTGAATCCTCTCAAGGCTTAAGGCCTCAACCTGCTCAAGCTCGACTACTAATTTTTCACTCATAGCGCTGCGCCCACTTTGTATCCCTCATTGAGCATGCGATGTTTCGGTTGGGGCTTGGTTAGGGGCATGACTAAAGCACTCCTCCGCGCCAAATTACTCGACCAAGGATGCGATGCTCATGGATCTCTCCGTCCGGCACCTTGAGGTCTGCATAAAGTGCTTTGTCTGGGTTGTCGCTGCGAATTATCCAGCCCTCTAGGTCTGAGAAGATCAGGCGCTTGACGATGGCGCCCTTGTTCTCGCTGAAGAGCGCGAACACCTGGCCGTCCACAGGATCGATCCGTGACTCATCAATCAGCAAAACGTCGCGATCACTTATGGTTGGCTCCATGCTCGAGCCCTGCGCGTAAATTACCTTTAGGTTCTTCTGGTTAAGGCCCATGAACCGGATCCATTCGCGCTTGAATGCGAGCGTCCCCCTAACCTCGACATGGTCATTGGATTGACCTGGCCCAGCCGAAACTAGGGCGGTGTACTGCTTGATGTGGACGTAGGAGTCCTCTTCGTCATCCTCGGTAGGAAAGGCGGGAATGTCGGCGGGTTGCGAAGCTAATGGCTTCGGGGCTTCTTGATCGCCATCTCGCATTCCACCGCGCCCGTACTCCAGCCACTCGACCCGGACCTTGAGCGCGGAAGCCAGGGCAAGCATCTTGGCCCCGCCGGGCATCGATTCTCCGTTCAGCCACTTGCTGCTGGCCTTGGGTGTGACCCCAGCCAGTTTCGCAAGGCGAGCACCGCCGCCCCACGACGGAATATCGTTGGCAAGCAGGGCTTCTCTCAAGCGCGCCGCGAAGGCCGCTCGTATTTCTTCTATCTGAACCATAGGTTCAATATCGCACGCGCTTGCATGTACTTTCAGTTCCGACATAATATGTACTGACAGTTCATATTTCGTTTGGAGGCCCCATGCAGGAGCTCAAGAAGGCAATCGATGACGCAGGTGGCGTGACCGCCGTTGCGCTCGCTTGCGGGAAAACGCCGCGCGCCGTCTACAAGTGGCTCACCGCTGGCTGCCTCCCGCGCACCGAATACACCGGCGAAACAACGTACGCCGAAAAGATCGCAGCCCTGGCAAAGGCCAATGGAAAGCCGCTCAAGGCTCAGCGCCTTCTGGCTGCCACTGCGCCAACCAAGACCGCCGCCTAACCCATTTCAACCGCAAGGAGCAGTACCCGCATGTACGCAGACCAGTCCCATAAGCGTGATACGCCTCGGAAGGTCCGTTTCAACAAAACCCTGGACCGCATCTTGGCCCGGGCAGCAGAGCGCGCAGAGATGCAGCACGCGACCTACCTCTACGAAATGATCGAGTGGGCCGTGGAAAACGGTGCGATTGAAGCGCTGAGCAAGGACGACAAGCAGTCTAGCGCGGCCTAGGGGCCCTATGGAGGTCACGTGCCCGAAATCGACTACGAGCGCCTGAGTGATGGTGCAAAGAGAAAGATCAGTGCCTTTGCCCTGAGCAAGGGCTTGAGCATTGATCAGGCACTTGAGGCTATTGCCATCGAGTTCCTGGCAATGGGAGGGCCGGCAATGGTCGGTAGGCCCAAAGCGAAGCTGTACCAATTGGCCCCTAAAGAGGGCCTCAAAAGTGACACCTAAATCGCAGGCACAAAAAAGCCGGGGTGCGATCCCGGCTTCTCGTACTGCATTCGTAACGCTTGTGTGAGGCAATCATATATGCAACTCAGCACCCAAGGCAATACCGGCACTTCCGCGCCACAAAACGCAAGCCACGATTTTGTGGCGCGCAGCATAACGATGAGCAGCCTCGAAATTGCCGAGCTGACAGGCAAGCTTCACAAGAACGTCATTCGCGACGTGCGTGAGGTGCTAGATGCCCTCAAGCAAGATGGCTCAGATGTGAGCCATGTCCGGGAAGACAAGGATGGGCGAGGGTACACGTCTTGTTTCTATCTGGACCGGGAGATCACCGAGACCCTACTAACCGGGTACAGCATCCCTCTGCGCCACCGGGTGATTCGCCGGCTGACACAGCTTGAGCAGGCGGCGGCCAAACCCGCCTTTGACATCACCTCTCTCAACGACCCCAAGCTGCTCCTGGCCCTGCTTACCGATAACGTGCGCAAGGTCGTAGCCTTGGAGGCCGACAACACCGAACTCAGCCTGGAGAATCATGCGCTAGAGCAGAAGGTATGCGCCGACGCGCCCAAAGTTGAGTTCTTCGACGCCGTCACCGTCACGCACGAAACCTACTCGGTTGCCGAGGCCGCAAAGCTGATCGGCACCGGGCAGAACCGGCTCATGGCGTTTCTGCGCCAGCGCCGTTGGGTAACCATTCGCAAGAACGAGCCCATGCAGGCCGCTATCGAGCGCGGCTACCTCACTGCCAAGCTCGGCACGTTCGAACACCCCGAGAACGGGCTGACTACCGTAGCCACTCCCCGCGTCACGGGCAAAGGGCTGACCAAGCTGCGCGCCATGTGGGCAAGCCGTGAGAGCGATCTGCTCGGGGGTGCCGCATGAAGGACAACGATGCCGAATCGGTGGTCGTCATCGACGAAGCCTACATGGAACAGTTCTCCGACGACCAACTGGCCTACAAAGCCTGGACAGGCGTCGACCTGGTCGAAGAGGTGCTGCTGAACGACGAGTTCTGCGCAAGCTGCATGCACGACGCCAAGATCGAGGCGGTGCATGCTTGCCTGGCCCTGCGGGTGTTGGTGCGCCGCCTTTGTGGCAGTGATCCCGAAGCGCTGCGCAAGGCCGTCCTTCAGCGCTACTTGGAGCAGAATACGCTCGACGAAGAGGTTGAGCAGATGCCGGCCTGGAGGACGCTGCAATGAGCGTCCAATCCATGATGTGGGCATTGGGGCAGCAAGAAGTCGATCCGCTCGAAAAGTTCGTGCTGCTCTGCATCTGTGACAACGCGCAGGAGCCGTTCTCCAGCGTCAGTGCCGCCTCTATCGCGCGCTACACCAACATTCCGGAGGATCAGGTTAAGCGCCTCATTGAAGGCCTTGAAGATCGGAGGCTGATCGAGGTTGCCGGGCGCGATAGGTTCATCCTGGCCTTCGAAGGTGATGCTCCCGCCAAACCATCCTACCGGAAAAAGGTGATCAGCCCGAGGGTTCGACTATCCGTGTTTGAGCGCGATGGGTACGCCTGCCTGCGCTGCGGTAGCCGGGCCGATCTGCGTGCCGATCATGTCGTTCCAGAGGTCCAGGGCGGCGAAGCTACAGAAGAGAACCTGCAAACCCTATGCGCCCCGTGCAACAGCTGGAAGGGCGCGAAGACCGTAGATTTCCGTGGCCAAGGGAGGCGCACAGCATGAGCATCATCCGTGCGCCTCGCCCCGAGGCCAATTTCTACATGCTCAACAAGTCGATCAGCGAGGACGGGCGCCTGAGCTGGGCCGCCCGTGGCCTTCTGGTTTTCCTTCTCGGCAAGCCTGACCACTGGGCCGTATCCGTAACTCACCTGCGCAACGAGACTGCCAAGTCGACGAAGCCAACCGGTCGTGACGGCGTGTACGGCCTGCTGCAAGAGTTGATAGCCGCCGGCTACGTCGAGCGCCGCCAGGACCGTTGCGAGTCCGGCTTGCTGGGCGAAACCCATTACGTCGTCTCGGAAACACCGCTTCCGGCTTTGCCGTATCCGGTTGAACCGCTTCCGGCTCAGCCGTATCCGGCAAATCCGACACTAGTAAGTATTGAAGGTAAGCAAGGACTGAAGGGAGTAAGGACTGACTCTCGCGAAAGCGAGCTGGTCGACTTCGAGCGCTTCTGGAAGCTCTACCCGCGCAAGGTGAGCAAGGCCGACGCCAAGAAGGCCTGGGCGAAGATCAAAGTCGGTGCTGACCTGTTCGACCTGATGGCCAAGGCCTTGGCTGCCTGGACCGTTTCGACCGACTGGACCAAGGATGGCGGCCAGTTCATCCCGCACGCCTCGACCTGGCTGAACGGCAAGCGCTGGGAAGACGAACTTCCGCAGCCAGCAGGCGCTGCCCCGTTCGCATCCCGCCGCCCAGCCAGCGGTCCCGACTTCAACGACACCAGCTGGGCTGATGACCTGGGGGGCTTATGAGTGCACAACCGAAACTGCGCAGCGTGACGCAGATCATGGCCACGGCCGGCAACCTGCCTGCCGAGGTCCCGGCCCCGGCCAAGCAGCTGGACCCAGGCACCACCGAAGTGGTCAACGCCCTGTTCAAGGAGCTGCAGGCCATCTTCCCGGCGTGGAAGCAGGCCTGGCCGGATGACGAGGCGCTGAAGGCTGCCAAGCGCAGCTGGATCAAGTCCTTCGTCGCCGCAGGCATCAACACGCTCGAGCAGATCCGCTTCGGCATCCAGAAGTGCCGGGTGCTGGGTACAGACTTCGCCCCGAGCAGCGGCAAGTTCATCAAGCTGTGCCAGCCAACTCCGGAAGAGATGGGTATTCCGCCGCTTGCGCGGGCCCTGGCAGAGGCGCTGGAGAACTTCCACCCCAGCAGGGCAGGTTCCCGTGTTTGGTCGCATGCAGCGGTGCGCCACGCGGCCCTGCAGTGCGAGGCGCAGAACCTGGGGTCGATGGAGGTGGAGCGAGCCGAGAAGGTGTTCGCCCGGGCCTACGACATCACCATCCGCATGCTGGTGGCCGGCGAGCCACTTGGCGACATCGCCACCGGTATCGGCCACGACAGCCAGAAGAGCGCCGCCCAGTTGGCAGACGAGTACGCCAGCCAGAAGCAGGCCCGCCTGCTGGAGATCCAGCAGATCCCAACCAGCGCCGCCGCGTGCCGTGCACACCTGCTGGCCAAGTTAAACATCAAGCGCGCCGGGCAGCCGGC
>NZ_BLJG01000266.1 GCF_009932375.1 Pseudomonas juntendi
GCTGCGAGCTGCGAGCTGCAAGCTGCGAGCTGCGAGCTGCGAGCTGCAAGCAAAAGCAAAAGCAAAAGCAAAAGCAAAAGCAAAAGCAAAAGCAAAAGCAAGAGCAAAAGCAAGAGCAAGAGCAAGAGCAAGAGCAAGAGCAGATCAGCTTGCGGCTTGTAACTTGAAGCTCTAAACCAAAATGGAATAAACAAATAAAAAAATATGATTTCTAGATATATAAACTGACTGCTAATGTCACCCCCAACAGAACACAAGGAAGCGCTGCAATGTTGGTCGTCTCAATCGGTGGTAGCCCAAGTCCACGTTCACGCTCCGGCGTGCTGCTGGAGCGTTCGCGCGAGTGGCTGCAGCATCGCGGCGTCGAAGTAGTGACGTTCCAGGTACGTGACTTCCCTGCCGAAGACCTGCTGCATGCCCGTTTCGACAGCCCGCAGGTACAGCACTTCCAGCAACTGGTGGCCCAGGCCGATGGCCTGATCGTCGCCACGCCGGTGTACAAGGCATCGTTTGCCGGTGCTCTGAAAACCTTGCTCGACCTGCTGCCCGAACGCGCTTTGGCACACAAGATCGTGTTGCCGATCGCCACCGGCGGCAGCATCGCCCACATGCTGGCGGTGGATTACGCACTCAAGCCTGTGCTGTCTGCACTCAAGGCGCAAGAGACCCTGCAAGGGATCTTCGCTGACGACAGCCAAGTCGCTTATGCAGAGGGCAGCAAGCCCGCGCAGCTGCTACCCGCGCTGGAAGAACGCCTGCAGGACTCGCTGGAAACCTTCCACGTTGCCCTGGCCCGTCGGCCGCGCCCCGTGGCCCCCGGTGTACTGAACGAACGCCTGCTCAGTGCTCGCTGGAGCATCTGACCGGTTTTATCCGCTTTACCACCTTACTCGCCCGCCAACGAGGCAAGCAGGTGCAACCCGAACCCTATCGCACAGGAGAGCGCCATGCGCACAGTCTTCTTGCGTCGCGGTCTGGTCGCCCTGTTCGCGGCGGCTGTGTCCTTCGGCGCCATTACCCAAGCCCAGGCCGAGAGCCTGCGTATCGGTTATCAGAAATACGGCACCCTGGTGCTGCTCAAGGCCAAGGGCACGCTGGAGAAGCGCCTGGCCGAGCAGGGCGTACAGGTGCAGTGGACCGAGTTTCCCGGCGGCCCGCAGCTGCTTGAAGGGCTGAACGTCGGCTCGATCGATTTCGGCGTCACCGGTGAAACACCACCGGTATTCGCCCAGGCCGCCGGCGCCGACCTGCTCTATGTGGCCTATGAACCGCCCGCGCCGCACAGCGAAGCGATTCTCGTGCCCAAGGGTTCGCCGGTGCAGTCGGTGAAGGACCTCAAAGGCAAGAAAGTCGCCCTCAACAAAGGCTCCAATGTGCACTACCTGCTGGTGCGTGCACTGCAAGACGCAGGCCTTCAATACAGCGACATCCAGCCGGTTTACCTGCCGCCGGCCGACGCCCGCGCAGCCTTCGAGCGCGGCAGTGTCGACGCCTGGGTGATCTGGGACCCGTACCAGGCCGCCGCCGAGCAACAGTTGCAGGCGCGCACCCTGCGTGACGGCAAGGGCCTGGTCGACAACCATCAGTTCTATCTCGCTACCCGCAACTACGCGACCGAGCACCCAGCGGTGATCAACACCGTTATCGAGCAAGTGCGCGCCGTGGGCGAGTGGTCGCAGGCCAACCCGCAGGAAGTCACCGACCAAGTGGCGCCGCTGCTCGGCTTGCCTGCCGACATCACACTTACCTCGGTCAAACGCCAAGGCTACGGCGCCGCGCCTCTGACCCCGCAGGTAGTGGCGGCGCAGCAGAAGATCGCCGACACCTTCCAAGCGCTCAAGCTGATACCCAAGCCGTTGAGCATCAAGGATGTGATCTGGACACCCCCGGCCAAGGTCGCTAGCGCGCCTTGAATGATGCGCCCATGCCGGGGCACCGCCCCGGCTCGTGCCCCCCTTGAGGAGACAACTCCAATGAGTCTGAACATTTTCTGGTTCCTGCCCACCCACGGTGACGGCAAGTACCTGGGCACTGCCGATGGCGCCCGCGCGGTCGACCACGGTTACCTGCAACAGATCGCGCAAGCTGCCGACCGGCTTGGTTTTGGTGGGGTATTGATCCCGACCGGGCGCTCCTGCGAGGACTCCTGGCTGGTCGCGGCCTCGCTGATCCCCGTGACCCAGCGCCTGAAGTTTCTGGTGGCCCTGCGCCCCGGCATCATCTCGCCAACCGTGGCTGCTCGGCAGGCAGCCACCCTTGATCGCCTGTCCAACGGCCGGGCGCTGTTCAACCTGGTCACCGGCGGCGACCCGGACGAGCTGGCCGGTGACGGCCTGCACCTGAACCACCAGGAGCGGTACGAGGCGTCGGTCGAGTTCACCCGTATCTGGCGCAAGGTGCTGGAAGGCGAGAACGTGGACTATGACGGCAAGCACATTCAGGTGAAGGGCGCCAAGCTTCTCTATCCGCCGATTCAGCAGCCCCGCCCACCGCTGTATTTCGGCGGTTCTTCAGAGGCTGCCCAAGACCTGGCGGCTGAACAGGTCGAGTTGTACCTGACGTGGGGTGAGCCACCGGCAGCCGTGGCCGAGAAGATCGCCCAAGTGCGCAAAAAGGCCGCTGCTCAAGGCCGCGAAGTACGTTTCGGTATCCGCCTGCACGTGATCGTGCGCGAAACCAACGAAGAAGCCTGGGCCGCCGCCGACCGCCTGATTTCGCACCTGGACGATGAAACCATTGCCCGTGCGCAGGCCTCACTGGCGCGCTTCGACTCGGTGGGCCAGCAGCGCATGGCCGCCCTGCACGGCGGTAACCGCGACAACCTGGAAGTCAGCCCCAACCTGTGGGCGGGTGTTGGCCTGGTGCGTGGCGGTGCGGGTACCGCGCTGGTCGGTGATGGCCCGACCGTGGCCGCACGGGTCAAGGAATACGCCGAGCTGGGCATCGATACCTTCATCTTCTCCGGCTACCCGCACCTGGAAGAGTCGTACCGAGTGGCCGAGCTGCTGTTCCCGCACATTGACGTGAACCGCCCGGAACAACCCAAGGCGGGTGGCTACGTGAGCCCGTTCGGCGAGATGGTAGCCAACGACATCCTGCCCAAGTCCGTCGCACAGAGCTGAGGGCCAGGCCATGAGTCGTGCAACTTCCAACAACCTTGCCCAGCGGCTGGCGCCATGGGCGCTGCCGGTGCTGCTGCTGGCCGCCTGGCAGCTGGCGGTCAGTGCTGGCTGGCTGTCGACGCGCATCTTGCCGGCGCCTAGCGCCGTGGTCAGTGCTGGCGTCGAGCTGGTGCGCAGCGGTGACATCTGGACCCACCTGGCCATCAGTGGCTGGCGTGCCGGGCTGGGCTTCGTCATCGGCGGCAGCATCGGCCTGGTGCTGGGCTTCATCACGGGCCTTTCGAACTGGGGCGAGCGCCTGCTCGACAGCTCGGTGCAGATGATACGCAACGTGCCGCACCTGGCACTGATCCCGCTGGTGATCCTGTGGTTTGGTATCGATGAGTCGGCGAAGATCTTCCTGGTCGCGCTGGGCACGTTGTTCCCGATCTACCTGAACACCTACCACGGCATTCGCAATGTGGACCCGGCGCTGGTGGAAATGGCCCGCAGTTATGGGTTGTCCGGCTTCAGCCTGTTCCGCCAGGTGATCCTGCCGGGGGCGCTGCCGTCGATCCTGGTGGGCGTGCGCTTTGCCCTGGGCTTCATGTGGCTGACCCTGATCGTTGCCGAAACCATCTCGGCCAACGCCGGCATCGGCTACCTGGCCATGAACGCCCGTGAATTCCTGCAGACCGACGTGGTGGTGCTGGCCATCGTTTTGTACGCCGTGCTCGGCAAGCTCGCCGACCTCGCCGCCCGTGGCCTGGAGCGTGTGTGGTTGCGCTGGCACCCAGCCTATCAAGTGGCGAAGAAGGAGGGCGCATGACCGTGCTCAAGGAACGGCCGCCACGCCTGCTGCGTGGCATCCCGCTGGCCGCCAACGGCGTGCGCAAGGCCTTTGGCCAGCGCGAAGTTTTGAAAGGTATCGACCTGCACATTCCGGCCGGCCAGTTCGTGGCCATTGTTGGCCGCAGCGGCTGCGGCAAGAGCACCTTGCTGCGTTTGCTGGCCGGGCTCGACCAGCCCACTGCCGGGCAGTTGCTGGCCGGGGCCGCGCCGCTGGACGAAGCGCGCGAAGAAACCCGCCTGATGTTCCAGGACGCACGCCTGCTGCCTTGGAAGAAGGTGATCGACAACGTGGGCCTGGGCCTGTCTGGCGACTGGCGCTCGCGAGCGCTGGATGCCCTGGAGGCGGTTGGCCTGGCCGACCGCGCCAATGAGTGGCCGGCAGCGCTTTCGGGTGGCCAGAAGCAGCGTGTGGCGCTGGCCCGGGCGCTGATCCACCAGCCGCGCCTGCTGTTGCTGGACGAGCCGTTGGGCGCGCTGGATGCCCTGACCCGTATCGAGATGCAGCAACTGATCGAACGCCTGTGGCGTCAGCACGGTTTCACCGTGCTGCTGGTTACCCACGATGTCAGCGAGGCGGTTGCCGTGGCTGACCGGGTGATCCTGATCGAAGACGGCGAGGTCGGGCTCGACCTCACTGTCGACCTGGCACGGCCTCGGGCGCGTGGTTCGCACCGCCTGGCTGCGCTGGAAAGCGAAGTGCTCAACCGTGTGCTGTCGGCCCCGGGCGCTGCGCCCGAGCCGGATCCTGTAGCCCCTCTGCCCACGCAACTGCGTTGGGCGCACTGAACCCCAGAAGCCAAAAGGAAGCCAATCATGACTATCAAAGCCATCAACGTGCGCAACCAGTTCAAAGGCACTGTGAAAGAAATCCTCGAAGGGCCGGTACTGTCGGAAATCGACGTGCAGACGGCTTCGGGCATCGTCACTTCGGTGATCACTACCCGCTCCGTGCGTGAGCTGGAGCTGCAGGTGGGCAGTGAAGTGATTGCCTTTGTGAAGTCGACGGAAGTGTCTATCGCCAAGCTGTGATGAAAGTGGCCCGCGGGCCGCTTTGCGGCCCTTCGCGGGCACGCCCGCTCCCACAGGGGATCGCGCATTTCTTGAGTGTGGGAGCGGGCGTGCCCGCGAAGGGCTGCAAAGCAGCCCTAGTAACGCTTAACTCGCGGGGCTGCTTTGCAGCCCGATCGCGACACCGGCGGTGAGGCCACCAAATTCAACGCTTGATTAGAAACGGCGGCAGATACAACCCCAGATACGCCTCGAACACCCGCTTGCCTTCCTCGGCCATACGCGGGGTGATCGCCTCATGCAGCTGCACCGAGCGCGCATACACCCGGTCGCTCAGCTCCATGGCCAGGGCAAACACATCCACATCCAGCGGCATCACCGGCAGGTGGAAATGCTGGTCGAACAACTTGTACATCAGGTCGCCCAGTTCCATGTCGTGCTGCCGATCGGCTTGCACCACTTCACTCAGCCCGTGCTGGGCCAGAATCAGTTGCCGCGCTGCTGCATCCTGGTTGTAGATATCCAGCATGCGCTGCTCGATCAGCCGTGACAGCTCATGCCAGGTACTGAACGCCTGGCTGTCGATCGGTGCCCTCAGAGCCTCACGGAAAGCCCGGTGCACGTCGGCGGTCAACGCCTCGAGCAACGCCGGCACGCTGGCGAAGAAGTGATAGACCGACGACGGCGGAATCTGCGCACGCTCGGCCACGCTGTAGATCGACATTGCCGCCACCCCCACCTCGGCCAGCAGTTCGCGGGCAGCCGCCAGGATCGCTTCGATCCTGGCCTGGCTGCTGGCGCGCGGTTTGCGCGGGGCAGCGGTACGCGTCATCAGTTGCTGATCGCCAGGATGCTGGCTTGATAGGCACCCACGAACAGGTCGAAATCACCGACTTCTTCCTGCTCCAGCTCGGCCTGCCTGGCCAGCGACTCGCGGGCCAGCGTCTCGTAGGTTTGTTGCTGCTCCTGGCTCAGCGGCTGTTCACGGAAGGTCTCGGCGTGAATACGGCTCTGGCGCAGCGAAAACTGCACGAAGCTTTCGTCATGCTCGGTCATGCGCGCCAGCACCTGGGCCGAAGGCGTCAGCGAGGCGTCATCGACCTTGGCCTGTTGCGCATCCAGCGCCTTGCTGTGGGCGTCGGTATCTTCGGCCTGGTCCAGTAGCTCGGCCAACTGCCGAATACGCTCGATCAGCTCGCCGGCCCACACCTTCAGGCTGACCGGCTGGCCGTTGCGCTGCAATTCCAGGCCCGGGCGGCGACCTTCCTTGACCACGGCCAGGAAGTTGCTGGTGCACTGGCCACACTCGGCATTGCCCAGTTGCGGGCTTTCTTCCAGGGCACAGAACAGCAGGAATGCATCGAGGAAGCGCGCCTCGGTCAGGTCGATGCCCACTGGCAGGAACGGGTTGATGTCCAGGCAGCGCACTTCCACATACTGCACGCCGCGCGAAGTCAGGGCCTGGATCGGCCGCTCGCCGGTATAGGTGACGCGCTTGGGGCGTATGTTCGAGTAGTACTCGTTTTCGATCTGCAGGATGTTGGTATTCAGTTGTACCCACTCACCGTCGACGTGCGTGCCGACCTCGACATAGGGCGGGTAGGGCGTGCCCACCGCCTTGCGCAGGCTGTCGGTGTAGCTGGCCAGGTTGTTGTAGCAAGGCGTGAGGCCCGCCTGGGCGTTGCTCTGGTAGCCCAGGTCGCTCATGCGCAGGCTGGTGGCGTAGGGCAGGTACAGGGTTTCGGCGTCCAGCTCTTCGAGCTGGTGCGGGCGGCCACGCATGAAGCCTTTGTCCAGGGCCGGCGAGGCGCCAAACAGGTACATCAACAACCAGCTGTAGCGGCGGAAGTTGCGGATCAGCGCAATGTAGGCCGACGACTGATAGTCGCGGTCGGGCTCGCTGCTGCCTTCGGCAGCACGCAGCAAAGGCCACAGAGCCTCTGGCAGCGAGAAGTTGTAATGAATGCCGGCGATGCACTGCATGGTGCGGCCATAGCGCAAGGCCAGGCCTTTGCGGTAGACGTGCTTGAGCTTGCCGATGTTCGAGCTGCCGTACTCGGCGATCGGGATGTCCTCTTCGGCCGGCAACGTGCATGGCATCGATGGGCTCCACAGGTACTCGTCGCCCAGCTTGCTGTAGACGAAACGGTGGGTCTGTTCGAGGCTTTCGAGCACCTTAGCCGGGTCGGCCAGCGCGGGGGTGATGAACTCCAGCAGCGACTCGGAATAGTCAGTGGTGATCTGCTCGTTGGTCAGCGCCGATCCCAGTGCATCCGGGTGCGGAGTCTGGGCCAGGCGACCTTCGTCGGTCACGCGCAGGCATTCGCGCTCAATACCGTGCAGGCACTGCTTGAGCAGGGGAAGATTGGCGCCGAGCAGGCTCAGGCGGCGGTTGAGGAGTTCGCTCAAGATGTATTCCTTCACGCGTCAGTCGCCCCAATATGGGGGTAGAGATAACGGTCTACAAGGGTAGGGAGAAAGGAACTGGCGTTGTCGCCTGGTTTACGCGGATCCAGCAGTGCCAGCGCACTGCTGAAAATACCGCAGATACTGCTTGGTGAGCTAGAGAACCGCAAAGGTTCCTTGCGCCTTGGCCACCAGTTTGTCGCCCTGGACTACGTCGGCGTCGACCACCAGGGTACGCCGCCCGGCATGCAGCACGCGGGCGGTGCACAGGACCTCGCCGTCACTGACGGCGCGCATGTAGTTGATCTTGCATTCGATGGTGACGCTTTGCTGGTCAAAGCCATGGTTGGCCGAACAGGCCAGGCCCATGGCGATATCCACCAGGCTGAAAATAGCCCCGCCGTGCAGCTTCTGGCCACGGTTGCGCAACTGCGGCTGCAGCGCCAGGGCGACCTCGGCAACGCCGGGCTCCAGGCGTTGCAGGCGGCAGCCAAGGAGCTGGCTGAAGGCGCTTTCGACATATTCGCGTGGTATGTCCATCACTTCTTCTTCAGCTGCTTGGCGTTGGCGAACAGCGCGGCCATGGCGTTGTTGGCCGGGGCCGCGGTGGCGGTTTCACGTTGGCGCGGCACCTGTTGCTGGCGGTTGCCTGCCGGGCCACGGTTACCGCCGCGGTTGCCTTCGACCTTTTCGCCCGGGGTGTCGCTCATGCGCATCGACAAGCCCACGCGCTTGCGCGGGATGTCCACTTCCATGACCTTGACCTTGACCACGTCGCCGGCCTTGACCGCCTCGCGCGGGTCCTTGACGAACTTTTCCGACAGCGCCGAGATATGCACCAGGCCGTCCTGGTGTACGCCGATATCGACGAAGGCACCGAAGTTGGTGACGTTGGTCACCACGCCTTCGAGGATCATGCCTGGCGCCAGGTCCTTGAGGTCTTCGACGCCATCCTGGAAGGTGGCGGTCTTGAACTCCGGGCGGGGGTCGCGGCCGGGTTTGTCCAGCTCCTGCAGGATGTCGGTCACGGTCGGCAGGCCGAAGGTTTCGTCGGTGAAACGCTTGGGGTCCAGGCGCTTGAGGAAGCTGCTGTCGCCGATCAGCGAGCGAATGTCGCGGTCGGTATCGGCGGCGATGCGCTGGACCAGGGGGTAGGCTTCGGGGTGAACCGCCGAGGCGTCTAGCGGGTTGTCGCCGTTCATCACCCGCAGGAAGCCGGCAGCCTGCTCGAAGGTTTTCTCGCCCAGGCGGCTGACCTTTTTCAGCGCCGCGCGGGTGGCGAACGGGCCGTTGGCGTCGCGGTGCGCGACGATGTTCTGTGCCAGCGTGGCGTTAAGCCCGGAGATGCGCGTCAGCAACGCCACCGAGGCGGTATTCACATCCACGCCCACGGCGTTCACGCAGTCCTCGACCACGGCGTCCAGGCCACGGGCCAACTTCAACTGCGAGACATCGTGCTGGTACTGGCCAACGCCGATGGATTTCGGGTCGATCTTCACCAGTTCGGCCAACGGGTCCTGCAGGCGGCGGGCAATCGATACGGCGCCACGGATCGATACGTCCAGGTCCGGGAATTCGCGGGCGGCCAGTTCCGAGGCCGAGTACACCGACGCGCCGGCCTCGGAAACCATGACCTTGGTGATTTTCAGGGCTGGATATTTCTTGACCAGTTCGGCGACCAGCTTGTCGCTTTCGCGGCTGGCGGTACCGTTGCCGATGGCAATCAGCTCCACCGATTGCTTGGCGCACAGCGCGGCCATGATGGCGATGGTCCGGTCCCAGTCGTTTTTCGGGGCGTGCGGGTAGACCGTGGTGTGGTCCAGCAGCTTGCCGGTGGCGTCGACCACGGCGATCTTGCAGCCAGTGCGCAGGCCAGGGTCGAAGCCCAGTGTGGCGCGCGGGCCGGCCGGAGCCGCCAGCAGCAGGTCGTGCAGGTTGTGGGCGAACACGTTGATCGCCTCGCCTTCGGCGTTGTCGCGCAGTTCGCCGAACAGGTCGGTTTCCAGGTGGGTGTAGAGCTTGACCTTCCAGGTCCAGCGCACCACTTCAGCCAGCCATTTGTCGGCCGGGCGGCTGCGGTTCTCGATGCCGACGTGGTTGCTGATCATCAGCTCGCACGGGTGCAGGGTACCGGGCAGTTCTTCGCCCACTTTCAGCGAAGCGCTCAGCACGCCCTCGTTGCGCCCGCGGAAAATTGCCAGGGCGCGGTGCGAAGGGGCGGTGCGCAACAGCTCGTCATGGGCGAAATAGTCGCGGAACTTGGCGCCTTCTTCTTCCTTGCCGGCCACCACGCGGGCACTGAGCACGGCTTCCTGCTTGAGGAAGCTGCGCAGTTTGTCGAGCAACGCGGCGTCTTCGGCAAAGCGCTCCATGAGGATGTATTTGGCGCCTTCCAGGGCGGCCTTCACGTCGGCCACGCCCTTGTCGGCATCGACGAAGCGTGCCGCTTCGCTTTCCGGGGTCAGTGACGGGTCGTTGAACAGGCCGTCGGCCAGCTCGCCGAGGCCGGCTTCGAGGGCGATCTGGCCCTTGGTGCGGCGCTTCTGCTTGTACGGCAGGTAGAGGTCTTCGAGGCGGGTCTTGGTGTCGGCCAGCTTGATTTCGCGGGCCAGTTCCGGGGTCAGCTTGCCCTGTTCCTCGATGCTGGAGAGGATGCTGGCGCGGCGTTCGTCGAGTTCGCGCAGGTAGCGCAGGCGCTCTTCCAGATGGCGCAGCTGGGTGTCGTCCAGGCTACCGGTCACTTCCTTGCGGTAACGGGCGATGAAAGGCACGGTCGAGCCTTCGTCCAACAGGCCCACGGCCGCCTCGACCTGCTGGGGGCGTACGCCCAGTTCCTCGGCGATACGGCTGTTGATGCTGTCCATGTAAACCACCTGACATTTGTGAGTACGGGGGTCGCCTATGGGCTTTCGCCCGGCGGCGCAGGATGAAAGCGGCGCATTATACCCATCGCAAACCGCTTGCGGTGATGGCGCCCGGCCAGTCGGAACTGGCGCCCGGGGAAAAATCTGCTAACAATGCTCACGGCACGCGTTGCAATGGCTACGCCATAATGCGCGGCGATCTCAGAGGAGTTATTCATGACCGGCACGCCGAACACCGCAGAAGGTGAAAAGATTCTCATCGTCGACGACGATCCAGGGCTGAGCAGCCTGCTGGAACGTTTCTTCACCAGCAAAGGCTACCGAGCCCGCGCGGTGCCCAACACCGAACAGATGGACCGCCTGCTGTCCCGCGAGGTGTTCAACCTGGTGGTGCTGGACCTGATGCTGCCGGGCGAAGACGGCCTGTCGGCGTGCAAGCGCCTGCGCCAGCACAACAACCAGATCCCGATCATCATGCTCACTGCCAAGGGTGACGAGCTCAGCCGCATCAAGGGCCTGGAGCTGGGTGCCGATGACTACCTGGGCAAGCCGTTCAACCCGGACGAGCTGATGGCCCGGGTCAAGGCCGTGCTGCGCCGCCAGGCACCCACCGTGCCAGGGGCACCGGGTAGCGAAGACGAGTCGGTCACCTTCGGCGACTACGAGTTGTCGCTGGCCACCCGCGAACTCAAGCGTGGCGACGAAGTGCACATGCTCACCACCGGTGAGTTCGCCGTGCTCAAGGCGCTGGTCATGCATGCCCGCGAGCCGCTGACCCGCGACAAGCTGATGAACCTGGCCCGTGGCCGTGAATGGGATGCCCTGGAGCGCTCCATCGACGTTCAGATTTCGCGCCTGCGGCGCATGATCGAGCCTGACCCGTCCAAGCCCCGCTACATCCAGACCGTGTGGGGCGTGGGCTACGTGTTCGTGCCGGACGGAAACGCCGGTAAGTGATGCCTGACCGTCGATGAAAACACCGCTCTGGTTTCCGCAAAGCTTCTTCGCCCGCACCCTGTGGCTGGTGTTGATCGTTGTCCTGTTCTCCAAGGCCCTGACCCTGGTCTACCTGCTGATGAACGAGGACGTACTGGTCGACCGGCAGTACAGCCACGGTGTGGCGCTGACTTTGCGCGCGTATTGGGCTGCCGACGAAGAAAACCGCGACAAGATCGCCGAGGCGGCAGGCCTCATTCGTGTGACCGGCTCGGGCGTGCCCGAAGGCGAGCAGCACTGGCCCTACAGCGAAATCTACCAACGCCAGATGCAGGCCGAGCTGGGCGAGGACACCGAAGTACGCCTGCGCATTCATGCGCCGCCGGCGCTGTGGGTAAATGCGCCGAGCCTGGGCCCGGGCTGGTTGAAGGTGCCGTTGTACCCGCACCCGCTACGCGGGCAGAAAATCTGGAACGTGCTGGGCTGGTTCCTGGCCATTGGCCTGTTGTCCACCGCTTCGGCGTGGATCTTCGTGCGGCAGTTGAACCAGCCGCTCAAGCGCCTGGTGTTCGCCGCCCGCCAGCTGGGCCAGGGGCGCAGCGTGCGGTTGCCGATCAGCGACACCCCCAGCGAGATGACCGAGGTGTACAGGGCCTTCAACCAGATGGCCGAAGACGTCGAGCAGGCCGGGCGTGAACGCGAGCTGATGCTGGCCGGGGTTTCGCATGACTTGCGTACACCGCTCACGCGCCTGCGTTTGTCGTTGTCGTTGCTCAACAGTGACAACGACCTGAGCGACGATATGGTCCGTGATATCGAAGACATGGACGCGATTCTCGACCAGTTCCTGGCGTTTATCCGTGATGGCCGGGACGAGCCGGTCGAAGAGGTCGACCTGGCGGACCTGGTGCGTGAGGTGGTCGCCCCCTACAACCAGCCGGAAGAACGTGTGCGCCTGTGCCTGGAGCCGATCCCGCCGTTCCCGCTGCGCCGCGTGTCGCTCAAGCGCATGTTGGGCAACCTGATCGGCAACGCCTTGCACCACGCAGGCAAAGGGGTCGAGGTGGCAGCCTATGTCTCGGGTGACGAAAGTGCGCCGTACGTGGTGCTGAGCGTGCTGGACCGCGGTACCGGCATTGATGAGTCGGAGCTGGAAACCATCTTCAACCCGTTCATCCGGGGTGACCGGGCGCGGGGTGGCAAGGGGACCGGGTTGGGGTTGGCCATCGTCAAGCGTATTGCGGCGCAGCATGGCGGCAATGTCGAGCTACGCAACCGGTCCGGGGGCGGTATCGAGGCGCGGGTGCGGTTGCCGTTGGGGCTGTTGCTGCCGCGTAACGCCGTTTGAGTTTGGTTGGCTGTGCCGGCCCTGTCGCCGGCAAGCCAGCCCCCACGGGGATCGCATCAGGGCTGACAGGTGTTTGCCACAAGGTATGCAACGCC
>NZ_BLJG01000267.1 GCF_009932375.1 Pseudomonas juntendi
CGCCTGTGACAGGCGCGCGCGGCCGCCTTGTTTGTACGGCGCGATATTGAGGCATGCACCAAGGCGTTCGCGCGCGAATCCCACAGGAATAATTGGCCCGAAACAAACGTAGGAGCGAGCGCAGCTCGCGATTGCGCCGCGCGGGCGGCGCTCGATCTCACAGGCGCTGCATATCTTGTGGCAAACACCTGTCAGCCCTGATGCGATCCCTGTGGGAGCTGGCTTGCCGGCGATTGGGCCAGAACAGGCAATACAGACCTAAAGCCCGGCCCGACCAGGCCGATAACCGGTTATCCCCCCTGTTTCCCACCGAAGGTCACCATGGCCACGCAAAAAGCCCGCGCGGACTCCTTGTCGCTGCTGCTGTTCACCCTGCGCAGCGGCAAGCTGATGGCAATCAACCTGCTCAAGGTCAGCGAGATCATCCCCTGCCCGCCGCTGACCAAGCTGCCCGAGTCCCACCCCCACGTGAAAGGCGTAGCCACCTTGCGTGGCCATTCGTTGTCGGTCATCGACCTGTCCCGTGCCATCGGCGAGCAGCCGCTGGAGGACCCGCAAGGCGGTTGCCTGATCGTCACCGAGATCAGCCGTTCGCGCCAGGGCCTGCACGTGCAGGCCGTAAGCCGCATCGTGCATTGCCTGAGCACCGACATCAAACCGCCGCCCTATGCCTCGGGCAACCGCTCGTTCATCACCGGTGTTACCCGCGTCGACAACACCTTGGTGCAGGTGCTGGATATCGAGAAGGTCATCCACGGCATTGCCCCGCCTGCGCCAGAGCCAGCGCGCGGCTCAGTAAGTGCAGAAGATGCCAGCCTGCTGGCCGCCACCAATATCCTGGTGGTGGACGACAGCCAGGTGGCCCTGCAGCAGTCGGTGCACACCCTGCGCAACCTGGGCATCGAGTGCCACACCGCGCGCAGCGCCAAGGACGCGATCAATGTGCTGCTGGAACTGCAAGGCACTGCACAGGAGATCAACGTGGTCGTCTCCGATATCGAAATGAGCGAGATGGATGGCTACGCCTTCACCCGAACCCTGCGTGAAACCCCCGACTTCCAGCACCTGTACGTGCTGCTGCACACCTCGCTGGACAGCGCCATGAGCAGCGAGAAGGCAACCCAGGCCGGGGCGAATGCCATCCTCACCAAGTTTTCCTCGCCGGAGCTGACCGATTGTCTGGTGGTGGCAGCACGCGCCGTGGTGTTCGCCGAGCACTGATATATTCAGCGACAAACTCCCCGGCTTGCTGCCGGGGGCAAGTCGGGCATAATTCGCGCCCTCGCAAAAAATTTGCCGGAACCCGCCATGAAGTATCTCAGCTCCATCCTGATCGGCTGCGCCCTTTTCAGCGGTATCGCCCAGGCTTCCAGCAGCCAGGCCTGGAACACGCAGCGCCAGCAGATGCTCAAAGCCTGCCTGGCGGCCAGCCAGTTCAAGGACGCCCACGCCCGCGGCAAGCCCGCCGAATTCGATGACCAGGTAGGCATGAGTGCCTTGCTGGTCGAAGGTGTCTACCCGCAGAAGCACATGCAGCAGCGCACTGGGACCGAGCTGTGCCTGTACGACCGCCAACAGCAGCGTGCCTTCGTCAGCGAATGGAGCCCGCAAGCCAAGTGACCGCCACCTTGCGTTTTGGCTGCACCGGATGCGGCAAGTGCTGCAGCGGCCACCATGTCCCCCTGACCCTGGCCGAGGCAGGCCGCTGGGCACATGACGGCGGTCAGGTGGTTGTGCTGATCGAAGCCTTCGTCACCGATGGCCCGGGCATGCCGGTGGAGCAACGTGAGCATGTGCTGCGCCGGTCGTACCCGGTAGCCTGCGGCAACGGCCAGGCGCGGGTGTCGGTGACCTTTGCCGCGTTCAACCCCGGCCGCTGCCGCAACCTGGACGACAACGACCGCTGCAGCATCTATGAGCAACGGCCGTTGGTTTGCCGCATCTACCCGGTGGAAATCAACCCGCACCTCCCCCTGCGCCCAGAGGCCAAGGACTGCCCGCCAGAAGCCTGGCAGCAGGGGCCTGCGCTGCTTCACGGCACGCAACTGGTGGATGCCGGGCTGGAGGCGTTGGTGCAGGCTTCGCGCCAGGCCGACCGTGAGGACATTGCCGCCAAGGTGGCGGTGTGCCAGGCACTGGGCATGACCACCAGTGCGCTCAAGGGCAACGGGTTTACCGCCTACCTGCCGGACATGGGCGCGTTTGCCGGGGCGCTGGCGCAGGTGCCGGATGATGACGGTACACAGTGGACCTTGCATGTGGAGGATGAGACGCTGGCGGCGGGCTTGCAAGGGCATGGTTTGCACACCACCAACGAGCCCCCGGTGTATTACGCCTTTATCGGTTTCTAGCCCTGCAGGTGGTGGGCGCGGGTTCACCCGCGAAGGAGCAGACCGTGCAGCCGGTGATCTGAAACTGACACGGCTGTCAGTCAGCGGTCACGCTGCCGACCCGGTTCGGCGGCTATAAGATTGAATGACTGACCACCCTTCCCCTCTGGCCAAGGTGCCCGCGCCAATGCGACGTCCGTTCCGCTCTGCCTTGCTTGCCGCCTTGGTACTGCTCGTCCTGGTAGCAGCGGGAACTTGGTACACCCAGCGCCAGCCTGCCCCCGCCGCCCGCTCGCAAACGGCCATCCCGGTGCGGGTGGTAACCGTCGTCCAACAGGACGTACCCCGCTACGCCAGCGCCATCGGTTCGGTGCTGTCGCTGCACAGCGTCGAGGTGCGCCCGCAGGTCGAGGGGGTACTGACCCAGGTACTGGTCAAGGAAGGCCAGTGGGTCAAGCAGGGCGACTTGCTCGCCACCCTCGACGACCGCGCCATACAGGCCCAGCTCGACCAGGCGCGCGCCCTGCTCGGCCAAAGCCAGGCGCAGATCCAGGTGGCGGCAGTGGACTTGCGGCGCTACCGCCTGCTCAGCCGCGATAACGGCGTGTCCAGGCAACAGCTCGACCAGCAACAGGCACTGGTCAACCAGTTGCAGGCCACCGTCAAAGGCAACCAGGCAGCCATCGCCAACGCCCAGGTGCAGCTGTCGTACACCCGGATCCTCTCGCCGGTGACTGGCCGGGTGGGCATTCGCAACGTCGACCCGGGCAACCTGGTACGCACCAGCGACACGCAAGGCTTGTTCAGCGTGACACAGATCGACCCGATCGCCGTCGAGTTCGCCCTGCCCCAGCAAATGCTGCCAACCCTGCAACGCCTGCTCACGGCACCGACACCTGCGCTGGTGCAGGCGTACATGGACGCTGACGGCGAACGCAGCCTGCTTGGCGAAGGCCACCTGGCGCTGATCGACAACCAGGTTTCCGCCACCACCGGCACCGTGCGGGTCAAAGCCGAATTCGACAACAAGGACGGCCGCCTGTGGCCGGGGCAACTGGTCACCGTCCGCCTGCGCACCGCCGTGCAGGAAAACGCCCTGGTGGTCCCGCCGCCGGTGGTGCAACGTGGGGTGGACGGGCACTTCGTCTACCGCCTGGACGGCGACAAGGTCACCAGCGTGCCGGTCAAGGTGCTGTACCAGGACAGCGAGCTGAACGTCATTGCCGGGGTCAAGCCGGGTGAGCGCCTGGTGCTCGATGGCCAGTCGCGGCTCAAGCCCGGTTCACGGGTAGAGGTCAGCCCCGCTGCGCCTACAGCGCCGGCCATGGCAGACCAGCGGAGCCAGCCATGAACACGCGCAACGGTGTTTCGGCCTGGTGCATCGACCACCCCATCGCCACCTTGTTGCTGACCTTCGCCCTGGTGCTGTTGGGCGCCATCGCCTTCCCACGGCTGCCGGTCGCCCCCTTGCCCGAGGCCGATTTCCCCACCATTCAGGTGACCGCGCAACTGCCCGGCGCCAGCCCGGAAACCATGGCCTCGTCGGTGGCAACCCCGCTGGAGGTGCAATTCAGTGCCATCCCGGGCATGACCCAGATGACCAGCAGCAGCGCGCTGGGCTCGACCACCCTGGTGCTGCAGTTCACCCTCGACAAGAACATCGACACGGCTGCGCAGGAAGTGCAGGCGGCGATCAACACCGCTACTGCGCGCCTGCCGCAAGACCTGCCCAACCCGCCCACCTGGCGCAAGGTAAACCCGGCCGACAGCCCGGTGCTGGTGATGACAGTCAGCTCCAGCCAGATGCCCGGCAACGACCTCAGCGACTACGCCGAAACCTTGCTGGCTCGGCAGTTGAGCCAGATCGAAGGGGTCGGCTTGATCAACATCACCGGGCAACTGCGCCCGGCGATCCGCGTGCAGGCGCAGCCGGAAAAACTCGCCGCCATCGGCCTGACCCTGGCCGACCTGCGCCAGGCCATTGCGCAAACCAGCCTGAACCTGGCCAAGGGCGCCCTGTACGGCGAACACAGCGTGTCGACCCTGGCCGCCAACGACCAGCTGTTCCACCCCGAGGACTACGCGCAACTGATCGTCTCGTACCGCAACGGTAGCCCGGTGTACCTGCGCGACGTGGCCACGGTCGTCAGCGGCGCGGAAAACGCCTACGTCAAGGCCTGGTCCGGCGACCAGCCGGGGCTGAACCTGGTGATCTTCCGCCAGCCCGGCGCCAATATCGTCGACACCGTGGACCGGGTCATGGCCGCGCTGCCCAAGCTGCAGGAAATGCTGCCGGCCTCGGTCGAGGTGTCGGTGCTGCAAGACCGCACGCAAACCATCCGCGCCTCGCTGCATGAGGTGGAACTGACCTTGATGATCGCCGTGGCGCTGGTCATCGGGGTGATGGCGCTGTTCCTGCGCCAGTGGTCGGCGACGCTGGTGGTATCCAGCGTACTGGGTGTATCGCTGATCGCCAGTTGCGCACTGATGTACGTGCTGGGCTTCAGCCTGAACAACCTGACCTTGGTGGCCATCGTCATTTCCGTGGGTTTCGTGGTGGACGATGCCATCGTGGTGGTGGAGAACATCCACCGCCACCTGGAAGCCGGCGACGACAGCCGTACCGCAGCGCTCAAGGGTGCAGGGGAAATCGGCTTCACCGTGGTCTCGATCAGCCTGTCGCTGATCGCAGCGTTCATCCCACTGCTGTTCATGGGCGGGGTGGTTGGCCGGCTGTTCAAGGAATTCGCCCTGACCGCCACATCCACCATCCTGATTTCAGTGGTGGTGTCGCTGACCCTGGCGCCGACCTTGTGTGCGCTGTTCATGCACCGCCCACCTGGCGGGCACCAGGGCGGTTTCGGCGAACGCCTGGTCAACTGGTACGAGCGGGGCCTGAACCGTGCCCTCGCCCACCAGCGCGTGACGCTGGGCGCGTTCGCAGTGACCCTGGCGCTGGCGGTCGTGGGCTACGTGGCCATCCCCAAGGGCTTTTTCCCGCTGCAGGACACCGGCTTCATCCTTGGCACCAGCGAGGCGGCCGCGGATGTGTCGTACCCGTCGATGATCGAGAAACATCAGGCGCTGGCGAAAATCATCGGTGCCGACCCGGCGGTGCGCGCGTTCTCGCATTCGGTGGGCGTTACCGGCAGCAACCAGACCATCGCCAACGGCCGTTTCTGGATTGCCCTCAAGCCCCGTGGCGAGCGGGATGTCTCGGCCAGCGAACTGATCGACCGCCTGCGCCCCAAGCTGGCCCAGGTGCCGGGAATCGTGCTGTACATGCGCGCCGGCCAGGACATCAACCTCAGCTCCGGCCCTTCACGCACCCAGTACCAGTACGTGCTCAAGAGCAACGACGCCGAGGCGCTCAACCTGTGGACCCAGCGCCTGACCGAGCGGCTGCGCAACAACCCGGCGCTGCGCGACCTGTCCAATGACCTGCAGTTGGGGGCCAGCGTCACGCGCATCGACATCGACCGCCAGGCCGCTGCCCGTTTCGGCCTGACCACTACAGACGTCGACCAAGCACTGTACGACGCCTTCGGCCAGCGCCAGATCAGCGAGTTCCAGACCGACAACAACCAGTACAAGGTCATTCTGGAACTGGATGCGCGCCAGCGCGGCAAAGCCGAGAGCCTCAACTACTTCTACCTGCGCTCGCCCCTGAGCAATGAAATGGTGCCCCTGGCGGCCGTGGCCCATGTGGCGCCGCCCAGTACCGGGCCGCTGTCGATCAGCCACGACGGCCTGTTCCCGGCCGCCAACCTGTCGTTCAACCTGGCCCCCGGCGTGGCCCTTGGCGATGCGGTGAGCATCCTTGAACGCACCCAGCGCGAGCTGGGCATGCCCGATTCGATCAGCGGCAACTTCCAGGGCGCGGCGCAGGCCTTCCAAAGCTCGCTGGCGAGCCAGCCTTGGCTGATCCTGGCGGCACTGGTGGCGGTGTACATCATTCTCGGCGTGTTGTACGAAAGTTTTGTCCACCCACTGACGATCATCTCCACCCTGCCCTCGGCGGGCCTTGGCGCGTTGATCCTGCTGTGGGCCATGGGCCAGGATTTCAGCATCATGGGGCTGATCGGCATCGTGCTGCTGATCGGCATCGTCAAGAAAAACGGCATCCTGCTGATCGACTTTGCCCTCCAAGCCCAGCGCCAGCAGGGCCTTTCCCCGGAACAGGCGATCCACCAGGCCTGCCTGACGCGGTTCCGGCCGATCATCATGACCACCCTGGCCGCGCTGCTCGGCGCGGTACCGCTGATGTTCGGCTTTGGCACCGGCGCCGAATTGCGCCAGCCACTGGGCATTGCCGTGGTCGGCGGCCTGCTGGTGAGCCAGGCGCTGACGCTGTTCACCACCCCGGTCATATACTTGGCCCTGGAGCGCCTGTTCCATCGCCGTCAGGCTGCCCACGCGGCAGCGCCAAGTGCCAGTTAGGACAAGACCATGCGTGTGCTGATCATCGAAGACGAAGAAAAAACCGCCGACTACCTGCATCGCGGCCTCACCGAGCAAGGCTTCAGTGTGGACCTGGCGCGCGATGGCATCGATGGCCTGCACCTGGCCCTGGAGGGCGACTATGCCGTCATTGTGCTGGATGTGATGCTGCCCGGGCTGGACGGCTACGGCGTGCTCCGCGCCCTGCGTGCGCGCAAGCAGACCCCGGTGATCATGCTGACCGCCCGTGAGCGGGTCGAAGACCGTATTCGTGGCCTGCGCGAAGGTGCCGATGACTACCTGGGCAAGCCATTTTCGTTTCTGGAACTGGTGGCCCGGCTGCAGGCACTGACCCGCCGTAGCAGCAGCCATGAGCCCCTGCAGGTTCAGGTGGCCGACCTGTGGATCGACCTGATGGCACGCAAGGCCACGCGTGCCGGCCAGCGCCTGGACCTGACCGCCAAAGAGTTCTCGCTGCTCAGCGTGCTGGCCCGCCGGCAGGGGGAAATCCTGTCGAAGACGGCAATTGCCGAACTGGTCTGGGACATCAATTTCGACAGCGACGCCAACGTGGTCGAGGTCGCGATCAAACGCCTGCGGGCCAAGCTCGACGGGCCGTTCGACCAGAAACTGCTGCACACCATTCGAGGCATGGGTTATGTCCTGGAAAACCGTGCGGGGTAACTCCATTGCGCTGCGTTTGTCGGCGTTGTTCATCCTGGTGGCGTTGGCCGTGTTCCTGCTGATCGGTTCGGCCCTGTATCGCCAGGTCGACCGCAGCCTCGACCTGCTGCCGCAAGCCGAGCTGGAGGCGCGCTTCAGCGTGCTCGAATCCACACTCAACCGCTACGGCACGCCCGAGCACTGGGCCAAGATCATCAACAAGCTGAACCTGCTGAGCGAGGAAGACAAGCGCATCCGGTTCTGGGTGGTCGGTAGCGACCCCGCCTATGAATATGGCCAGCCCAGCGCGCTGGTGCGCCAGTTCGCCGAGGGCGCGCCGGGCATGCGCGACCTGCGCCTGCCGGACCACCCCTACCCGTACAAAGTGCTGGTCAGCGAGCTGCCGGCGCTGAGCCAGCGCCCGCCACTGCGGTTCATGATCGGCATCGACACCGAAACCTTCTGGCAGGCCCAGCACAGCCTGCTGCTGGCGATCATCGGGCTGGCGGTGCTTGGCGTGCTGCTGGCCTCGGTGCTGGGCTACTGGGTCGCGCGCATCGGCTTGCGCCCTTTGCTGGCGCTTTCCAGGGAGGCCCAGGCACTGGCCCCGCCACGCCTGGACGGGCGCCTGCAAACCCAGGCCCTGGCCCCTGAGCTGGCGCAGTTCGCCAGTGCCTTCAACGCCGCGCTCGACCGGGTCAGCCAGGCCTATTCACGGCTCGAAGCGTTCAATGCCGACGTTGCCCACGAGCTGCGTTCGCCGCTGACCAACCTGATCGGCCAGACCCAGGTGGCGCTGACCCGCGGGCGCAGTGCCGAGCACTACTTCGAAGTGCTGCAATCGAACCTGGAAGAGCTGGAGCGCCTGCGCAGCATCATCAACGACATGTTGTTCCTGGCCAGTGCCGACCAGGGCAGCAAAGCCACTGCCCTGACCCAGGCATCGCTGGCCGAAGAGGTGGCGACCACACTCGACTACCTTGACTACATTCTCGAAGACGCGCAGGTCAGCGTCAGCGTCAGTGGCGATGCCCAGGTTCCCATCGAAAAAGCCCAATTGCGCCGGGCGTTGATCAACCTGCTGAACAATGCCGTGCAGCATACGGCGCCGCACCAGGTGATCCAGGTAAGGATCGTCCCCGGGCCGCAGCAAGTCAGCATTGCCGTGAGCAACCCGGGGCCGGCAATTGCCGACGAGCACCTGCCGCTGCTGTTCGAGCGTTTCTACCGGGTGGATGCGGCGCGCAGCAACAGCGGGGGCGGTAATCATGGCTTGGGCCTGGCCATCGTCAAGGCAATTGCGCTGATGCATGGCGGGGACGTATTCGTGCGCAGTGAAGCCGGGGCGAATACATTCGGTATCCAGCTCCCGACCTGTAGGAGCGGCCGCGTCTAGCCTGCGGCTTGCAGACGAAAGCCCTATTGCTTTTTGCGTAGATCGTTACCTTTTGCGCAACAGTGCTTATCGCACTTCGCTCTGTATCAAGTGCAATGAAAGGACTAACTTTAGCCCGTCCTCATTAGCACTTGCACAGCAAGAAGGTAGTTTCAAATGTCCAACAGTATGGGTATTGCCAGCGTTTTCGTCCTGTCGTCCCTGTTGTTGTCGCCCCTGGCCATGGCCGAAGAATCGCCGGCGTTCGTCAACCGTAACAGCGAACTCGCCGCCGTGCACCAGGAGGCCCGCGAAAGCGTTGCCGCACACAAGGCCGACGTGATGAAAGATGCTGAACAGACAGCTTCCAAGGCCTCTGTCGATGCCAAAGCCGACAGCTGATCAGGCGCTGTTGTTGCTTCCACTTTCCCTTGGCTACGCCATGGGCACAGCCTGTGCCGATATGTTAGCCTTTTAAAGCCGCTGCCCATCAGCGGCTTTTTTTTATGTGCCCGTAACTCTCAGCCCGGCTGTAACGTTTACCCATAAGAAAGACGCACATTCAAAATAAAAACTGCCCCACCGTCAGACCAAAGGAGCTTCTACCGGTGCCTTCCGCGTTTCGTTTCACCCCGTTTTTCATTGCATTGACTGCAACGATCCCTTGCGCCGCCCAGGCAGATGAAGACAAGGCTGAGGGCTTCATCGAAGGGTCGTCCTTCAATCTGCATTTGCGCAATGCCTACTTCAACCGCGACAACCACAACGCCGGCGTGCGCGATACCCGCGAGTGGGGCCAGGGCGCAGTAGCGCGGTTCGAGTCGGGCTACACCCCAGGCACGGTCGGTTTTGGCCTGGACGCCCATGCCATGCTGGGCCTGAAGCTCGACGGTGGCGGCGGCCATGCCGGCACCAGCATCCTGCCAGCGCACATCAAGGACGACGGCGAACTGGGTGCTGCGCCGCATTCGTTTTCCACCGCTGGCGCTGCAGTCAAGCTCAAAGCCTTCGACACAGAACTGAAGGCCGGTGACCTGTTCCTCACCAACCCGGTGATTGCCGGCGGCGAAACCCGCATGCTGCCGCAAACCTTCCGCGGTGTGAGCCTGACCAACACCAGCGTCGACGGTTTGCTGCTCGAAGGCGGCCAGGTGAGCTTCACCCACCCGTACAACCAGAGTGGCCACCGCCGCATCGACACCTACTACGGCTCGCTCGACGAACACGACAAGAGCAAGCACCTGAACTGGGCTGGTGCCTCCTGGAGCGGTACGCCGAACATCACCGCCAACCTGTACGCCGCCGAACTGAAGGACATCTGGAACCAGTACTACGCTGATTTCGACTACACCTACGTGGTCAGCGATCTGGTCAGCCTGAACCCCGGTGTGCACTTCTATCACACCCAGGACACCGGCCAGGCCCTGCTGGGCAAGATCGACAACAACACCTACAGCGTGCACTTCACCGTCAACGCCGGGTACCACAGCGTCACCGCCGCCTACCAGCGGGTCAATGGCAACACCCCGTTCGACTACATCAACCTGGGCGACAGCGTGTACCTGGACAACTCGCGCATGTACTCGGACTTCAACGCCCCCAACGAACGGTCGTGGAAGCTGCAGTACAACTATGACTTCGCAGGTGTCGGCGTACCTGGCCTGACCAGCTCGCTGTCCTATTCGCGCGGCGAAGCAGACCTGACCAAGGCCACCCAGGACACCACCCATTACGACTACTACCGTGCCGATGGCAAGAACGCCATGCATTGGGAACGCGACCTGGACCTGAAGTACGTGTTCCAGGAGGGTGACCTGAAGGACCTGTCGGTGCTGGTGCGCTATGCCACCCACCGTGGCAGCCAGGGCTATGCCTCGATCGACAGCAACAGCGACAACGATGAACTGCGGGTGATCGTCGATTACCCCGTGAACGTGTTCTGACCCTCGTTGGCAGGCAGCACACCTGAACGCCTGTGGGAGATTCTATGG
>NZ_BLJG01000268.1 GCF_009932375.1 Pseudomonas juntendi
CAGCCGCGCCTGTGGCTGGAACCGTGCGCCGATCGACCGCATGGCCAACCTCAACATCGAGCCGGGCGAGCACTCACTCGAACAACTGATCGCGGGCATCGAGCACGGCATCCTGATGCGGACCAACCGGTCCTGGTCCATCGACGACGCGCGCAACAAGTTCCAGTTCGGCTGCGAATGGGGCCAACTGATCGAGAACGGCGAGCTCAAGGGCATCGTCAAGAACCCCAACTACCGTGGCATCTCCGCACAGTTCTGGCGCAACCTGGCAGCGGTCGGCGACCGCAGCACCTTCCAGGTACTGGGCACGCCCAACTGCGGCAAGGGCGAACCCAACCAGGTGGTGCGCGTGGGCCACGCCTCGCCGGCCTGCGTGTTCCGCCAGATCGACGTATTCGGAGGCGACGCCTTATGAAACACGCTTTTGAAACCCTGGCCGGGGAGGTGCGCGCCGCCCTGGAAAGTGGCGAGCAGTTCACCCTTGGCTACAGCGCCGAGCAGTCCCAGTTCGTGCGCTTCAACCACGCCAAGGTGCGCCAGGCCGGGCATGTCAGCCAGGCCAGCGCGCAGCTGCGGCTGATCCGCGACGGTCGCCAAGCCGAACAGCAGGTGACCTTGAGTGGCGATGCGCAACTGGACCGCCAACGCTTGGCGGATGCCCTGGCGCAACTGCGCCAGACCCTGCCACTGCTGGCCGTCGACCCTTACCTGCGCCTGGACGAAAGCGCCTGGCACAGCTACAGCCAGCAACAGCAGCCGCTACCTGAGCTCAGCGATGTGCTGGCGTTGCTCGACCGCGAAGCGGGTGATCTGGACCTGGTCGGCATTTATGCC
>NZ_BLJG01000269.1 GCF_009932375.1 Pseudomonas juntendi
TTCGCGCGCGAACGCCTTGGTGCATGCCTCAATATCGCGCCGTACAAACAAGGCGGCCGCGCGCGCCTGTCACAGGCGTTACTGGCCCGAAACAAACGTAGGAGCGAGCGCAGCTCGCGATTGCGCCGCGCGGGCGGCGCTCGATCTCACAGGCGCTTCGTAGCGGTGCGGCTGCTGCCGGGCCAGGCGGGCCTGCACGTCCACCGCTGCGGCCTTGACCTTCTGCGCCCAGTGCTTGTCCTGCGGGCACACCACCACAACGCGGAAACCATGGTCCACGCCTTCCAGCCGCACGCCTTCGGAGTCATCCACATGCAAGTCGATATCGAAGGCCGAAGGCAGTTTGGACGGGGAATGCGCCAGCCCATTCCGCGCCAGTATGTGCTGGTGGCGGTCACTGTTGACCACCCCGTCGACATGAATGCCGTACAGCAGCAACCAGCGGCGGATGTACGCTGGGGTGCGCCCGGACGAGGTATAGATCCAGATGCTGCAGCCCTGGCGGCGCAGGTCGCGAATCAGCTCGCGGGTACCGCTGCGCAGGGGCTCACCGAGCCAGCGGTGGACGAAGCCCGGCAACCTGCTGTGCTCGGCAGCCGCGTGCTCAGGCTGGCAGGCCAGGGTGTCGTCGATATCGAACGAAATGCGCACCTGGCCACGCTTGAGCTTGCGCTCGATGGCCTGCCGCCCGCGCTCTATCAGGGTGAACGGTTGCATCAGCGCCCCCCCGCGCAAACAGGCACCGCGGTGGCGCCCAGGAAGAACTTGCCGGGCGCAGGCGCCTTGGCTTCGAGGAACGCGGCGTACTTTTTCTTGATCTTGGGCAGTTCGTACAAGGCCTTGACACCGTGTTTGGCGGAATTACGTATGACCGAGGACGGGTTGAAGTAGCCCTCGGCGTTGTCCAGCGACAGCACGAATGGCGGCAGCCCGGCACGCATCAGCAGGTAACTGACGATGAGCGAGCCGGTGCGGTTGTTACCTTCGATGAACAGCTGTGGCTTGCTGAGGATACGCACGTACACACCGGCTGCCCGCTTCCAGATCGAATCGCTGCGGTAGGCGCAATACCAGTTATGCAAGTCCTTGATGCCACCTTCCACATTGTTGAAAAAATGCGCTTCGGTCGCCGCCAGGTGCGCCGCGAACTCCACGCGCCGGGCCGGATCCCGGCCACACAGCACCGTGGCATTGATTTCCAGCATCAGGTTCAGCTGTTGCAGGTCGAACAGGTCTATTCCGCGAGCGACATAGTCGTCAATCAGCGCGTAGCCTTCAACCACATTCACCAGCACCTCGTCGGTGAACGGGTCCCGCGGTTCGGTGAAGTGTTGGCTCAGCTCGGCAAAACGGCCCTGCACCTCGCGCAGAGCGCGCTCTACCGCAGACAGATCTAATCGACGCATCGGTTGCATTGGAAATCCTGGGTAACACTTTAACCAAAGGTTGTGCGGGCGGTGCTGCCACCTTCCTGGTTGCAGCACCGCCCCCTTGTACAGCGATGGGTCAGCTGAACTTGCCGCTGATATAGTCACTGGTCAGTTGTTCACGCGGGTTCTGGAAGATCTGCGCGGTCGGCCCCATCTCGACCAGGTAGCCGGTACGGGTACCCTGGGAAATGTCCACCGAGAAGAACGCCGTGGTGTCGGCAACGCGAATCGCCTGCTGCATGTTGTGGGTCACCAGGGCGATGGTGTAGTCCTTTTTCAGCTCGACCATCAGCTCTTCCACGCGGCGGGTGGCAATGGGGTCAAGTGCCGAGCACGGCTCGTCCAGCAGCAGCACTTCCGGCTCGGTGGCGATGGCCCGGGCGATACACAGGCGCTGCTGCTGGCCGCCGGACAACGACAGGCCGCTGACCTTGAGCTTGTCCTTCACTTCGTCCCACAGCGCAGCGCCTTGCAGGGCGTGTTTCACGCGGTCGCCCAGGTCCCCTTTGTAGCGGTTCAGGCGCAGGCCAAAGGCAACGTTGTCGAAAATGCTCATGGAAAACGGGTTGGGCTGCTGGAACACCATGCCGATATAGCGGCGCACCACTACCGGGTCTACGCCCTTGCCATACACATCCTGGCCCAGGAAGTGCACGTGGCCCTCGAAGCGGAAGCCTTTCACCAGGTCGTTCATGCGGTTCAGGCTACGCAGCACGGTGCTCTTGCCGCAGCCGGACGGGCCGATGAAGCCGGTAATCTCGTTCTTGCGGATCGGCACATGGCTGTCGCGCACGGCCATGAAGTTGCCGTAGAAGATCTTGTCCAGCTTGCAGTCCATGACGATGGGGGTGGCTTCGCTGGCCACGGGAGCGGCACGTTGTGCGGTGGATACGTTCAAGATGGATGCTCCCTGTTCTCAATACTTGGGCTTGCCGAATACACGGCTAAGGATGTTGATGACCAGCACGATCATGACCAGCACCAGCGAGGCCGCCCATGCGAGCTCCAGCTGGTTGTCGAACGGCATGCCGGAGAAGTTGTAGATCAGCACTGCCAGCGAGGCAGTGGGGTTCATCACCGCCAGGTCGCCGTTGTGGTAGATCCAGTAGTTGCTGAACAGCGCGGTGAACAGCAAGGGCGCGGTTTCACCTGCGGCACGGGCCACGGCCAGCATCACGCCGGTGAGAATGGCCGGCAAGCCGGTGGGCAGCACGATCTTGCAGATGACCTGGGCACGGGTGCAGCCCATGCCGTAGGCAGCGTCCTTCATGATCTTGGGTACCATCTTCATCGCCTCTTCGGCGGTCAGTACCACGATGGGCAGCATCAGCACCGCCAGTGCCACCCCGCCTGCCGGTGCCGAATAGGTGCCGGTAGTCATCACCACCAGGGCGTAGGCAAACACACCGGCCAGGATCGATGGCAGGCCGGTGAGCATCTTGGCGGCAAACCTTGCAGCGTTGGCCAGCTTGCTGTCTGGGCCCAGCTCGGCAAGGAACACCGCGGCCAGGATACCCACCGGCACCGCGATGGCGGCAGCGATGCCGACCATGACGAAGGTACCGGCCATGGCGTTGCCGAAGCCGCCGCCCATCTCGAACCCCGTCGGCGGCAGTTCGGTGAACACTTCCAGGTTCAGGCGGGCACCGCCGCGGGTGATCAGCATGTACAGCACGGAAATCAGCGGCACACTGGCCAGCAACGCGGCAAACCAGGCCAGGATGGTCAACACCAGGCTGCGCAAGGCGCGGCCTTCGAGGCGGCGCTGCAGGCTGGGCAGCGCGGCGGCAGGGGTTGTCAGGTTGGTCATTGTTTATTCCCCCGCTGGGCGTAGAGCATGATCATCGAGCCAAGCACGTTCACCAGCAGGGTGATGAACATCAGTACCAGTGCCGCATACATCAGCACTTCGATCTCGTTCGGGCCGGCTTCCGGGAAGTTCAGCGCCAGCAGCGCTGCCAGGGTATTGGCCGGGGCGAACAAGGACACGGAAATGGTGTTGGCATTGCCCACCAGCATGGCCAGCGCCATGGTTTCGCCCAGTGCCCGGCCAAGGCCCAGCACCAGCGAGCCAAAGATACCGGTGGCCGCAGAAGGCACCATCACTTTCAGGATGGCCTCCCAGTGCGTGGTGCCCATGCCGTAGGCGGCCTGCTTGGTTTTCATCGGCACGCTGGTCAGCGCGTCTTGCGAAACGGCAGCGATGGTCGGCAGGATCATGATCGCCAGGACCAGTGCGGCCGGCAGCAGGCCGGGCCCGCTGAGGGAGGTGCCAAAAAACGGGATCCAGCCCAGCTCGCTGTTCAACCAGGTGGTCAGGGGGCGAATGGCCGGGATGACCACATAGATGCCCCACAGGCCATAGACCACGCTGGGGATGGCGGCGAGCAGCTCGACGATGGTGCGGAACACCGCGGCAAGCCTGGCCGGAAGGAAATCCTGGGTGAGGAAAATGGCCATGCTGACGCCGAAGAAACCGGCAATCAACAGGGCGATGAAGGCGCTGTAGAGCGTACCCCAGATCGCGGGCAGAATACCGTACTTGCCTTGGTTGACATCCCAGACACTGCCCAGGAGCACGTCGAAACCGTGCTTTTCAATGCCTGGCAGTGCCTTGCGGCCCACTTCGTAGACCAGCGCGAAAACCAGCGCCAGTACCAGCACCACCCCGACACGGGCAAGCGCACGGAAGGTGCGGTCGACCAGAAAGTCTTTCGTAGACGGTGGCTGGCACGCGGAATCGGGATTATCCGGTATGGCAAAAGGTGTGTTCATGGCGTATTCCGGGACAAGGGACAAACACCCCCGGCATGGCTTCATGCCGCTGCCGGGAGCGCCTGGGTGTTACTGGATGTTTGCAGACGCTTTGCGCACCTGGTCGACAACCGATGGCGGCAGCGGGATGTAGCCCATCGAGTCGGCAATCTTCTGGCCCTGGGTCAGGCCGTACTCGACCATCTCACGCATGGCCTTGGCCTTTGCCGGGTTGCCGTTGTCCTTGCGGAAGATCATCCAGGTGTAGGAGGTGATCGGGTAGGACTTGGCGCCTTCCGGGTCGGGCAGGTTGGCGACCAGGTTTTCCGGCAGTTTCACCGCTGCCAGGGCCTGAGCTCCGCTTTCGGCATTCGGCACCACGTACTGGCCAGCCTTGTTTTCCAGGGCAGCGAAGTCCACCTTGGCCAGCTTGGCGAAGCCGTACTCGATGTAGCCAATGGCACCTGGGGTCTGGCGAACGGTAGCGGTCACCCCGTCGTTCTTCGGCGATTTGATGAACTTGTCGGTCGCTGGCCAGTTGACCGTGTTGCCCTCACCCAAGGTGCTCTTGAAGTCGGCATTGATGGCCGACAGGTGCTTGGTGAACACGGCGTTGGTGCCACTGGAGTCGGCACGTACCACCACGGTGATGGGCAGGTCAGGCAGCTTCATTTGCGGGTTGGCCGCGGCAATTTTCGGGTCGTTCCACTGGGTGATCTTGCCGAGGAAGATGTTCGAGTAAACATCGCGCGGCAACTTCAGGCCCTTGGGGTTGCCGGGCAGGTTGTAAGCCAGGACGATTTCGCCGGCGGTCATCGGCAGCAACTGGACGCCTTCGGCAACCTTGGCGATGTCGGCTTCGCTCATGGCCGAGTCGCTGGCGGCGAAGTCGACGGTCTTGTTCAGGAAGTCCTGAACGCCCGCGCCACTCCCCTTGGATTGGTAATCAACGGTAACGCCCGCTGTGTTCTTGCTGAAATCCTTGAACCAGGTCAGGTAGATCGGTGCCGGGAAGCTGGCGCCGGAACCGGTCAGGCGTACGTTTTCAGCAGCAAATGCAGCGGAAGTGGCGCAAAGCGAAACGGCAACGGCGAGTGCAGCAGACTTCATCAGGCGAATCATCGAAAAGCGCTCCTTGTGATGGCCGGCACACTTTGCATCAGCTGTGTTACAGCTTTGTGACCATTGAAAGGCAGGCCGTTCGTTGATCCTGATTCGGACAGGTGTTTGCCACAAGGTATGCAGCGCCTGTGCGATCGAGCGCCGCCCGCGCGGCGCTCGATCGCACACGCTCCGACGATGCTGCGGCTACTCTGGCCAGTGAACCATAGAATCTCCCACAGGGGTGTTGTCATCGATGCGCCCCCGCGGTGCCGCTCG
>NZ_BLJG01000270.1 GCF_009932375.1 Pseudomonas juntendi
CACGGCATGGCCACGGCCTGGGCGGAGTTAACTGCACAGGGTGAGTCGAACACAGCCTCGTCCAAGTGGCTGCTCGAACACCTGCTGGAACAAGAGCACACAGATCGCGCCATGCGCTCGGTGAGCCACCAGATGAACATGGCCAAGCTGCCGATGCACCGCGATCTGGCCGGCTTCGACTTCAGCGCCTCCAGCGCCGACGCTCGCTTGATCAGCGAGCTGGCCAATCTGAGCTTTACCGACACCGCGCAGAACGTGGTGCTGATCGGCGGCCCAGGCACCGGCAAAACCCACCTGGCCACCGCACTGGCCGTGTCCGGCATCACCCGGCATGGCAAGCGCGTGCGCTTCTACTCCACGGTCGATCTGGTCAATCTTCTGGAGCGCGAAAAACACGACGGCAAAGCCGGGCGGATCGCCCAGGCACTGCTACGCATGGATCTGGTCATCCTCGACGAGCTGGGGTATCTGCCCTTCAGTCAGGCCGGTGGCGCGCTGTTATTTCACCTGCTGTCCAAGCTGTACGAGCACACCAGCGTGGTGATCACCACCAACCTGAGCTTTGCCGAATGGTCGAGCGTGTTCGGCGACGCCAAGATGACCACAGCCTTGCTGGATCGGCTTACGCACCACTGCCACATCGTCGAAACCGGTAACGAGTCCTATCGCCTGCAACACAGCAGCTTGGCGGCCCAGGCCAAGATCAAATCACGGGAGCGAAAGCGTAAGGGCGGCCAGGAACCGGAGGACGATGAGCCGTTCTGATTTCATGGTGACGATGGCCTGCTGCATGGCTGCATGTGGCAGGTCTTCAACAGCTGAACTGGGCTAACGAAGGAGTGGGTTCAAAAGCAGCTGCGCTGGTAGACTTATCCACAGTTGCTGGTAACAAAATCAGCAATCCGCTCTGGGTCAAATTTCAATCGGCAGGGTGGGTCAATTTTCCATCAGCGCCAACA
>NZ_BLJG01000271.1 GCF_009932375.1 Pseudomonas juntendi
CAGCTCGCAGCTCGCAGCTAAAAAAAGGGCCGTCGAAACGGCCCGAAAATCCCTGTGAGGCTAAGAGCGATGCAACGAGGAATGCGTTAACGATTGGGCTGGGGGGTCAGGCGCAGATAGGGTTTGACGGCCCGATACCCTTTGGGGAAGCGCTGCTTGATCTCTTCTTCGTCCTTGAGCGAAGGCACGATCACCACGTCGTCGCCGTCTTGCCAGTTACCTGGCGTGGCCACCTTGTGGTTGTCGGTCAGCTGCAGCGAGTCGATCACCCGCAGGATTTCATTGAAATTGCGCCCGGTACTGGCCGGGTAGGTGATGGTTAGCCGCACCTTCTTGTTCGGGTCGATCACGAACAGCGAGCGCACGGTCAGGGTGTCGCTGGCGTTCGGATGGATCAGGTCATAAAGGTCTGAAACCTTGCGGTCGGCGTCGGCGATGATCGGGAAATTGACCACGGTGTTCTGGGTTTCGTTGATGTCGGCGATCCATTTGTGGTGCGAATCGACCGGGTCGACCGACAAGGCAATGGCCTTGACTCCGCGTTTGGCGAATTCGTCCTTGAGCTTGGCAGTCAGGCCCAGCTCAGTGGTGCATACCGGGGTGAAGTCAGCCGGGTGGGAGAACAGCACCCCCCAGCTGTTACCCAGCCACTCGTGGAAACGGATCTTGCCTTCGCTGGAATCCTGTTCGAAATCGGGGGCGATATCGCCGAGTTTTAGGCTCATAGGCTGCGGCTCCTGGGCTGGGTTGTGGTCAGCGTGTGAATTGACTGTGCCTGCAACTGACTAAAAACAAAAAGAATAAATAATGATTTATTTATAGCTTTTTGACATTACAGGCTGCAGTCATGAAAAAGCCTCGCACTAGGCGAGGCTCTTTGGTGTCGCTACGGCTTACAGGAAGCTGTAAGTGTAGTTCACGATGAAGCGAGTCTGGTCCTGGTCGGCGCTGGCTTCGCTGCTGCCACCACGGTACACACCCTGGCGCAGGCTGAAGCCCAGGCCTTTGAGGGTGCCTTGCTGAATGGTGTAGTCGACGCGGGCGTCACGTTCCCATTCGTTGTAGGTGCCGTGGCCGCTCTTGTAGCGAATGTCGTCACCGCGCAGGTAGGAAACCGAAGCCTTCAGGCCCGGAACGCCAAGCGAGGCGAAATCATACGAGTACTGGCCGAAGTTGGTGTTCTCACCGGCACGGGCGAACTGGTTGATCATGCTGTCGGTGAACAGGTAGAAGCTGGAACCGGCAGCGCCTTCAGGGCGACCGTTACCGTCAACCACGTTGCCCTGGTTCAGCCAGACGAAACCGCCGTCATCGCTGACTTGCTGACGACCGAGCATCAGCGCGTGGCCACCCAGGGTGTAGGTGAACATGGCCGACCAGGTCTTGTTGTCGACCTTGCCAGTGTTCTTGGCGTAGCCACCGTTGTTGCTGAAGTTGTAGCCACCGCCGTGACCGTTGTTGCCGTCACTGCTGCTGTCGAAGTAGCGCAGGTCGGTCTTGAACGACTGGTCGTCGGCGATCTTGAAGACGTGGGTGGCACCCAGGAAGTGCTGCTTGTAGAAGTCTTCCAGGTTCGAGTAGTAGTACTGCAGGGTCAGGTCTGGAGTGAGCTTGTAGTCCAGGCCGCCGTAGCGGAACTTGTTGCTGTCGGCAGTGGCGCCAGCGACCGACAGGCCGGTACGGTTGCTCGACGCACGACCCATGGCGTGGGTCAGCTGACCGGCGTTGATGGTCAGGTTGTCGATTTCCTTCGACTGGATGGTGCCACCCTCGAAGGTTTGCGGCAGCAGACGCCCGTCGTTGGAGACCAGGATCGGCAGGTTTGGCGCCAGGGCGCTACCGAAGTGCACTTCGGTCTTGGAGAAGCGAGCCTTGGCGTTGGCGCCAAAACGTGCCCACTGGCTAGCGGCCGAGCCGTCCGAGTCGCTTGGGAAGAAGCTGCTGTTGTCAGGGTGTTTGCCACGGCCACCGTCCAGGTGGATACCCCACAAGGCCTGGGCATCGACACCAAAACCAACGGTGCCTTCAGTGAAACCAGAGATGTAATCGAGCTTGAAGCCCTGACCCGACTCGCGGTTGTCAGCACCGCCATCGCGGTTGTCGTTGTTGAAATACATGGTGCGCGAGCTGAGGGACAGCTTGCTGTCTTCCACGAAACCGGCAGCGCCTGCTGTTTGGGCGAAAACCCCCAGTGCCACGGCCACGGCCAGGCTGGACTTGTACATGATGTGCTCCTCTACGTTCTAATTTTTGTGTATCTCTGGCGGCAGGGTCTTGTGCCCCGCTCACCGTGGATTGGCGATTTAGTCCCAAAGTGTGACTAGTAAGTCAAACGTTTCTAAACGTTTCTCGACTTTGGTCTAAGGCGCCACCTGCGCTACAGGATAATGACAATCCTATAAATCCAAAATGACCGTTTTGTGAATTTCTAAGATTTTTAGGGAATATGTAACGAACCTTTGCAACCAATAGTTGTAGCTAGCCGGGCTCTAATAGCTTTTTGCTATTTGCAAACGTTTGCTAATAACCTAATTCCTTAATGTTCTATAGGGACGGAGAAGCCTAGCAGGCTGATCTGATTTCGCCATTGACCCAGGTTATGGCCCTTCGCAGGCTTTGTAGGAGCGGCCTTGTGTCGCGATGGGGCGCGATGCGGCCCTGAACGCTCAGCGTCGCAGCAGCCATCGTCAGGGCCGCTTCGCGCCCCATCGCGACACAAGGCCGCTCCTACAGCTTTACAGCCTATTAGAGTCTGGAGTGAGAGCGGCGAATGACAAGCTGGATGCCGCAGGTGCCTAGAGCCCGCTCCCACAATGAATCGCGCAGGCTTTTCAAAATTTGAGAAAGACAGTTGCTCCTGCAAGTACGGCGGCAACTCCAAGCCAGCGCAGACCCCATGGAGGGAGCGGGCATGCCCGCGAACACCGGCGCAGCCGGTGCCAG
>NZ_BLJG01000272.1 GCF_009932375.1 Pseudomonas juntendi
GGTTTATGGAGCGGTTACGGCTTCCGCCGCCCGGTGCGCCTGGTGGACTTCACAGAAAACAGCCTGACTCCGGTGTCCTGGGCTTGACTCCGCTTTCCCGGGCTTGCGCGGTCGCTTGTAGGAGCGGCCTTGTGTCGCGAAAGGGGCGCGCAGCGGCCCCGGCAATCTTTGACGCGAAGCTGAAATCCTGGGGCCGCTGCGCAGCCCTTTCGCGACACAAGGCCGCTCCTACCAGCGACCGCGCCAGCTTTCAACGGCGGTGATGCCAGCCCTGGCGCTAAAGAACCATCAGACCGAAGGCTGAGCCAACGGCGCTGGCGTGGTCCACAAACTCCCCAGGTTCTGCAGCAACGAACCAGCAATCCCCTGCTGCCCCAGGTACTGCAGCAACAAAGGCGCGAACTGCCCGATCATTCCGGTATCCATGCCCAGGGCTTTGAAGGCATTGTCCAGGTCGCTGCGGTTCTGCACGTCGTTACCCAATGCCTTGTCGAGGGCCGACTGGCTACCCTTGTTGCTGCCCAGCAAATCCCCCAAGCCACTTAGCCCGCCCAGGGCATTGGCGCCCGACAACAGGTCCAGGCCCGGTACCGCCTTGGTCAGCTGGCCATAGTCCTCACTGCTCAGGCTGTTGCGTGCCAAACCCAGCATGGCCCCCGCCCCGCCCACGGCCTGTTCGGGGGTAATGTTCAACTGGCTGCCCAGGGTGTTGAGCAAATCGGCCTGCGCCTGGGGCGCCTGTACCTGGCCTTGCTGTTGCTGGTTCTGCATGGCGGATACGGCGTTGGCGGCGTCGCCGAGGTTGAAGGCGAACACCGGGCTTGCGGCCAGGGTTAACAGGGTGAATGCTTTCATTGGGAGGGACTGTCGTGGGCCGGGATGGCCTGGGAAACGAGGTGTTTTACTAGAGCGGGAAGGGTTTGTTCCAGGCAGATTGTCTGCTGGCCATTCATTGCCGCCTCTCGGCGAAATCTACCTGTCATTTTTGTCAGTAGCCAATAATGTGAGAGTACCCAATACTCCAGCTTCAGAACTGTTCAACCACACGGACTCTGTCATGAGAAAAAAATCGACAAGCGATCTTTTCTACAGAGAAAATCAAATTGTAAATGTGATAACGGAAATTAACTCTCGCAGATTATTTTCCGTTTCAAAACGATGCCTTGCTGAGCACAACGCTCATGGCGTTCACATACTTGCAGTCGACGAAAATGGCTCTGTAATACGTGAGCACAGTACCTCTGATCGCGAACTGCACAACTATACGACCTATGGATATGCTTCAACGCTTCCGTCCATCAACACGCTAAAAGGATTCAATGGCGAATATTTTGACCCCATATGTCGAAATTATGTATTAGGCGCCGGCTACAGAGCGTTCAGCTCAACGCTTCGTCGCTTCAACAGCCCTGATAATATCAGTCCATTTGGGCTAGGTGGATGGAACGCTTATACTTATTGCTATGGCGACCCAGTAAATATCACCGACCCAAGCGGGCATAGCGGCATTTTCATGAGGATGCTCAAAGGTTTAGGCAATATGCTTGGCCTGAGGCGCCCACGGCAGTCTCCCACAACCGCCGATCCATCTATAGCTGGCCGGCTCTTTGACTCTGCCAGCGGGATGAAAATTAACTGGGGAGAGTCTACACCGCGCACTTCATACCGCGCCGAGAGCATTGGTACGCGCTCTATGATTTCTCTTACCCCACCCACTTCAGTAAAGCGACTTTCCGTAAATTCCAGCTCGGGCAACACTATCGGATTTGCCGATTTCAGCGCAATTGAAAAGATAGATCCCGCAATTCGCACTGAATCATGGGCCGCAGCTGCAAAGCGACGCGCCAACCTCAGCCCATTTGAAGGTAACGATTTTGAAATCACGGTGTATTCAGTAAATGAAAGCCTTATAAGTCAAAACCACGGACGTGTAAAAAGCAAATTAACAATGAACACCGCAAGGCGATACAAAGTAGGCAAGCTTTACATGATCGACGAAGTGATCTACACAGGCGCACAAATAATTCAACGGCGCATACGAGACCTGAAGAACTACTAAACAAGCACTGCCGGCCACCCGACCCTGAGCAAAAAATAGACAGAATTTTTCTTTATCTTCTACAGCCCAGCTACCGATTGTCCCGAGCGTTCACGATTTCATCCATGGTCGTCTACGGAGGTTCTAGTCTCAGGCGGTCAATGCGGAATCAGCGACCGGCTTTGACAGGCCGCACTCTTCAACCACATGGCTTTTGCCGTTATTGCAGCTGTGCACAGGGCACTCATGTGCGCCGGGTTTTGGTTGACTACCGGTCTGTCAACCCATGTACATAGCCTCCCTCTTGTTTAACAGCAGGCCGGTGGTGGCATCAGAGGTCATCCAGCATGCTTAACCTCGTCCCTGATCCACCCCACACTTACCATTCATTAGTAGACACGCTCATTCAGGCCGCGGAGTACGCCCTGTGTGCGCAAACGGTCGCGCAACAGGCGGTGCTGCTGCAACCCAAGTCGCCAGGCTCGGTACTTGTACCCTTCCGGCCCCCGGTGCGCCTGGTGGACTTCACAGAAACAGCCTGACTCCGCTTTCCCGGGCTTGCGCGGTCGCTTGTAGGAGCGGCCTTGTGTCGCGAAAGGGGCGCGAAGCGGCCCCAGGATTTCAGCTTCGCGTCGAAGATTGCCGGGGCCGCTGCGCGGCCCTTTCGCGACACAAGGCCGCTCCTACAAGTACAGCGCCAGATTTAAACGGCGGTGATGCCAGCCCTGGCGCTAAAGAGCCATCAGACCGAAGGCTGAGCCAACGGCGCTGGCGTCGTCCAAAAACTGCCCAGGTACTGCAGCAACAACGGCGCGAACTGCCCGATCATTCGTATCCGCTCCATAAACC
>NZ_BLJG01000273.1 GCF_009932375.1 Pseudomonas juntendi
TGGGATCGACTCGGACTGGTCTCGATACTGGATACGATCAACCGGCTTAGCCGCATAGCTTGAACCGCCGTGTACGGAGCCGTACGCACGGTGGTGTGAGAGGACGGCGGGTGTGAACCCGCCTCCTACTCGATTGTGGCGTATGCCTGCCTTGAGCGCTGTGGGCTTTCTGTGGAGGCTGGCTTGCAGGCGATAGGACCAGCCCAGGCAACCCCGTTGCTCAACCTTGGCGCATATCCCTGCTCCCCCCGGCACAACCCTTGCTGTAAGAAACATCTGACGATGCCATCAAAATAGTGGCGCCAGAAAACACGAGGGTTACAACGTGTCTGCCATCCTCTCACTGTTACGAAGCCGCCTTCTGCGGCCTGTGTTTGTTGCCCTTGGTATCGCGCTTTTGGTGCAGGTACTGGTTGCCGTTGCCCTCACCCGCAGCACGGTGACTGCCCTGGAGGCCGACCTTGGCGAGCGCCTGGGTAATGACAGCCGCCAACTCGCCAGCGAGCTGGAGCAGGCCGGGCAAGATGTACGTTCGGGCCTCGACGGCCTGTCCAGCAGCACTCGCCAGCGCCTCAGCGCGGGGTTGGCGACGCGCCTGCAAAGCGAGCAGCAGCAACTGCGCAGCACCCTGGAGAAGAACCTCAAGGATTCGGCCAGCGACATGGCCGAGTTGCTGGCCTCGGTCGCCCCGCGGGCGATCTGGGATAACGACGTGCCGGTACTCTCCGACTTCGCCCGCCGCGCCCAGCGCAATCCCAATGTGCTGTTCGTGATCTACGACGACGCGCAGGGCCAGCACCTGACCCGCTACCTGAACCGGCAAAACCCGATCAACCAGGCGTTGATGGAGAAAGGCCAAGGCGAGCGCGCGCTGGACAAGGTGATCGACGCCGCCCGGCGCGACCCGGCGGTGTACTTCGTGGAAGCGCCGATCAACCCCAATGGTGCGGAAATCGGCAAAGTGGTGATGGGGGTTTCCACCGCAGGCATCGACCAGGAACTCAAGGCCCTTGACCAGCGCTTTTCGGCGCTGATTGCCAGTGGTGAACAGTTGGTTGGCGACAGCCTGAACGGTGCTGCCGCCGACAGCGGCAACACCCTGCGCGAACGCCTGCAGAAAGCACAGGGCAGTGCAGCGGCAATGCAGGCCAATACCGCGCAGACCGTACGCGATGCCGCTGCCGAGCTGCGCTGGCGCATCGGCCTGGGCCTGGCGCTGGTGGGGTTAGGTGTATTGCTGGTCGTTGCCGTGGTGCTGGGGCGCCGGGTGCTGAGCAAGTTGCGCCTGTTGATAACTGCCCTGAATGACCTTGCGGCCGGCGAGGGCGACCTGACCAAGCGCGTGCCACTCGACAGCCGCGATGAAATTGGCGACATGGCCTCGGCGGTGAACCGTTTTGTCGACAAGCTGCAGCCAATCGTGCGGGAGGCGGGCGAAGTGGCACAGCGTACCGGCGTGGAGATAGGCGCGATGGCCCAGCGCAATGCCGGCGCCGATGCTGCTGCCGCGCTGCAGCGTGATGAAGTGGCAGCGAGCCTGCGCGACCTGTCGAGCATGGCTGACGAAGCCCAGGCCGAAAGCCATGCGATGCAGGCGGCTCTGCAGCAGGTGGTGGATATTCGCCAGGCCACCGACGACAACAGCCGCAGCTCGACCCAGCTGGCGAGCTTGATCGAGAACCTGGCCGGCCAAGTGGAGACGGGTTCCCAGGTGATCGAGCGCCTGGCCAAGCAGAGTGAGCAGATCGAAGTGGTGCTGACGGTTATTCACGGCATCGCCGAGCAGACCAACCTGCTGGCCTTGAACGCCGCCATCGAGGCGGCCCGGGCAGGCGAGACCGGGCGCGGGTTTGCCGTGGTGGCCGATGAGGTGCGGGCGCTGGCGAGCAAGACACAAAGCTCCACTGGCGATATACAGTCGCACATCGCCGCGTTACAGAAGGGCGCCAAGGAGGCCGTGGCTACTATCAGCCAGGCCGGGCTCAAGGCCAGTGAAGGCCTGTTGGTGCTGCGCGACAACGAACGTCGCCAGCAGTCGGTGCAGGCTGCGGTGGAGCAAGTTCACGCGGCCATTGGTTTGGCGACTCGCGCTGCCGAACAACAGGCCCATGGCGCACAGGCGGTGCGGGGGCGGGTGGAGAACATCCATGCCCAGGCCGAACGCTCGGCTGAGGTGGTGATGCAGACCACGGCCAGCAGCAAGGTGCTGGATGACTTGGCGGCTCAGCTACGCGCCAGCCTGGGCCAGTTCCGGGCCTGAATCCTGCGCAGTCTCTTCTTGTGGGAGCGGCCTTGCGTCGCGAAAGGACCGCCAAGCGGTCCCAGGATATTCGCGTAAACACATCCATTGCTGGGGCCGCTTCGCGGCC
>NZ_BLJG01000274.1 GCF_009932375.1 Pseudomonas juntendi
GATAGGGCCAGTACAGGCTACGAATTACTCGAACAATGCATCCAGTGCCTGCTCCAGCCGGGTCACGGCAATGACCTGCAGCCCCGCTGGCGGCTCCTTCGGCGCATTGCCCTTGGGCACGATCGCCCGCTTGAAGCCGTGCTTGGCCGCTTCCTTCAAGCGCTCCTGCCCGCTTGGCACCGGGCGTACCTCGCCCGACAAGCCGATCTCGCCGAACACCAGCAGGCCATGGGCCAGTGGCCGATTGCGCAGGCTGGACATCACCGCCGCCAGCAGCGCCAGGTCCGAAGCGGTTTCCAGCACCTTGACCCCGCCCACCACATTGAGGAACACGTCCTGGTCGTGGGTGGGTATACCGCCGTGGCGGTGCAGTACCGCCAGCAGCATGGCCAGGCGGTTCTGGTCCAGGCCCAGGGTGACCCGGCGCGGGTTGGCCAGGTGGCTGTCGTCCACCAGCGCCTGCACCTCGACCAGCATGGGCCGGGTGCCTTCCCAGGTGGCCATCACCACGCTGCCCGGCACTTCCTCCTGGGTACGGTTGAGGAAGATCGCAGACGGGTTGGAGACCTCCTTCAAGCCGCGGTCGGTCATGCCGAACACGCCCAGCTCGTTGACGGCGCCGAAGCGGTTCTTCACCGCCCGCAGCAAGCGCAGGCGGCCGTCGGACTCGCCCTCGAAATACAACACGGTATCGACCATGTGCTCCAGCACCCGCGGGCCGGCCAGCGAGCCCTCCTTGGTGACATGGCCGACCAGGAAGATGGCCGTGCCGCTCTGCTTGGCATAACGCACCAGCAACGCCGTGCTTTCACGCACCTGGGCAACGCCACCAGGGGCTGACTGCAACTGCTCGGTGAAGATGGTCTGGATGGAGTCGATCACCATTACCCGCGGTTTTTCGACACGTGCCGTGGCAATGATCGTCTCGATGCAGGTTTCGGTCATGACCTTGAGCTTGTCCTGGGGCAGGCCCAGGCGGCGCGAGCGCATGGCCACCTGTTGCTGCGATTCCTCGCCAGTGACATACAGTGCCGGCATGCCCACGGCGATGTTGCACAGGGTCTGCAACAGGATGGTCGACTTGCCGATGCCGGGGTCGCCACCAATCAGCACCACCGAGCCGTCCACCAGGCCGCCACCCAACACACGGTCGAGCTCGGTGCTGCTGGTGGTGAAACGGGGGATCTCCTCGACGCTGACTTCGGCCAGGGTCTTGATCTGTGCCTGCTGCCCGGTCCAACCGGCGCGGCCACTGCTGGGCGCAGCGGCACCGCCGCTTTCGATCATGGTTTCGACCAGGGTGTTCCAGGCCCCGCATTCACCACACTGGCCGGCCCATTTGGGGAAGGTCGCGCCGCACTCGGTGCAGCCATACATGCGCTTGGCCTTGGCCATGGGTTGGGGTCTCCTGGAAAAATCGCCATGATAGCCGAGCCGCACGTGCCTCGAGCGCTTCGGGATGCGACAAAACTATTCGTTCTAACCGCAGTCAGTTGCCCTGAACACAACGCATGAAGCGTTCAAGTGGCTTACACTGCGTTTACCTCACCTTTTGTTACAAGGATCTAAACATGGGCATGCTCAATGAGTTCAAGGCCTTCGCGGTCAAAGGCAACGTCGTCGACATGGCGGTTGGTATCATCATCGGCGCAGCCTTCGGCAAGATCGTCTCGTCCTTCGTCGGCGACGTGATCATGCCTCCGCTGGGCCTGTTGATTGGTGGTGTGGATTTCAGCGATCTGGCCATCACCCTGAAAGCCGCTCAAGGTGACGTACCGGCGGTGGTGCTGGCCTATGGCAAGTTCATCCAGACCGTGATCGACTTCCTGATCGTGGCCTTCGCCATTTTCATGGGCGTGAAGGCCATCAACCGGCTCAAGCGTGAAGAGGCCGTGGCACCGACTGCCCCGCCAGTGCCTACCCCCCAGGAAACCCTGCTGACCGAGATTCGCGATTTGCTCAAGACGCAGAATCAGAACCGCCTGCCTTGAGGTTGCCGGGCTGCCTTGCAGCCCGCTCCTGCTCGCCGGCACCGGCAGCGCCGGTGCCCAGGCCCAGCGCCTTACCAGTAATTCTCGACCGCCACCTGGCCGGGCCGCTTGCTCAGGCTCAACTGCAGGTCGCGTGCCTTGAGCACCTTGCGTGTCTCGTCGATCATCTCCGGGTTGCCGCACAGCATCACCCGCGAATGCTCGGGGGACAGTTCCAGCCCCGCCGCCTTCTCCAACTCACCGTTCTCGATCAGCGTGGTAATGCGCTGGTTCAGCGCGCCAGGGTGCTGCTCGCGGGTCACCACCGGAATGAACTGCAACTTGCCAGCAAACTCGGCCAGATAATCGCGCTGTTCCAGCCCGGCAATTTCATCCACATAAGCCAGCTCTCTGGCCTCGCGCACCGAATACACCAGTTTGATGCTGTCGAACCGCTCCCAGGCCTCGAAGTCCTGCAGGATCGACATGAACGGCGCAATGCCGGTACCGGTAGCCAGCAGCCACAGGTCGCGGCCGCCGACGAACCGGTCGAGGGTGAGGAAGCCAAACGCCTGGCGGTCTATCAGCAAGGTATCGCCTGCCCCCAGGCGGCTCAGCTCACTGGTGAACTCGCCGCCCGGCACCACGATGGAGAAGAAATCCAGGTGCTCGTCATGGGGCGCACTGACCATGGAATAGGCGCGCCATACCACGCTGCCATCGGCCTTGGTCACGCCCAGGCGGGCGAACTGGCCGGAACGAAATCGGAACCCGGCATCGCGCGTAACCCGCAGGCTGAAGAGGTTCGGCGTCAGCGGCTGAACATCGAGCAGGGTCTGGCGGGTGAACTTTTCGGCGCTAGCGGTCATATCGGGCTCCAGGGTTGGCGTGTGCACAGTGTCGCCTAAAGTGCTCGGGATAAAAACCACCGCTTTGTAGGGCCTCACGCCGGGTGCCGGTATGAAAGTCGCAGAGAATGCGGTTGGCTATAGCAAAAAATCCCAACACAACGGTAGGTCTTTTCCTACACTAGTCCTGATTCTCAAACGGATTGGATCCCGCGCCCCAAGGAGTGTTTCAGATGCTTCACTGGAAACTTGAATATCTTGATGCGTTCGTCAGCGAGCGCAGCCCAAAGAAGCTGTTCAACATCGCAGTGCATCTGGCGCAGGACCTGGCGATGCAGTACCTGGCGCTGAACCTGCGCATTCAGATCGCGACGCAGACGCCCAGGCTCTACCTGTACAGCAACTATCCCGATGAATGGATCAGTCGCTATCAGCGCGACGACTTCTACAAGCAGGACTGCGCCGCCCACCTCAGCCACCAGTCGACCCTGCCGGTGCTGTGGACCGACGAGCTCTATCATGAGGCCCCGCACTTTCGCGAAGCAGCCTGCCAACATGGCCTGCGTCACGGTTGGACGCAGTCGCTGCACGACCTGCAACACAACGAGAGCCAGATCAGCGTGGCCCGCCCGGCGGGCAGCATCGACATCACCGAACTCTACGAGAAGGCCGGCAGTGTGCAGTGGCTGTGCCACACGCTGCATGCCGTGCTCGGCGAACACCACCTGAACGCGTTATGCCCGCCACAACCGAAGATGAGCGCGCGTGAGCTGGAAGTGCTGAAATGGTCCGCCGCTGGTAAGACCGCTGCCGACGTTGCCTGCATTCTGTCGTTGTCGCAAAGCACGGTGAATTTCCATATCCGCAGCGTGATCACCAAGACCAATGCCGCCAACAAGGCTGGCGCCATCGCCATTGCCGCGTTGCGCGGCTGGATCTGACCTTCAGACCTGCGACCCGGGGCAAAGCCCTGTAGAATCGCCTGGCAAAGCCCGGGGCGAACCGCAACGGGCAGTTTCATACCCGAGCCAGACGCCATGCCCCTGTTGACCACCCCTTACGCCGAACTCGACCTGATCCGCCAGCCCGAACAGGCCAACGACCCTTTGCAGGCTTTCGATGCCGCTGACGAATACCTGCTCGCGCAGTTGCACGCGCAGGCACCTGACGCCAACTGCCGGGTGCTGGTGCTCAACGACAGCTTCGGGGCCGTGGCCGCCAACCTGGCTGGCAAGGTGCAGGTGACCAGCAGCGGCGACTCCCACCTGGCGCACATGGCCCTGGAAAAGAACCTGGCGCGCAATGGCCTGCCGTTCGACAGCGTGCCGTTCGTGCCAGCCAGCGAGCACTGGCAGGGCCCGTTCGACCGGGTGCTGCTGCGCGTGCCTAAAACCCTGGCCCTGCTCGAAGAGCAACTGATTCGCCTGCAGGGGCAGCTGGCCCCCACTGCGCAGGTGATTGCCGGGGCAATGGTCAAGCACTTGCCACGCGCGGCCGGTGACCTGTTGGAGAAATACATCGGCCCGGTGCAGGCTTCGCTGGCGCAAAAGAAGGCCCGCCTGCTCACCGCGACGCTGGCAGAGCGCCCCCTGGCCCGCTCGCCCTACCCTAGCCGTTACCGCCTGGACACGCCGGCGCTGGAATTGCTCAACCATGCCAACGTGTTCTGCCGTGAAGGCCTGGATATCGGCACCCGGGCGTTCCTGCCGCACCTGCCACGCGACCTCGGCCGCGCGCGGGTAGCAGACCTGGGCTGTGGCAACGGGGTGCTGGCCATTGCCAGTGCCCTCGCCAACCCGGATGCCGAGTACACCTTGGTAGACGAGTCGTACATGGCGGTGCAATCGGCACGGGAGAACTGGCGCGCCGCCTTGGGTGAGCGGCCGGCCACCTTCGAAGCAGCCGACGGCTTGGCCGGGGTCGAGAAACAGTCGCTGGATGTGGTGCTCTGCAACCCGCCGTTCCACCAGCAACAGGTGGTTGGCGATTTTCTTGCCTGGCGCATGTTCCAGCAGGCACGCGAAGCGTTGGTGGTGGGCGGGGCCCTGTACATCGTGGGCAACCGCCACCTGGGCTATCACAGCAAGCTGGCGCGGTTGTTCCGTGGGGTGGAGCAGGTAGCGGCTACGCCCAAGTTTGTAATCCTCAAAGCGCGCAAGTAAGCCTGTACCGGCCCTATCGCCGGCAAGCCGGCTCCCACAGGACTGCACAAGGCTCGAGGCAGATGCGACCCTGTGGGAGATTCTAT
>NZ_BLJG01000275.1 GCF_009932375.1 Pseudomonas juntendi
GCGGCCCCCTGCCCTCACTCGGTGCCATGGTTGCGCTGGAACGTCTCCTCGCCCATGGCCCTGATCTGCCCCTCTATCAAGGCCTCGAACGGTGCCAGCAGCGCATCGAAGCAGGCCGGTTGCTCCAGTGCATTCAGCGCCCCCACCACGGCCTCGATGGTCGATAACGCTCCCGCCTCCGGCGCCTTGCGCAAGCGATAGCGCGAAGCGGCCACCTGCCCCAAGGTCACCCTCGGCAACGCCTCCAGCAGCGGATTCAGGTACAGCAGCTTGCGCGCCTTGCGCCAGGTGCCGTCGGGCACGATCAGCAGCAAGGGTTGCTCGTCCATTGGGCCATAGGCAGCCAGGGGCTGCGCTTCAGCGCCCGGGAACAACAGCGCCGGGCGGTACCCGGGGGTTGCCAGCAGCGCTGGCAGATCGTCGAATACCTCCCCCACCCGCAGCTCGGCATTGCTCAGGCCAAGCGCTGCCAACCGTGCGGTATTCAGGGCGTGGGCGCTTTCACTGGGGTGCTGCAGCAAGATCACACGGGTTCGGCTGCCTAGCGCAGGGATCAGCGAGCAAAGGCAATGATCAAGCGGGCGCTGGCAGCGCTCGCAACGGGGTCTGGGCATGAAGGTCTCCTTGGCGGGGGTATTTTGCCACAGAACCCTGGCCCGGCTGGCGGGCCTTGCCCTATGCCCTGGCCGCAAGGCGACCACGGCAACCTCAACGGTTGAAGCGCTCCGCCAGGCTGTGCAGGTACTCCGCCATGCGCTCGAGGTCCTGGCTGATTTCTGCCCCCTGGCGCGCCTGCCCGGCACTTTGATCGCACAGCTGGGCAATGCGCACGATCTGCTGGTTGATGTCTTCAGCCACGTGGCTTTGCTGCTCCGACGCCGTGGCCATCTGCTGGCTCATGCCGGTGATGCGGCTCACCGCCTGGGCTATGCCGCTCAACGCCGCCTGCACTGCCTCGACACTCTGCACGCTGTCACGCGAGATCTGCTCGCCACGGCTGGCAGTACTCACTGCGCGCTCTGCCCCGGCCCGCAACGAGGCGATGATCTGGTGGATTTCCTGGGTGGAGGTGCGGGTACGCTGGGCCAATGAGCGTACTTCATCGGCCACCACGGCAAACCCGCGGCCCTGCTCGCCGGCCCGCGCCGCTTCAATGGCGGCGTTGAGCGCCAGCAGGTTGGTTTGTTCGGCGATCGAGGTGATCACATCCACCACACTGCCGATCGACTGGGTCTGTTCCGCCAGGGTGTTCACCGCCTGGCCAATGTCATTGACTGCATCGCTCATGCTGCCCATGGCCTGCAGGCTCTGCAGCGCCAGCTCGCTGCCCTGCTGCGCCAGCTGGTCGGCATCGCCTGCGGCATGCGCCGTGCTCTGCACGTTATGCGTAACCTCCTGGATGGTCGCCGCCATCTGCGCAATGGCGGTGGCCGATTGGTCGGTCTCGCTGCGCTGGCGGTCGAGCATCTGCGCCTGCGCGCCCGACAGGTCGGAAGATTGCGCAGCGCGTGATTTTACCCCGACCCCGGCGTCTACCAGGCGCGTCAGCGCGGTTTGCAGGCGGGCTTCTTCACTGATGATGGCAAGGTCCAACTGGCCCTGCAGCCCCGGGTTGTCGCTGTAGGTCAGCGCCACCAGCGGGCTGGTGAACGCCTTGGGGTGCTCGGCCAGCGTGCGGCGGATGGCCTGGTTCTGACGGTGCTCGACCAGGTACCAGGCTACCAGCAGTACAACCATCAACACCCCTAGCGCGGCATAGGGTGGCAACCACAGGTAGCCCGCCGCCGACACCAGGCCGGCGCCGAGCAATGGCCAGCCCTGGCGCAGGCCATGGCCCAGGCGCGCCGCCCACGATACCGGCCGGCGGCCGGCACGCAGGCGTGCGTACAACGCCTCGGCACGGCGGATCTGCTCACGGGTCGGTACCGAACGCACCGACTCGTAGCCGCTGATGCGGCCCTGTTCGTAGACTGCCGTCACGTAGGCACTGACCCAGTAGTAATCGCCGTTTTTTGCCCGGTTCTTGACCACGCCCATCCACGGCTTGCCTTGCTTGATGGTGTCCCACATATGGCCGAACACCGCCGGCGGCATGTCTGGGTGACGCACGAGGTTGTGCGGCTGGCCCACCAGCTCGTCGTAGGTGAACCCGCTGATCGCCACGAAGGCGTCGTTGCAATACGTGATGCGGCTGTTCAAGTCGGTGGTGGAAATCAGCCGTTGTTCACTGGGGAATGTTCTTTCGTGTTCAGTGACTGGCAAATTCATGCGCATCGTCGGGCGATCCTTGCAGGATGAAAAGAAGGGAAATCATCAGCGCAAGTTGATATGTAGCAGAGCGCTATGAGGTTAGCGGCACACGTGTGCAGGAATTTAGCGGCCTGCCGACAGAATGTATGAACATTCTGTTTATCAGCCTACGTTGAGCTGGCTTTTCAGCAGGTCGCGGAAGGTCTGGATCAGCGGTTCGCGGCTGCGCCCACGCCGGATGATCAACGAGAACGGTGCCTGATAACCGAACGTCGCCGGAGACAACACGCGCAAGTCCCCTTTGTCGACCCAGGCCTGGGCGTAGTGCTCGGGCAGGTAGCCGATGTAGGCGCCCGACAGAATCAGGATCAACTGCGCCTCCATGCTCTCAACCGTCGCCGCGCTGTGCTTGAAACCATGCCGGGCCAGCTCGGCCTGGCTCCAGTAGCCGCGCCCGACCATGCGCTGCTGGGTCACCACCTGCTCGGGAATACGCCGCTCGCTGTACAACGGGTGGCGGCTGCTGCAGTACAGCCAGTGCTGCTCGCGGTACAGCGGCTGGTACAGCAGACCACTCATGCGTGAAGAAAACGCGCCAATTGCCAGGTCCAGGCGGTTGTCCTGCACCCCCAACTGCAGCTCGTAAGGGCTGGACACCGACAAGTGCAGGTGCACGGCCGGGTGCTCCTGGCTGTAGGCACCAATGGCTTCAGCCAGCGGCAGGGCGCGATCGCCCACCGTGGAGTCGATCACCCCCAGGTTGAGGGTGCCGCGCAGTTCGCCCTTCAGGGCCGCCGCGTATTGCTCGAACCCGTCCAGTTCGGCCAACAGGCGCAGGGTTTCCTGGTGAAACAGCTCACCCTTGCTGGTCAGGCTGAAACCGCCCCGGCCACGGTGGCAAAGCACGATACCCAGGGCACCCTCCAGCTGGCTCATGTAGGTGCTGATGGCCGAAGTCGAAAGGTTCAGCTCACGCTGGGCGTTGGCGAAACCCTGGTGGCGCACCACGCTGATGAAGATACGCAGCAGTTTCAGGTCGGGCAAAGTCGAGGCCATGGGGCAACGGTTCCACAGGGTGTTTGCGCGCAGTCTAACCGCTGCGCCGGGCTTTAGTTCAGAAATTTCTGAACTAAGTATTTGTCGGTAGCGATTCTTCCATGGCACTACCTTGCGCAGACTGGCCGAAATGTCCCTGCCCGCTGGCGAAACACGAACTGGAAAGCGCGCAGCGGCACAGGTTCGAACAAACAGAACAATCGACCGACTGATGAGGCCCACCGTGGACAAGACTCTCCACCAACCACTGGGCGGCAACGAAATGCCGCGTTTCGGCGGCATCGCCACCATGCTCCGCCTCCCCCACCTGCAAAGCGCCGAAGGCCTGGACGCAGCCTTCATTGGTGTGCCGCTGGACATCGGCACCTCGCTGCGCTCCGGCACGCGCTTCGGCCCCCGGCAAATCCGCGCCGAATCGGTGATGATCCGCCCGTACAACATGGCCACCGGCGCCGCTCCGTTCGACTCCCTGTCGGTCGCCGACATAGGCGATGTGGCCATCAACACCTTCAACCTGCTGGACGCCGTGCGCATCATCGAAGAGGCCTACGACCAGGTCGTCGAGCACAATGTGATTCCCCTGACCCTGGGCGGTGACCACACCATCACGTTGCCGATCCTGCGGGCGCTGCACAAGAAGCACGGCAAGATCGGCCTGGTGCACATCGACGCCCACGCCGACGTCAACGACCACATGTTCGGCGAGAAAATCGCCCACGGCACCACCTTCCGCCGGGCGGTGGAAGAAGGCCTGCTCGACTGCGAGCGCGTGGTGCAGATCGGCCTGCGCGCCCAGGGTTATACCGCCGACGACTTCAACTGGAGCCGCCGCCAGGGCTTCCGCGTGGTTCAGGCCGAAGAGTGCTGGCACAAGTCGCTGGAGCCCTTGATGGCCGAAGTGCGGGAAAAAGTCGGCGGCGGCCCGGTTTACCTGTCGTTCGACATCGACGGCATCGATCCGGCCTGGGCACCTGGTACCGGCACCCCGGAAATCGGCGGCTTGACCACCATCCAGGCAATGGAGATCATTCGCGGCTGCCATGGCCTGGACCTGATCGGTTGTGACCTTGTCGAAGTCTCCCCGCCTTATGACACCACCGGCAATACCTCGTTGCTCGGCGCCAATCTGCTGTTCGAAATGCTCTGCGTACTGCCGGGTGTAGTCCGCCGCTAATGTGGTCGGGCCACCGAGGCCCGCCAACACCAGAAGACCACCGGGCGCCGTGCGAACGCCCGCGTGGCCGATCTCGCCATAATAAAGATAATCGGGAGACCCCCAATGGCCTTGGACATCATAGTTGTAATGCTTTACACCGCAGGCATGCTCGGGCTTGGCTGGTATGGCATGCGACGCGCGAAAACCCATGAAGACTACCTGGTCGCCGGGCGCAACCTGGGCCCGATGTTGTACATGGGCACCATGGCCACCACCGTGCTGGGTGGCGCCTCCACCGTGGGTACCGTGCGCCTGGGCTACGTTCACGGCATTTCCGGCTTCTGGCTGTGCGCCGCGCTGGGCCTGGGCATCATCGCCATCAACTTGTTTCTGGCCAAGCCGCTGCTACGCCTGCGCATCTTCACCGTGACCCAGGTGCTGGAACAGCGCTACAACCCGACCGCGCGCCAGGCCAGCGCGGTGATCATGCTGGCGTACGCGCTGATGATCGGCGTGACGTCCACCCTGGCCATGGCCACCGTGCTGCAAGTGCTGCTGGACCTGCCGTTCTGGGCCTCGCTGCTGCTGGGCGGGGGTGTGGTGGTGGTGTACTCGACCATTGGCGGCATGTGGTCGCTGACCCTGACCGATATCGTGCAGTTCGTGATCAAGACCGTGGGCCTGATGTTCATCCTGTTGCCGGTGTGCCTGTACAAGGCCGGCGGCTGGGACACCCTGGTGGCCAAGTTGCCGGCGGCCAGCTTCCAGCTGACCACCATCGGCTGGGATACCATCATCACCTACTTCCTGATCTACTTCTTCGGCATCCTGATTGGCCAGGATATCTGGCAGCGGGTGTTCACCGCCCGTGACGAAAAGGTCTGCCAGCGTGCCGGCACCACCGCCGGGGTGTATTGCGTGCTGTATGGCCTGGCCTGTGCCGTGATCGGCATGGCCGCTCATGTATTGATGCCCGACCTGGCCAACCCGAACAATGCCTTCGCCGAAATGATCAAGACCACGCTGCCTGATGGCATCCGCGGCCTGCTGATGGCAGCGGCGCTGGCGGCCATGATGTCGACCGCCAGCGCAGGCCTGCTGGCGGCCTCGACCACCATCACCGAAGACCTGCTGCCCAAGCTGCGTGGCGGCAAGCAGTCCAGCCTGGGTATCAGCCGCCTGTTCACTTTGCTGACCGGTTTAGTGGTACTGGGTATCGCGTTGATGGTGAACGACGTGATCAGCGCCCTGACCCTGGCTTACAACCTGCTGGTGGGCGGCATGCTGATTCCACTGATTGGCGCCATTTTCTGGAAACGCGCCACCACCGCCGGCGCCATCGCCAGCATGTCGCTAGGCTTTGCGACTGCCCTGTTGTTCATGTTCAAGGACGGGCTGGAGGCGAATACGCCGATCTACTACAGCCTCGCGATTGGCCTGGTGAGCTTTGTGGTGGTGAGCCTGCTGTCGCGTAAACCCGTGGCAGCGGTCAAGCTGGCCTGACCTTCGGCCTGTACTGGCCCTATCGCTGGCGAGCCTCCAGGGCCAGCGATGGGCCCAGAGCAGGCAAGCCAAGTGCCCAGAATCGAGTAGGAGGCG
>NZ_BLJG01000276.1 GCF_009932375.1 Pseudomonas juntendi
GCGACTTCCTCAGCCGTGAGGCAATCACCGTCTCACGGCTGAGGAAGTACGTGGTGCGCATGGGGGTGAAGTCCAGGCCATCCAGATGGCACAGTTTCAACGCCGCCGGTACGTCCGGCTCGTCCATGAAGCCAAAATGCAGCAGCACACGGAAGAAGCCGTCACCATAGGCTTCCACTTCGAAGCGCTCGTGCTCCGGCACCCGCGGCCGGTCCTCGCTGACCACCGTCAACAACACCACCTGGCTATGCAGCACCTGGTTGTGCAGCATGTTGTGCAGTAGCGCATGCGGCACGGCATCGGAACGCGCGGTCAGGAACACCGCCGTGCCTTCGACCCGGTGCGGTGGCTGAATGCGGATACTGCTGATGAACAACGGCAGCGGCAATGCCCCTTCGTCGATGCGCTCGACCAGGATCTGCTTGCCACGCTTCCAGGTGCTCATCAGCAGGTACAGCACGCCCCCGGCCAGCACCGGGAAGGCGCCACCCTGGACAATTTTCGGCACGTTGGCGGCAAAGAACAGCCCGTCGACCAGCAGGAAACCGACCAGAATCGGCACCGCCAGCAGCGGCGGCCACTTCCGCAGCAGCAGCATCACCGCCGACACCAGGATCGTGGTCATCAGCATGGTCCCGGTTACCGCAACGCCGTAGGCTGCCGCCAGCGCCCCGGAAGACTCGAAACCGATCACCAGCAGTACCACACCCACCATCAGGGTCCAGTTCACCGCACCGATATAGATCTGCCCTTGCTCGTCGCTGGAGGTGTGCTGGATCTGCATGCGCGGGATATAACCCAGCTGGATGGCCTGGCGGGTCAAGGAGAAGGCCCCGGAAATCACTGCCTGCGAGGCAATCACCGTGGCCAGGGTGGCCAGGCCAACCAACGGCAACAGCGCCCAGCCCGGTGCCAGCAGGTAGAACGGGTTGCGGGCCGCATCCGGATCCTGCAGCAGGAGCGCACCCTGGCCAAAATAGTTGAGCACCAGCGCCGGCAGCACCAGGATGAACCAGGCACGGGCGATAGGCTTGCGGCCAAAATGGCCCATGTCGGCATACAATGCCTCGGCACCGGTCAGCGCCAGCACCACCGCACCCAGAATGGCCACCCCCATCCCCGGGTGCACCACGAAGAAGTTGACCGCCCAGCCGGGGTTGAAGGCCTTGAGCACTTCCGGGCTTTGCGAAATGCCGTGCACGCCCAGTGCACCGAGCACCACGAACCAGGTGACCATGATCGGGCCGAACAGCTTGCCGATCTTCTCGGTACCGTGCTTCTGCACCAGGAACAGGGCCACCAGCACCACCAGCGAAATCGGCACCACCCAGTGGTCGATACCGTCGAACGCCAGGCCCATGCCCTCTACCGCCGACAGCACCGACACCGCCGGGGTGATCATGCTGTCACCATAGAACAGCGAAGCGCCGATCAGGCCACAGATCACCATCAGTGTGCGCAGCCGCGGGTAGGCCGCCGTAGCCCGCCGCGCCAGCGCAGTCAAGGCCATGGTGCCGCCCTCGCCCTGGTTGTCGGCGCGCAGGATGAACATCACGTACTTGAACGACACCACCCACAGCAGCGACCAGAGGATCAGCGACAGGATCCCCAGTACGCCGTCATGGTTGACCGGCACCCCATAACCACCGGTAAAGACTTCCTTCAGGGTATACAGCGGGCTGGTGCCGATATCGCCATAAACCACCCCGACCGCTGCCACGAGCAGGCCCAGCGACCGCGTCGCACCCTGCTTACCCTCGTGCCCGCCCTCAGCGTGACTGCTTGCCTGAACCATCGACCACTCCCGCAGACGGCCATTACGGCCTTTCAGTATTCACTCTGCGACCAAGCACTCACTGCAGCTTGGCGCAACGGCGCGAAGCATAGCGCAGCGTTCGTCGTATTTCTGCTGGTCAAGCGTCCCTGCGCTCGCTAGAATTGCGCACTTTTTGATCAGAGGCGCCAAAAGCGCCCGTCAAGATCGCCCCCGATTCCGGCCGGGCGACCTGCATTCAATACCGAGGTTAGTCATGTCCACCACGCCCGCCACCCCCAAGGTAGGTTTCGTAAGCCTGGGTTGCCCCAAAGCCCTGGTCGATTCCGAGCGCATCCTGACCCAGCTGCGCATGGAAGGCTATGAAGTCGTGCCCACCTACGAGGATGCCGACGTGGTGGTGGTCAACACCTGCGGCTTCATCGACAGTGCCAAGGCCGAATCGCTGGAAGTCATCGGCGAAGCGATCAAGGAAAACGGCAAGGTCATCGTGACCGGCTGCATGGGCGTTGAAGAAGGCAACATCCGTGACGTGCACCCAAGCGTGCTGTCGGTCACAGGCCCGCAACAGTACGAGCAGGTGGTCAACGCCGTGCACGAAGTGGTGCCACCCCGCCAGGACCACAACCCGCTGATCGACCTGGTACCGCCACAAGGGGTCAAGTTGACCCCGCGCCACTACGCCTACCTGAAAATTTCCGAAGGCTGCAACCACAGCTGCAGCTTCTGCATCATCCCGTCGATGCGCGGCAAGCTGGTCAGCCGCCCGGTGGGCGAAGTGCTGAGCGAGGCCGAGCGCCTGGTGAAGGCCGGGGTCAAGGAGATCCTGGTGATTTCCCAGGACACCAGCGCCTATGGCGTTGACGTCAAGTACAAGACCGACTTCTGGAACGGCCGCCCGGTCAAGACGCGCATGCTTGAACTGTGCGAAGCACTGAGCAGCCTGGGTGCCTGGGTGCGCCTGCACTACGTGTACCCTTACCCGAATGTCGACGATGTGATCCCGTTGATGGCGGCCGGCAAGATCCTGCCGTACCTGGACATTCCGTTCCAGCATGCCAGCCCGAAAGTGCTCAAGTCGATGAAGCGCCCGGCTTTCGAAGACCGTACCCTGGCACGCATCAAGCAATGGCGCGAACAGTGCCCCGAACTGGTGATCCGTTCCACCTTCATCGTCGGCTTCCCCGGCGAAACCGAAGAAGACTTCCAGTACCTGCTGGACTGGCTGACCGAAGCCCAGCTCGACCGCGTGGGCTGCTTCCAGTACTCGCCGGTGGAAGGCGCCCCGGCCAACGACCTGGGCCTGGCTGAAGTACCGGACGACATCAAGCAGGACCGTTGGGACCGTTTCATGGCCCACCAGCAGGCCATCAGCGCTGCCCGCCTGCAACTGCGCATCGGCAAGGAGATCGAAGTGCTGATCGACGAAGTCGAGGCGCAAGGTTCGGTAGGCCGCAGCTTCTTCGATGCCCCGGAAATCGACGGCAGCGTGTTCATCGATGGCGACCATGGCTTCAAGCCAGGCGACAAGGTTCGTTGCCGGGTGGTAGATGCCGACGAATACGACATGTGGGCCGAGCCGGTCTGACACCCACGCAGTACGCTGCGCACCATCGCCGGCCAGCAGCTCCTTTACCAGGGAGCTGCGCGGCCGATGATGGGCCGCGCAGGCGCACCGGCAATCCTTGGGCCTGTTGCGCTTTTAGCATCTATCGTTTCCTCAGCCCCAGAGGAACGTCCCACGATGCGCCAGCCATTGTCCCTGCAGACCCCGCACCTTAGCGACTACCCCGAACTGGCCCAGGTCTGGGAAGACTCGGTGCGCGCAACCCACGATTTTCTACCCGATGCCTATGTCCGGCTGCTGCGTGAGCATGTGCTGTACCGCTACCTCGACGCCGTGATGCTGGTCTGCTGCAAGGACCGCCAGCGTATCTGCGGGTTCGCCGGGGTCGCCAGCAGCCGGGTGGATATGCTCTTCGTTGCCCCGGCCTACCGTGGCCAGGGCGTGGGCAGGCGCTTGCTGCGCTACGCCATCAACGAACTCAATGCCGAAACCCTGGACGTCAACGAGCAGAACCTGCAAGCCCTGGGCTTCTACCTGCATGAAGGTTTCGAGGTGGTCGGCCGCTCCCCTACCGACGGCCTTGGCCAACCCTACCCCCTGCTGCATATGCGCCTGCGGGGCACAGGCCAGTGCAGCGGCGACTGAATATGCCGCAGCAGGTCGCCGAAATGGCGCAAGTGACACAGATTCCCATCATCAACCGCGTAGGGGCAGGTACAATGGTCACCTTTCCCTGCCTCTGCGAATTGCGCCATGTCCGAACCCGTCCGCCTGTCCAAACGCCTCATCGAGCAGCTTGGCTGCTCTCGCCGCGAGGCCGAGCTGTACATTGAAGGAGGCTGGGTCACGGTCGATGGCGTGGTGGTCGAGCAGCCGCAGTTCAAGGTCGGGCAACAGCGCGTCGAGCTGTTGCCTGGCGCCCGCGCCGAGACCCTGGAGCCGGTGACCCTGCTGCTGAACCAGCCTGCCGACATGGACAGCGAAAGCGCCCGCGCCAGCATCAACATGGGCAGCCTCAGCGAAGCCCACCGCGAGGGCGTGCGTGCGCTGCACGGGCACTTTGCCCGGCAGGCTTGCGTCGCCCCACTGGAGCGCGGCGCCAGTGGCCTGCAAGTGTTCACCCAGGACTGGCGGGTGACCCGCAAGATCGAAGCCGACCTGCGCCGCCTGGAGCAGGAATTCATCGTTGAAGTGCGCGGCCAGACCACGCCCCAGGCACTGGAGCGCCTGGCCCGCGGTGCTACGCGCAATGACCGTGAGCTACCCAAGGCCAAGGCCAGCTGGCAGAACGAGACCCACCTGCGCATGGCCCTGAAAAACCCGCAGCCCGGGCATATCGCCGAATTGTGCGCTTACCTGCGCCTGGAGCTGGTCGGCATGCGGCGCATTCGCCTGGGTGGCGTGTCGATGGGCAAGTTGCCGCTGGGCCAATGGCGCTATGTGGCCACTACCGAACGTTTCTAAGTAATAGGCCGCGCTGGAACGCGCGGCACCTGAACAGGATTCAGCAGCAATGAACCACAACGACGTCCTGCGCAGCCTGCGCTACATGCTCAAGGTGAACGACGCCAAGATGGCCGAGATCATCGGCCTCTCCGGCCTCGAAGTGCACCCGCTGGTGCTGGCCACCTACCTGAAGAAAGAAGACGAAGAAGGCTTTGTGCGTTGCCCTGAGCGGGTGATGGCGCACTTCCTCGACGGCCTGGTGTTCTACCGTCGCGGCAAGGATGACAGCCGCCCGGCGCAACCGATCGAGCTGCCGGTGACCAACAACCTGATCCTCAAGAAGCTGCGGGTGGCTTTCGAACTCAAGGAGGACGACTTGCACGCGATCCTCAAGTCCGTGAACTTCCCGGTCAGCAAGCCGGAATTGAGTGCACTGTTCCGCAAAGCTGGCCACGACAACTACCGGCCGTGCGGCGACCAGCTGCTGCGCAACTTCCTCAAGGGCCTGACTTTGCGCGTGCGCGGCTGAGTGACCATGCAGCACACCGTTGCCCCGGTCGGTATCGTCCGTTCATGCTTCAAGGAAAAGTTTGCCATTCCGCGCCAACCGCAGCTGGCTCCCGCCGCCCGCGGGGTGCTGGAGCTGCTGCCGCCGTTCGACCAGGGTGAGGCAGTCGAAGGCCTGGAGCAGGTCAGCCATGTCTGGCTGCTGTTCCTGTTCCACCAGGCGCTGGAAGACAAGCCACGCCTGAAGGTGCGGCCACCGCGCCTGGGTGGCAACAAGAGCATGGGCGTGTTCGCGACCCGCGCCACCCATCGGCCCAATGGCATCGGCCAGTCGGTGGTGCGCCTGGAGGGGGTTGAACCGGGGCGGCTGCTGCTGTCCGGGATCGACCTGCTGGACGGCACGCCGGTGCTGGACATCAAGCCCTACGTGCCTTACGCCGACAGCATTGCATGCGCCAGCAACCAGATGGCCAGCGCCGCGCCTGCAGCCATTGCCGTGCACTGGGCCGACAGCGCATTGGCGCAGGCCCGCGAGCATGCATTGCGGCTGGGTGAGCCGCTGGTGGCGCTGATCGAACAATGCCTGGCCCAGGACCCACGCCCGGCCTACCAGGTACCTGCACCGGAACGGGTGTACGGGGTGAGGTTCTGGGATGTGGAGGTGCGCTGGCATTACCCGCAGCCGGAGGTGATCCGGGTGTTGGAGGTGGTGCTGGCCTGACCCCGATTCAGGCTTGTTCGCTGCCCATTGTAGGAGCGGCCTTGTGTCGCGATGGGGCGCGTAGCGGCCCCGGGGCTTTAGCCATCCTGCAAGCTTGCCGGGGCTGCTACGCAGCCCTTTCGCGACGCAAGGCCGCTCCCACAAGGACCGTGCAGGCATGAAAAAGGCGACCCGAGGTCGCCTGGCGCTGATCGAACAGTGCCTGGCCCAAGACCCACGCCCGGCCTACCAGGTACCTGCACCGGAACGGGTGTTGGAGGTGGTGCTGGCCTGACCCGATTCAGGCTTGTTCGCTGTCCATTGTAGGAGCGGCCTTGCGTCGCGA
>NZ_BLJG01000277.1 GCF_009932375.1 Pseudomonas juntendi
GCCCCAAATTACTTAATTGACTGGCATTAGCCCCTCCCGGCGGGGTTTTTTATGCGTGTTGTTCCAGCACCAAGCCGGAAAGAATCCCCTGCAGCGCCTCTGGCAACGCCACAGGCCGGCCACTGACACGCTCGATGAAGACTTGCACCACCGTGCCGGCCGCGCAGGCCTCGGGCTCACCTGGGCGATACAACGCCAGGCGGTACTCCACCGTACTGCCCGCCAGGCGCGTTACGCCCAGCCCAACTTCCAGCACGTCCGGGAAGCCCGGCAATGCATAGAAATCTGCTGCCGAACTGACCACGAAAGCCGCCAGCTCGCCGTCACGCAGGTCCAACTCGGCCTGCTCGACGAGAAACGCCTGGATCGCCGTTTCGAAGAAGCCGTGCACCGTGGCCCCGGCGATATGGCCATTGAGGTCGTTGTCCTGCGGGCGGGTGAGGATCGGGTGAAAGTGGGAGAAGGCAGTGCGCTGAGGGGATTCGGTCATCTGGCTGACTCTTGTCTTCGCAATGGATGCTGACAGTGAGTAAGCGTCCGGCGAACTC
>NZ_BLJG01000278.1 GCF_009932375.1 Pseudomonas juntendi
TCTGCCTTCTCTTCGGCTTCGTCTTTGGCCGCTTCGGCCTTGTCTGCGCGCTCGTTGGCTTCATCCAAGGTTTTCATGAGGCCTGACACGGCGTCTTCGACTACCGTTGCGGTCTCTTCGTCGAGGATGACGGAGCGGCTTTTCTTGGAGTCTAGGAAGACTTTCCGGGTCGCCATTGGGGGGATACCTTTCGGTTTGTGGTCAAAAATTCGGGCCATCTTTCCGGCCCGCGCTGCTTCAACAACCGCCATGTGGTTGTTCAGGATGGTGCGCTGGGTGTACTCGTAGGACTGGCCGTCTGGCGCAACGCCGGGCTCTTTCGCGTATTCAGCGGTGTAGCCAGGCGAGAGCTCGGCCTTGCCCGACTCGATGTCGTCGATGGCCGACTGGTCCTTGATGATCATGTCGACGACGAGGTTCTCGCCGTCCTGCTCAACGCCGCGAACGTGGCCGACGGAGACCTCGCGGAAGGTGGTCGAGTCGACCAGGTCTTCGGGATGGTCGTTGGTCACATCCTTGTCGACGTACGTGGCCATCGACTCAGGGCTGAACAGCTCTTCGGCGGGCTTGTAGACGTTCACGATGCGGGCCGGGCCCGGCAGGTCCAGTTCCGTCGATACGTACTGGTAAACCCCTGTGCGGGCCGCAATGCCCTTCACGCAGAGGTAACCCTCAGGCGTACGAGTGCGCGACGTCGGCGTGAAGGCCGCGTCGATGGTCATTCTTTTCATGTGCTACCCGTTCTTGTCGGGGAAGTAGTTCACGCCGGGTATCAGGGATATCCCTACGCACCGGCAGAGCGGGTGGTGCTTGCCAGGGTGCAGGTTGGTCACACCGCGCCAGGTGGCACCCTCGGACACCTTGTAAACACCTGGGCCATAGCCGATGTCCTGCTTGGCGATGCCGTAGCAGCTGATCTTGGCGTTGGGGTACTTGCCGTTGGGGTCACCAGAGACACGCTGGTCGTTGGCTGTCTCGACGCGGTAGAACTCGATGCCTGCCGCTGTCTGCCGCTGGCGGGTCAGGTCGCTGTTCAGCTGCGATACCTGGTCCCGAGCGATCAGCTTGGCGCGCCTGGAGCTGACACCGGTCTGCTCCTGAATCTGCTTGGCGATGGCCGTGGGGGCTAGGCCGCTCTTCATGCCACCAAGAACGATCGTCTCAACCCGCTGGAAGTACTCGGCGGGGATAGACTTGATCAGGTTGACGTTCTCGGCGGTCGAGGCTTCGAGGTAGTCGACCATGCCCTTGGGCTTGGTGATCAGCTCGAAGTCCACACCCACAGCCCGATTGACCGACTTGCGGAAATCTTCGGCGTTGTCGGCCTCGGCCCGGCTGATGGTGCCGGCCGCCACCCGACTGGCCTGCTGATCGAACAGGCTGGTGGTGAATGTCGACGACACCCGGCGTATTACCGCGAGGATTTCGTCAGTCCAGCCATCCAGGGTCACCAGGCTGTCGGCGGTGTATTGCGGCTTGAGTCGAGCCAGTTCAGGGCCCAGCACGGCATACAGCTGCTGCGACATATTGCGCACCAGGGCATTTAGCTCGCCCCGATAGAAGCGCTCTGCGCCCTCACTTGGCTTTACCGGATCAGGCGCCCGTGGCTTGCGCTTTCTTGCCATCAGGGCCTTGGTCGTCGCCGTCAGGGCCTCCAAGGGTGAAGACTTCGAGGTTTTCATCGGAGCCAAGGCCATTGTCTTCGTCCTTCTCTCGCCGCACCTGGGCGGCGATCTGCTCGTCGGTGATGGCGTATCGACCTTTGGCCTGCGCGCGGGTCATGGCGTGGCTTGGGCGGATGATGCGGTTCTCGATGTTGATCGCATCGGCCTGGGCGTCTGCCAGATCCTCTTGGGCTTCTTCCACGCTCGACTTCTGGTAGAGCGGGTTCCACTCGAACTCGATGTCGTCGGGGTAGTAGCCCAGAGCAGAACGGATCAACACCTCGTCCACACGCTCGAGGTCGCGGCGCATCTGGCCGTCCTGCTTGCCCTTGATCGTGCCGTGGTAGGTCTTGAGGTCGCCGTCACCGGTGGAGTTGAGCCCTGCAGCGGATTGCCCCCATAGCTCGGTCACCGGCATCTCGGCTGCACCAGCAGTCCAGACCATGAATTGCTCCATGATTTGGCTCAGGCCGGAGAATGCGACGCTGCTGCGCTCGTACTTCTCATGGTCTTGGTCGAGCAGGCCCAGGTTGATGATCCCTTTGAGCATGCCGAACATGCGGTAGCGCTCGGTGATCTGATCACATTGAGCGCTGGCCAGGGCACCTTGCAGGCCCTTGACGCTGATGGTGTCTACGTTGGCCTCAAGCACCAGCGAGGCAATACCGCCCTTGGTGGCCACCACGTCGCGCAGGTCTTCCATGCAGCGACGCAGGCGGCTGTCACCCCAACCCTGTTCGAACTGAGCCATACGGCGCGGCAGGCGAGCGCCCGTGCGGCGGATGACGTGCGAGTAGTGGATAGGCTGCTGGCCGTTCACCACCGTGTAGATCTCTGGCAGCATCCAGTTGGGCGCCAGAGGATCGGTGAAGTTGAACTGGCTCGGCTGGATGTCCCAGCGGTCGAACACGACGATGTTCTTGAGGCCGCCCTTCTTCACCTTGTTCAGGTCAAGGGGCTTGCTCAGGTCCTGGCCGGTGATCATCAGCATAGCCGCGCCGCCGTATAGATCAGCCCAGCAGCACGCATCCAGGTACTTCTGCTGAACGCCCAGGCGACGCTCCTCGGCAGCAATCTTGCTCGCATCCTTGCCGTTGAAGCGGCGCCACTCTCGCAGGGCATCCTCGTTCGGCTTATCCACGATGCGGCGGGCCAGCCAGTTGGACTGATAGGCCGCTTCGAGCTCGTAGGGTGTGACGAACTGGAACCCGAACTGGTTGTGCGTGCGCTTATCCCGGTTGGTGCCGATGTTGGCTACCAGATTCTGGAGGCTGTCGCTTGTGACAATTCCGCCAGACGGCACTTGAATTCGCGGTTTTGATGTGGTCACAGGTTTTTACTCCGCGCCACATAATGGCACTTCATGATTTTGTGGCGCGCATCACTTCGGCTGCTTGCACAGGTCGCAGTCAAGTCGCTGGCAGATCCAGCGCTTGACCCTTGGCCAGTACATGACGACGAACATATGCCGAATGCCAGCCAGGGCCAGCGCGACGTGCATCGTGACGCCCGCGGTGTTCGGGGTGAAGAACATGCGATCAGATCGAGCAAGGATGGCGTAGCCGCTCAGGGCGATGATGGAGTACAGGATCTTGCCTATCACCCCGTCGCGTACCTTCCCACTCAGGACTGCCCAAGTAGCCCACAAGGCGATCAGGCCAGCAGAGAAGGCGTTGATGTATTCGAGAATCATCCGTTGGGCCCTCCGAACTTGGACCTGATGACAGACCATAGATCAGCGGCCTTGATGGCTCGGGTGACGGCAGCAATGAGCGAGCCGCCGAAGGTGCCCAGCAGGAACCCTACCCCCGCAACGCTGCGGGGCTCGACAATACCGAAGTAGGTGCTGACCATGCCCGTCAGGTAGTGGGCGCAGGCCATGCCGGTCAGAAGGAACAGCAACCAAGCCTTTCGGTCCGTTAGGTCATCCTTGTGCCAGCGGGTGGCAACCAAGGCCCCCAATAGGCCCGCAATGGCCCAGTCGAGCTTGTCGAGCATGCGGTGAAAAAAATCCATGCCCGACCTCTCGCTGTGCATGTTGTGGATCCCAGGCCGCAGCCTGGATTCAGAATGGGTGCAGATGGCCAACCTTTCAGTTAGCTGTCGTGGCGTTTCCCTCCAGTCCCCACGCTGACTGTTACCCCTGCGCGTTTCCGCCGGGCTTTAATCATCTGCATTACGCGTGGGTCTCTCCCCACCTGTCCGCCATAGGCTTTCCTGTCGCCGACACCCCGCTGCATCGGTCTCGCCAGGGCTGCCTCAAGCCACTCACGAATCACGTGAGGAATGAGCGCTTGGACTGCCGGTGTTTTTCTGCATCGCGGCACTACCGGCTTATCCGCGTCCAGTCATCCCTTGCGGGCCACACTGGCAGTGGGTCCCAACACTAGAAAAAGAAATCCCGGCGCTGGGCCGGGACTCTTGAGGCCCTCTTGGGGCCAAAAAAACCCAGCACTTGG
>NZ_BLJG01000279.1 GCF_009932375.1 Pseudomonas juntendi
CCCCTGGTATGCACGCCCGCCCGCCACGCCGGGCCCGCGCCAGGCGCTGGTGATCGGCGCCGGGCTCGCCGGCAGCGCCAGCGCAGCCAGCCTGGCCCGGCGTGGCTGGCAGGTGACCGTGCTGGAACGCCATGCCGCCCCCGCGCAGGAAGCCTCGGGCAACCCGCAGGGGGTGCTGTACCTCAAGCTTTCCGCCCATGGCACGGCGTTGTCACAGCTGATCCTGTCCGGCTTCGGCTACACCCGGCGCCAGCTCGAACGCCTGCAACGGGGCAAGGACTGGGATGCCTGCGGCGTGCTGCAACTGGCGTTCGACGCCAAGGAAGCCGAGCGCCAGGGCAAACTGGCTGGCGCGTTCGACCACGACCTGCTGCACGCGCTGCAACGTACCGAGGCCGAAGCCGTCGCCGGGGTCGCCCTGCCGGCTGGCGGGCTGTTCTACCCCGAAGGCGGCTGGGTCCACCCGCCTGCCCTGTGCCAGCAGCAGTTGCAGCACCCTGGTATCCGGCTGGTGACCCACCAGGAAGTCATCGAGCTGCGCAAAGTGGCTGACCAGTGGCAAGCCTGGGCCGGCGAGCGCCTGCTGGCCAGCGCGCCGGTGGTGATTCTGGCCGCAGCCGCCGAGGTCCGCCGCTTCGACGCCTGTGCCGGGTTGCCGCTCAAGCGCATCCGCGGCCAGATCACCCGCTTGCCGGCCACCGTCGGCAGCCGGGCACTGCGCACCGTGGTGTGCGCCGAGGGCTACGTGGCACCGCCGCGTGATGATGAACATACCCTGGGCGCGAGCTTTGATTTCAACAGTGACAACCTGGCGCCGACGGTGGCCGAACACCAGGGCAACCTGGCGTTGCTGGACGAGATATCGACCGACCTGGCACAACGCCTGGGCGTGGCAACGCTGAACCCTGAGCACCTGCAAGGGCGGGCGGCATTCCGCTGCACCAGCCCGGATTACCTACCGATTGTCGGGCCGCTGGCCGATGCACAGGCGTTTGCCGACACCTACGCGGTACTGGCGCGTGATGCGCGGCAGGTGCCGCAAGCCCCTTGTCCCTGGCTGGGCGGGCTGTATGTGAACAGCGGGCATGGCTCGCGCGGGTTGATCACTGCCCCATTGAGTGGGGAACTGCTGGCCGCGTGGGTGTGCGGGGAGCCGCTGCCGGTGCCTCAAGGGGTGGCGCAGGCTTGCCATCCTAACCGGTTCGCCCTGCGCAAGCTGATACGGGGCAAGTGATGGAGCCGGGGGCTGCGGTGCAGCCCGATCGCGACACAGGGCCGTTCCGGCAAGGCAAAACCGGTGTCGCGATTGGGCAGAAAAGCGTCGCAGGCCGCAGCCGCATATAACAGATTGTTCTAAAACTCTCATAAAGCACATAGGTCAGTTCCTTAAGGTGCCCTAATCCGGGGCATCACCTCCCCAACGGAAAAACCGGTAAGGACTTATGTGCGGATTAGCAGGAGAATTGGAAAAGGGGGTTTTAAAGGCTTGCAGGGGCTATAAATCCCCCTGATTCCCCCACAAAAAACCTGTTTTGGTACAAAAAGTGGTACGAGAATTCCATACACCAACTGGGCCCGCTGGCACATCAGGCGCGCCCTTCTCGTGCGCGCCACAAAATTGCGAGGTCGGGTTTCGTGGCGCGTGCTAATTTTTCCTCCCTCGAATGTAGGCCGATCACGCCATTTTTCCTAAAGCGGATTCTCGCCTCAATTTTGTTCTTTTTGAGGTGAGGCTACCTGCAGGCTGATACGGAGGCCTCCAGTTGCTTCTCATACCCGATCCGCTGACGCCGCTCGGCCAGTAGAGCCCGCACCTTTACCTCTAGGCTGTCGGTCTTGCGCAGACCGGCAGCAGCCCAGGGCGGAACAGCCACATCCGGCGCGCGGCACGGCACCTGCACAGGCACCTCGACGCGAACGGCGCGCACCTCTGGCTCGACCCGCGCTGCACAGCCTGCCAGCAGGAGGATGCCTGCGAGCACCCCCATCCCATGCAGGGATCTCCTTGCAATGGTCATAGCCCTAGCTCCTGATCGATGATCGAGGTGGCGGCCGCGCATTGGTCGCCACCGGTGCGCTCCTGCTGCAGCCGGTTCGCCGCAGCGTAGTCGTCTTGGGCTCTGGCCTTGGCCTCACCTACCGCCTGCTCCGCCCTGGCCTGGCGCTCGTTCGCGGCCATGGTCAAGTCGCCCAAAGCCTTTCCCTGCTCTTGCGCCAGGCCGCTGAGATTGTCCCGGGCAGCCTTGCAAGTGGAGACTTCGCCATTGGCCTGGTCCAGCAGCGGGCGGTAGTGACCAGCAGCCAGCCACACGCCACACGCACCGCCGAGCCCGGCCAAGAGCACGCAGCCCAACAGAACGGCGGCCAGGCGGCCGCCCTCCATCGGTGCCACAATCATGCCAAGGCCCGCCGGATACCCTCATCGATCACCTCGGCCTTGTACGGGTTCCCGCCGTTCTCATGGGTGATGATGCCCACCACAGCCTCGCGCAGCACCCGTGGGTCGGAGATGTCGATGGAGTCGCGCACACCTACACCGAGCCGTTTGGCGACGGCCTGGGCGTAAGCCAGAGTGTTGTTCTCGCTGGCCGGCGCCCAGCGGCTGATGAACTCGAGTGGGGTATCGATACCAGGTCGACCTACCCCGGGCATGCCATCCTTGCCACGGTAGTTGAGCAGAAGCTTGCCCAAGGCACGGATTCCGTTCTCGGCTTGGTCAAAGCGGGCGAAGCGCGGACTGGCCACGCCCACCTCCACGCCAAGCTGGCCCTGCCAAGCATTGCGGGGGTTGAAATCGATGTTGCCGGGGTTGTTGTTGCGGACGCCGCGGGGTGCAGTCATGGGTTTTCTCCAGGCGTAAAAAAGCCCGCGTTGAGCGGGCATTGGGTGGTTGCGAACGCCGTCAGGCAGCAGACGCCTCAGGCTCTGGTGCTGGCTCTGCCGGATCTTTTGCGCTGATGGAGACTTTGGCGGTGTAGTCCTTCAGCACCTGGGCGACACAGACCTGGGCGGCCGGGAACTGGCTCAAGATCTCGCGGGCTCGGGCGTCGGCCTCCTCCTGGGTGGCGTAGCGAGTTTTGTTGGCAACTTCGTAGTCATTGCTCAGGTTGATGGCGACAAATGGCATGGGTAAATCTCCAGGCAAAAAAGCCCGCTCGATGGCGGGCATTGGGTAGTTGGCTTGGATTCAAGCCTTG
>NZ_BLJG01000280.1 GCF_009932375.1 Pseudomonas juntendi
GGGCTTGCCACTGGCCGCGCCAGAATACGACCCCGACCAAGGATGCCAAGGCCTGTCCGGCCAGTATGTGCAACGCCAACATTGAACCGTATGCAGGTGCTGCCGGGGCCAACAGGTAAGCCAGCAACAAACCCAGTAGGAGACCCAGACTAGCCAGCTCATTGCCAAAGAAGGGGGCTTCACTGAAATCGGCCAGTACACGCCGCAAAGTCCAGATCACACCGTAGGATGGCTGGCTGGCCACAGGTTTCACAACGTCGGGTTCGTGGCTTTGGCGGACCCATGACGGGTAGCGCTTGCACAGCAGGAAAGCGGCGGCACTTGCCACGGCCATTCCACCCACGTTGCCGATAACCACAGGCAACTGCAGGGGGTAGCACAGGTAGTTGACCAGCAGCAGACTCGCCGGGGTTACCAGTAATGCCCCCAGCAATGCGCCTGCTATCGCCACACGCCAGCCCGCCCCATACAACAGCACCATGGCTGCCGGCAACGACACGAAGGCCACGAACGTTGGTTGCCAGGTACCACTGGCCAAGGTCCATCCCCACAAGGCATGGCTAAGTAAAAGGCCCATCAGCGAGCTGGTGAACACCCATGGCCACAGTCCACTTCCATAACAGATTGCAAAACCCTGCCAGCGATACCCGCGAAGATGGGCCCAGTGCGCCAGGCTGGCGCCTAGCAGCAAGCCCAGCGCAGGCAGCTCATGCTTGTAGAATGCGACCTCGCTGATATCGCCCACTATCCAGCGCAAACGACTCAGCGGTTGGTCCAGTGTCGCCGCCAGTTGCCCGTAGTCTGGCCACGGGCCTGACGCAAGGCTGGCTGCCAGCAGCATTGCCAGGCAGGTGAAGATCAGCACGGGGGCGTGCTGCCGATTGGGCAGCAGTAATGGCTTCATGTGCGGATCCTCAGCGTGGCATAGGCGCATGCAGGCGGTAGCCAAGCGCAGCATCGTAGAGGTCGGTACGGCGATCACGCTGCAGGTCGTTGAGGCTGTTCCAGATCGGCGCTGAACGCGCGCTGCTGAGGTCGACATCGGCGTAGACAATGCTTTCCTCCTCCGCACTGGCAACTGCACCAATGGGCCAACCGTTGGTTCCGGCAATCAACGAACAACCGAGAAAGCGCCCTCCTCGCTCACTGCCGATACGGTTTGCGGCGGCGATGTAGACATTGTTCACATGCGCGGCTGTCATGGTCAGGTACGACGCCATGCAACGCCCTGTTTCATCAAACAGCGGAGGCGGTGTCCACACCCAATTGTTCAAGCTGCATATGATGTCTGCCCCTTGCGCTGCCATGAGCCTTGGCACTTCAGGGAACCAGATGTCCCAGCAGATCAGCAGGCCAATACGGCCGATTGGCGTCTCGAATACAGGGAAGCCGAGGTCGCCAGGGGTGAACCAGAGCTTTTCCTGGTTCCACAGGTGGGCCTTGCGATAGTGGCCTAGCAGGCCGTCGGGGCCAAACAATACGGCGCTGTCGTAGAGCTTCAGGCCCTCACGCTCGGCGAATCCTGCTGCCAGGTACACCTGATACTCCCTGGCGAAATCAGCCCAGGCTTTCAGGCTACGGCCTGCCTGCAACGTTTCGGCATGCGCATAGGCCTCGGCACGGGAGTGAAAGGTATACCCGGTGTTGGCCAGCTCGGGCAGCACGATCAGATTGGCACCTTCACGCACCGCACGCCGGGCCAGTGCCAGGCCTCTGCTCAGGTTGCCATCGCAGTACTCTAGCCCGACTTGTGGGTCGTACTGGATGACAGCGATGCGGACAGGGCTGACGGGGGGGCAATGTTCGGACATGGCGACTTCCTTTTTGTGGTTGTTTTGGAAGGTCGCCAGTAGAGCGGGGTTGGGTTTTGGAGGGACAGTCGGGCGATTCTCAAGCAGTTGAATGTCTTGGAGAGAATTGAGTGGGAAACGCCCTAGGATAAAGAGCGGGAAGGAGTGATTGCCCACAGCCAGCTGACGCAGGAGCATAAGCTCCCAGCGCCTGCTGGCTCTATGAAGGGCTTGTGGAGCTGTTTACACCGCCAGCGCGCGCTCAC
>NZ_BLJG01000281.1 GCF_009932375.1 Pseudomonas juntendi
CCCGCCTCCTACTCGATTTCTTAGTATGCCCCGCGATGCCCTGGAGCGTTCGTGCACAATCCGCACAGGCATAACTGTCGCGAGGCGCGGGCGGCGTGCGATACGTCTCCATCGTGATGCCTTAAAGCCATGCTGCATCCCAATGAGGATATGCGCCAACCGATGTCACCAGTCCGGCCCTTACCGGATTGGCAACGATGTATCTCGCGATCTTGAAAACATCCTCGTCCCGGCGCAAGGCTCGGTCGTAATAACCTGCCTGCCACACCGGCTTCCCCTTTGCCCCGGCCTTTTGAAGCGCATTGCTGGACTGGCTTTTGAAGCGCTGCATCAATGTTCCAAGCGTCACTTCTTTCAGCTCAATCAGCCAATGCACATGGTCTGGCATTACGACCCAGGTCAGCGATCGGCAGTGGTGTTGTTCTTCCGCGTAACGAAGGTTTTGGATGACCAACCGTGCGAAGCGGAGGTCGTGAAACAAAGGCTTACGTCGATGAGTGACCGTAGTCAGCATATAAAGCCTGCCTGGTACCGAGCATCGCGCGCGGCGAAGCCTGTAGCCATGAGGGTTCGGCATTGCGTTCATCCTTGAGCAGGTAATTGCTCGGTCAGCATAGTCAGCCTGTGCAGGGATCGACCCGCCAGTGATTTGCAGTATGTAAACAAGGACCAAAGCGTTCGCGCGCACCTGGCCCAGGCATAACTGGCCCGAAACAAGCGTAGGAGCGAGCGCAGCTCGCGATGCGCCGCGCGGGCGGCGCGGCCTCGCGGGCAATGCCGCTCCATCGCCGTACCTTTACCGGCACGGCGCATGGCATGAGAAAATGGGTCAAACCCGGGGGGATTGCCGATATAATTCGCGCCCCTCATTTTCGGCAGGCCCTGCGCGCGCTGTTAACCAATGAAACTCATCGTCAAAGTCTTCCCAGAAATCACCATCAAG
>NZ_BLJG01000282.1 GCF_009932375.1 Pseudomonas juntendi
AAATCGCCAAACTGTTCGAAAACGAAGCTGCCTTCAGCCACGTTATCGAACTGAACGTCGACGGCGCCAAGCAGAACGTCGTGGTCAAGGCCATGCAGCGTCACCCAGCCAAAGGCTTCATCATGCACGCCGACTTCGTTCGCGTCGTAGCTGGCCAGAAGCTGACCGCTGTTGTTCCAGTGCACTTCATCAACGAAGAAGCACCGGTCAAGAAAGGCGGCGAAGTTTCGCACGTTGAATCGCAGATCGAAGTTTCCTGCGAAGCCAAAGACCTGCCAGAGTTCATCGAAGTCGACCTGGCCAACGCTGAAATCGGCACCATCATCCACCTGTCGGACCTGAAAGCTCCGAAAGGCGTAGAGTTCGTCGCTCTGGCCCACGGTGATGACAAAGCTGTTGCCAACGTTCACGCTCCGCGCGTTTCCGCCGAAGCTGCTGAAGAAGGCGCTGCCGAGTAATCCACTCGCACGCCGGCGTTGATCGGGTTACAGTGCCGCGCGCACTGTAGCCCACCAACTCCAAGGAAGAGCCCCTGACGTGACCGCCATCCAGTTGATCGTCGGCCTGGGTAACCCCGGCCCCGAATACGAACAGACCCGGCATAACGCAGGGGCTCTTTTCGTTGAACGCATTGCCAGCGCCCAGCGTGTTTCGCTGACCGCTGACAAAAAATATTTCGGCCTGACGGCTAAGTTCAGCCATCAGGGCAACGACGTTCGTTTGTTGATCCCCACCACCTACATGAACCGTAGCGGCCAGGCCGTGGCGGCCTTGGCCAATTTCTTCCGCATCAAGCCGGAAGCGATCCTGGTGGCGCACGACGAACTCGACCTGCCCCCGGGCGTTGCCAAGCTCAAGCGCGGCGGCGGTCATGGGGGGCACAACGGCCTGCGCGACATCATCGCGCAGCTCGGCAACCAGAACGACTTCCACCGCCTGCGGCTTGGCATCGGCCACCCAGGCGACGCCAAACTGGTCTCCAACTTCGTCCTGGGCCGCGCGCCGCGCGCCGAGCAGGAGAAGCTCGACGCCAGCATCGATTTTGCCCTCGGCGTGCTGCCGGACGTGCTTGCCGGCGATTTCGCCAAGGCGATGCGCGAACTGCACAGCCAGAAGGCCTGATTTCCTTTAGAGAGGGGAATACCCATGGGTTTCAATTGCGGCATCGTCGGCCTGCCCAACGTCGGCAAGTCCACCCTGTTCAACGCCTTGACCAAATCTGGCATCGCGGCGGAGAACTTCCCTTTCTGCACTATCGAGCCGAACAGCGGCATCGTGCCGATGCCCGACGCGCGCCTGGCTGCGCTGGCTGAAATCGTCAAGCCGAACCGCATCCTGCCGACCACCATGGAGTTCGTCGACATTGCCGGCCTGGTGGCCGGTGCATCGAAAGGCGAAGGCCTGGGCAACAAGTTCCTCGCCAACATCCGCGAGACCGACGCCATTGCCCATGTGGTCCGCTGCTTCGAAGACGAGAACGTGATCCACGTTTCCAACAGTGTGGACCCCAAGCGTGACATCGAGATCATCGACCTCGAACTGATCTTCGCTGACCTGGACAGCTGCGAGAAGCAACTGCAGAAGGTCGCACGCAATGCCAAGGGCGGTGACAAAGAGGCGCTGGCACAGAAGGCCATCCTCGAGCAGCTGATCCCGCACTTCACCGAAGGCAAGCCGGCACGCAGCCTGATGAAGAACATGAGCGCCGAAGACAAGGCGGTCATCCGCGGCTTCCACCTGCTGACCAGCAAGCCGGTGATGTACATCGCCAACGTCGCCGAAGACGGCTTCGA
>NZ_BLJG01000283.1 GCF_009932375.1 Pseudomonas juntendi
GAGAACCTCCGGGCTTGCTGCTCCCACTGCCGGTGATCGTGAGCGATCATGCGGTCACGGCGCTGGATGAAGTGGTTGCGCAGAGGGAGGTCGATGGCGCCGGTGAGGTGCGCCAGGTCGATGGCGATTTCAATCTCACCCTCGAGCCGGGCACGACCGCTCAGCGAATCCGAACCCTTAGCCATGGCCTCAAGGCGAGATTCGATCATGCCGATCACATCGTTACGCGTTGAATTGTTCATGCTGTCCTCCGGGCGGCGCCTGAGCCGCATATGGCTTCCATCTTGTCGAGTGCCGCGCTCAGCACACGGCGGCTTACAGCCCGCTGGCGTTCATCACGCTCGCGGATCATGGTGTTCCAGGCCTCGTTGTTCGCCCTGGCCTGCTCAGAAGTAAGGTGATCCGCCCAGCTGGTGTCGCCGAACAGGCGCATCTGGCGGTCGACCTCGCGCGCCTGGGCGCTGTCTGCGTAAAGCTCATGCTCGCGAGCCATGGTCGCCTCCAGTTACGGTTGGGATGCTCGATAGCGCCGCATGAGGCCTTTTGTCAGGCGCTGCATGATTCGCGGGTATCGGTCGGGGTGGTGAAGCCGGCATGGCAGCTCGTAGCGCCCGATGTCGTCTTCGCAGTAGTCGCAATCGCAGTGCTTCTTGAGCATCGCCCGCGCCTCAGCAGCACAGGCGGCGCGCAGCGTGAACCAGCGACGACCGCCGCCACGGAAGACGGCAGCAGTCTCGACTGTGACGGCCATAGTCGCCTCCAGGTGGTGGGTTACTCGGTAGGATCGGCTGGCAGAGGGTGCCAGTGAGTGGTGATCGGCCGGGCGACTTCGCCGGGTCCGTCAGCGCAGGTTTCGATGTGCTGGCAGGATTCCTCGGCTTCGTACCAGGCGCCGCCTTCGGTATCGCTCGAATCCGCCTGCCAACAGTCCAGCTCGGCAGAGAAGCAGTTCCAGTTCGGCCACTTGCGCCATACCACGACCACCTGGCCATCAGCTGGCTTGGCGTCTTCGCACTTGATCCAGCCCTTGCCCCGCGACAGGAGCGCGGTTATCGCAACGGCATGTCCTGCAACAGCCTTGTGCTCTGTTACGGCGGTTACGCTCACGACCGTCAGGGATGAACCGCCTTTGGCAGTCCACGAACCGTCCGGGTTTTGCTTCACATCGATTGGAGTGCTCATGGCTTCACCCGGGCCTTGTCGATAGCAGCCCGAACAACCTTGAGATACTGTCCGTTCACGCCGACATAGCCAGATTGACTGCAAAGCCGCTCCACCCCTTCCAAGGCCTCAAGCAGATCAGGTGCTGCGGCCATAAAGCAGGCATTGGCCTCGCCTTGATCGATCAAGCTGTTGTAGGAGGCGATCACGATGTCGCCGCCTTCGGCTGTTACCTGGGCTTCGAGTTTGTCGAAAGGGTTGTAGCCGGACTAGTAACTCCATGGCCCTGGGGTGTGGTTGCTCATCTTGAGAGCCTCGTTGGCCAGCCGCATTGATCAGGTGCCGGGCACCAGGGACCAAGCTGGGCGTGAAAAGCCAAGCCCGGCACCTGTCGATGCGGTCGTATGTGAAGGGAAGGGGATGCAGGTGGCAGGTCTGGCGAACCCTAACTGCGCCCGGCGTTATCACCTCGTCGCGCTCTCAGCTCAGTAGCCGCGATCAGGTATCCGGGGACGAATTGGCGATTCCCGCATTTGCGGTTCACCTGCATCGGTGTGCCATCTCTGGGCGGTGCCGCAGTGCAAGTGCGGCCCATTACGGGGCAGTCAGCGCTAACCGCTACCCTACCCAGTGACGCAGATGGCACACCGATGCAGCCTGCGATGGGGAGCAGGGCATCGGGCAGTTAACGTCAGGCTGACGGGGCGCTGGTTGTTCAGTCGTCTTCCTGATCGCGCTCCCAGCCTTTCACCTCGTAGGCGAAGCTGGTCCACTTTTCCTGCTCTGCCTCGGTCATGCTGTTCCAGTCAGCAGACTCATCGCGGGATACTGCTTCGCCGCCCTTGAAGATGACTGTGCCGCAGTTGCTGCCGATGTCTTCGTCGGCATAGGCCAGCTCGATGGTGGCCTCTGGGAACATCTGGCTGAGCTTGAGGAAGATCGGCTCAGGGAAGGACCAGGCAGTTTCAAAGCTTGCAGACTCGGGACCGTCGACACTCGGCTCGCAGGCATTCCACTTGGTGCCCCACGCGGAACGGGCGAAGTCCATGCTGTGCAGGAAGCCTGTCTTGCGGTGGTTGCGCAGCATCTGGACGAACTGCTCGAAGCTTTCATCGCTCAGTTTTCGCACATCGGTGCGTTCCCGGTTGGCCTGCTGAAGGCTGCCGATCATGGGATGGGAATCGAGCGGCAAGCTCAGAGTTCGCTCAGCGGCAGTTTCCGCGTCGCAGGCAATGCCATTCCAAGGAAACTCACCCTCGAACTTGATGATCTTGCCGAAATCAATTCGGCCTTCCTCGTTGAGCATCGCCTGGATCACTTCCTGCGGCGCCTTGACCTTGTTGGTTACCCAATTCGGCATTTCGTGTTCCTCCAGTGGATTCCCAAAGCACCCGGTCGCCCAGGTGCTTCAGTGAATCGCCGGTCATGCAGCGTTGCTGTAGTAATGAGCTTGCAAGCCCCAATGAACGACGTCCTGCTGCGCCAGGCGGTGCTGCACCCAGTCGGCCTCGTTTCCGCTGACTTGCGCCTTGAGCTGCCAGCGGCGGGATTCGGCCTGGGCAAGATCGCGCTGGTGGTTTGCGTTGCGGAGCGCTTCACGGTTGGTCATTTCGGTGATCTCCAGTTGATTTCCAATGCCGGCTCAGTGAACCGGCATCAGTAAATCGTTCTGTCCCATTACCGCCGGGGTGGCGGGGCGCATTGCATGCCCGGGTCGTTCGTACGGTTCGAGCATTTCGCTCTCGATCAGCCGTGCAGGGTGTTCCTGCCGTGGGCGGGCTATCTGACCCGTCTGATCGCCGGTCGCCGGTAGAGGCAATGCGGTCTGTTGGTGTTTCGGTGTTGCGTTGGCTTGTTAAAGAGCGGTGAGGCTTGAGGGCCTCCCGAGGGGCTGTGTAGCGCCTCGATGGGTTTAAATCTACAACCTAAAGTTACAGTACGCAACCCCTTTGGTTGTAGATTTTTTCGTAAAGGTTGTAAGTTGTTCATTGGCTTAGACTTTTGGTTGTAATGGCAGGCGTAAAAAAGCCCGCACTGAGCGGGCTTCGATCTGTTCTGGATTTTCTCAACTGCACCTGCTGAGCATGAACTGCGAAAGCGACAGCTGAGCAGCTGTCATGTCCAGCGGTTTTACATACACCTTTTCGCCAACCGCCTCGATCTTGTAGTCGATAGAGAAAGCTGCATCACCCTTGCCGGCAATGTAGAGAGTTGCCAAACCCTTGCTGGCCAGCGCCCAATCGCTTTTCACCGTTACGGTGTCTATTCGGGCCATTGCCCGACAGGTTTGGCTTGACCCTGCTAGCTCATCCACAATAGTTGCGCCGAGCCTGCGCACGAGCTTCTCGCTGGTTAGCTCAAAATTTTTATGGCCATCCCACAGAACGGAAAGATAGCCGCACCCAATCAGTAGGACGATGAAAGCAGAAAGTTTTTTCAGAAACGACAAAATCGCACTCCTTTGCGGCTGGCTACCAAAGAACGGAAGACCAGAAAACCTTGCCTTTGATGTGAATGTTCTGGTCGACCATCTCCCGGGCGGTGTACTCCTCGTCCGGATGCTCGTCACGATTGTAGCTCCGCATTCTAATACCTCCGCCAGGCAGTCGGTAAAGCATCTTCACGCGAAGCTGACCATCATGGTCGATGGCGTACATCTTCCCATCCACAACTGAAGTGCTGCCCTGGTCTACGCCGACGGTGCTCTTGTCGGGCAGTACGGGCTCCATGCTGTTTCCGCTGACCGTCACACACACCGCGTCGTCTGGCTGTACCCCCTGCTTACGAAGGGTCAGTTTTCCAAAGCGGAGTTTCTGCTTATGGGACTGTTCAACCACTGTCCGGCCGCCGCCGGCGGATAGCTCCACTTCCTTGAGGAAAGGCACGTAAACCTCATCGTCATCCAATGGCGTGTCGTCATCCCAGGCATCGATGGGGCCCAGGATTGAGGCATTGGAGTTGGGATAGCCGACCGTGCGGGACGGAACATCCTCTCCGGTTATCAGAAACGCGACGGTGGTAGAAAGGGCAGATGCCAACTCATCAAGACGTTTCCCTCTAGGGGTAGACACCTCTGCTTCCCACTTCTGTACTGCCTGCGGTGTAACCGAAAGCCTGCGTGCAAGCTCTGATTGATTCAGGCCGGCCTGTTCTCTTTTTCGCGCTATGCGCTGACCTAATGTACTCATCCTCAAATGATGCAACCACAGGTTGTAAATATCACTGTGAATCTCAGTTGTAGTTTTTCCACGGCTGCGATAACCTTTGGTTGTAGTTGTAACTTTGAGGCGTAAAAATGACAGAGCTACCTATTTGTAGAGCGGCCAAAGCCGCTGGCGGCCAATCCGCCCTCGCTCGAATCCTCAAGGTCACGCCTCAAGCGGTGCAGAAAATGTGCGCCTCGGGTCGTGTGCCGGCCGAGCGAGTTTTGGAAATCGAGAAAGCCACCGGTGTTTCTCGCCATGAGCTGCGCCCCGACATTTACCCGTGCGCCGCCTAACCCACCCCACAAGCAAGGAGCAAGACCCGCATGTACGCCGACCAATCCCATAAGCGTGATACGCCTCGGAAGGTCCGTTTCAACAAGACCCTGGATCGCATCCTGGCCAGGGCGGCAGAGCGAGCCGAAGAGCAGCACGCCACCTACCTCTACCTGATGATCGAGTGGGCGGTTGAGAACGGCGCGATCGAAGCCTTGAGCAAGGACGACAAGCAGTCTAGCGCGGCCTAGGGGCCCTATGGAGGTCACGTGCCCGAAATCGACTACGAGCACCTGAGTGATGGTGCGAAGAGAAAGATCAGTGCTTTTGCCTTGAAGAAGGGCTTGAACATTGATCAGGCACTTGAGGCGATTGCCATCGAGTTCCTGGCAATGGGAGGGCCGGCCATGGTCGGCAGGCCCAAAGCGAAGCTGTACCAATTGGCCCCTAAAGAGGGCCTCAAAAGTGACACCTAAACCGCAGGCGCAAAAAAACCGGGTGGCCGCCCGGTTCTTTGTACTGCATTCGTAACACATGTGCGAGGCAATCATATATGCACCTTGGTAGCCAAATCAATACCGTGGCCCTCGCGCCACAAAATGCGAACCACGATTTCGTGGCGCGGACCATGTCTTCGCGCGAGATCGCCGAGCTTGTGGAGGCTCGCCACAACGATGTGGTCGCCACCATCGAGCGGCTCTTCGCCAAAAACCTTTTACGATCAAGTCGTAAAAGCCGCCGCGAGGCTACTGGCGGTCGCCCAGTCGATGTCTACGACCTGATTGAGCGTGACACCCACCTGGTCGTGGCTGGCTACAGCGACGAACACAGGGCCAAGGTCATCGACCGCTGGCAGGAACTGGAAGCCAAACCCGCGCCGCCGGCGCCCGCCGACCTCAGCAAGCTGGAGATCCTCCAGATGGCCCTGGAGTCGGAGAAAGCCCGCGTTCTGCTCACCGTCCAGGTCGAGGCCCAGGCCAAGAAGATCGACCACCTGGAGAACCTGTTCAAGGAAGGCATGAGTCACGTCCAGTTCTGCAAGGGCCTCAATGGGGTCAACGTCATGCAGGTGGGCCATTTCCTCGAAGGTCGCAACTGGCTCTACAACGAGAGCAAGTCCGGTACCCGCTACCGCGTAGCCGCCTACGCCCGCGACAAGTACATGACCGAGCACCAGCACGAAGTCGCCCCGCACGGCAAAGACGCCTTCATTAGCTACACGCCGATTCTCCTGCGCAAGGGAGCCGTGCGCCTGTACGAGCTGTACCTGGCCGGCGAGTTGCCCATGAAAAAGAACTGGGACGGCCTGCACACCCACGACAAGGCCGTGCGGGGTGCAGCATGAGAAGCCGCGAGCAAGATCGTCAGCGGTGGAATGACCCTGACTTCAACAAATGGCTGGATGAAGCCATATCTGACGCTGGCCATACCGTTTGGGATTCCATTCCAGACGTAGGGTCGGCCTGGAATGGCTGGGATGCGTCGAAGGCAGCGCTCGGCTACTACTGCCCAGCCTGCAGCGGTTCCGGCGAGGAAATCCACGTCACCTATCACGGCCCTGATTCGTTTGAGCGCCTCGGCCACTGCACCGTCTGCAACGGCGACGGGAGAACCTCGGCAGCACTTGCCGTCGCGAGTGAGCGTCTCGTCAGCGAAACCGCGCACCGTGGCGACCTTCAAGCGAAGGTATGGGGCCTTCAGGCCGAGATCGACAAGCTCAAGTCCGAAATCGAGGCATTGCGCAGCCACATCCAGAACGGCGTTGGGCTTATTCCCCTAGGCACTGCCAAGCGTGCAGCCTGGGTTATGGCCTCGCTGAGTGTCGGCTCCACTGACGAGGAGCGTGGACAATGAGCATGGAACTGATGGTCAAGGCCATGAAGACCAAGGTCGGCAACCCGCTGCGCAAGCTGGTGCTGATCAAGCTGGCCGATAACGCGAATGACATGGGCGAATGCTGGCCTTCGTACCAGCACATCGCGGACCAATGCGAGATCGGCCGCTCGACCGTGAAGGTTCACATCCGCGAGTTGGAGAAGTCCGGGCTACTGCGCCGGGAGTTCCGCCGCAAGGGTGAACTGAACCAGTCGAACGTGTTTCACCTGGCGCTGAATGGTGGGGCAGCTCCTGCCCTAGGGGGTGGGGCAGGAGATAACCCA
>NZ_BLJG01000284.1 GCF_009932375.1 Pseudomonas juntendi
CTTGCCTGCGATAGGGCCGGCAAGGCCTCAGCGCAGTTCAGCCTCTGGCACCGTCGTGCGCTGCGCAATCGCTTCGGGCCGCCACTGCTGGCGGGCCACGGCCAATACTTCAGCCGGCGTTGCCAGCAGCAACTGCGGGTCAGTCGCCTGCCCCAGCGCCCGTAACGCCCGCAACAACAGCGGCGTCGCCTGCTCGGCCTGCAACGGCGGCGAACGGTATGACTTGCCAAGCTTGTGGCCGTCCGGCTGCACGATCAGCGGTATGTGCAGATAGCGCGGCTGCGAAAAGCCCAGCAGCTCTTGCAGGTACAACTGGCGCGGGGTGTTGTCGAGCAGGTCGGCACCGCGCACGATGTCGGTGACACCTTGCCAGGCGTCGTCCAGTACCACGGCCAGCTGGTAGGCATACAGGCCATCGCGGCGCTGTATCACGAAATCGCCCACGTCGCGGCCCAAGTGCTGCTGGTAAGCACCCTGTACGCGGTCGCTGAAACGGTAGGTCAGCTCTGGCACCCGCAAGCGGATCGCCGCGCCCTCGCGCGCATGCCCAGCGTTACGGCACAGGCCTGGGTAGATGCCGCCATAGGCCTCCAGTTGCTTGCGCGAGCAGGTGCAGGCATAGGCCAGGCCCATGTTGAACAGGCGGTCGACCACGGCGGCGTAGGCGTCGTGGCGCTGGCTTTGAAACACCACTTCGCCGTCCCAGTGCAGGCCGTAGCGTTCGAGGGTTTGCAAGATGGCGTCACGGGCGCCGGGCATTTCCCGGGGCGGGTCGGTGTCTTCCACGCGCAGCAGCCAGCGGCCGTCGACGGCGCGGGCATCCAGCCAGGAGGCGAGGGCAGCCACCAGTGAGCCAAAGTGCAGGAAACCGCTGGGGGTGGGGGCAAAGCGCCCGATGTAGCTGGAGTTGGTCATGGTCTGGCTGGGTATATAAATGCAACGGGGCGCATGATGCGCCCCGTTCGGTTGGAAGAAAGATCAGCCTTTGCCGACCGTTTTTTCCTTTTTCTCGGCGATTTCCTTGCAGTCGAAGCACAGGTCGGCGGTAGGGCGGGCTTCCAGGCGGCGCAGGCCGATCTCGATGCCGCACGACTCGCACCAGCCGTACTCGTCGGCCTTGATCTTGTCGAGGGTCTTGTCGATTTTCTTGATCAGCTTGCGCTCGCGGTCGCGGTTGCGCAGCTCAAGGGCGAATTCTTCTTCCTGGCTGGCACGGTCGGCCGGGTCGGGGAAGTTGGCTGCCTCGTCCTTCATGTGATCCACAGTGCGGTCCACACTGGTCATCAGCTCTTGCTTCCAGGCGCCGAGAAGCTTGGTGAAGTGCTTTTTCATGGGCTCACCCATGTATTCTTCACCCTTGGACTCTACGTAAGGCTCGACACCGTACATGGTCTGACCGGTTTTTTGCTTTTCTACGGTGGACATGAATAGACCGCCTCTCACTCATCTGATCCAATGCGCAGGATGCTCCATCTCCGGCGACCGCCGGCCCTGCGACTGCGAGCCGCCGAACTTACCAGATAGATCGGGGGTGCGCTAGCCCGCCCGATCCTGCTAACAGACACCGGCCTGAGCGGTACGTTCGATTGCTTACGCAGTTAGAATCTTCAGTTTAGCCGCTATTGAGAGAAGGTCATGGCCCACCCCTACAGCGCGCGCAGCCGCGCCATCGAACCTTTCCATGTCATGGCACTGCTGGCGCGGGCCAACGAGCTGCAGGCGGCCGGCCACGACGTGATCCACCTGGAAATCGGCGAGCCGGACTTCACCACCGCAGCACCGATTGTGGCTGCGGGCCAGGCCGCGCTGGCCGCCGGCCACACCCGCTATACCGCCGCACGCGGCCTGCCGGCGCTGCGCGAAGCGATAGCCGGGTTCTATGCACAGCGCTATGGCCTGAGCATCGACCCGCAGCGCATTCTCATTACCCCAGGCGGCTCAGGCGCCCTGTTACTGGCCAGCAGCCTGCTGGTCGACCCCGGCAAGCACTGGTTGCTGGCTGACCCGGGCTACCCGTGTAACCGCCACTTCCTGCGCCTGGTAGAGGGCGGGGCGCAACTGGTACCGGTCGGCCCGGAGGTGAACTACCAGTTGACCGCCGACCTGGTGCAGCGCTACTGGGACCAGGATACCGTTGGCGCCTTGGTCGCCTCGCCGGCCAACCCGACCGGCACGGTGCTGGGCCGTACCGAACTGGCCAGCCTGGCCAAGGCCACCCGTGAACGGCACGGCCACTTGGTAGTCGACGAGATTTACCATGGGCTGACGTACGGCATGGATGCGCCCAGCGTGCTGGAAGTGGATGACTCGGCGTTCGTCCTGAATAGTTTTTCCAAGTATTTCGGTATGACCGGCTGGCGCCTTGGCTGGCTGGTGGCGCCACCGCAGGCCGTGGCCGACCTGGAGAAACTGGCGCAGAACCTGTACATCAGTGCGCCGAGCATGGCACAGCATGCTGCGCTGGCGTGCTTCCAGCCCGAAACCCTGGCCATCTTCGAACAGCGTCGCGCCGAATTTGCCCGCCGCCGCGACTACCTGCTGCCGGCGCTGCGCGAGCTGGGTTTCCGCATTGCCGTTGAGCCGCAGGGGGCGTTCTATCTATATGCCGATATCAGCGCTTATGGCGGTGATGCGTTTGCCTTCTGTCGGCATTTCCTGGAGACCGAACACGTGGCCTTCACCCCGGGCCTGGACTTCGGTCGCCACCTGGCCGGGCACCATGTGCGCTTTGCCTACACGCAAAGCCTGCCGCGTCTGGAGGAGGCGGTGCATCGCATTGCCCGTGGCTTGCGGAGCTGGCAAGGCTGATGCTTTTTTCACCTGCACTCGAACACGGCCGCCTGCTGCGCCGCTACAAACGGTTCCTGGCCGATATCGAATTGGCCAGCGGCGAGCAGTTGACCATCCACTGCCCGAATACTGGCTCCATGCTCAATTGCATGCGTGAAGGCGGGCTGGTGTGGTTCAGCCGCTCCAACGACCCCAAGCGCAAACTGCCGGGCACCTGGGAAATCAGCGAAACCCCACAGGGCCGGTTGGCGTGCGTGAATACCGGGCGGGCCAATGCCCTGGTGGAAGAGGCGCTGCGCGCCGGTACGATCGCCGAGCTGGTCGGGTTCACGGCACTCAGGCGTGAGGTGGCGTATGGCGAGGAGGGCAGCCGCATCGACTTCCGCCTGGAGTTCGACGGTGCCCCGGCCTACGTCGAGGTCAAGAGCGTGACCCTGGGCTACCCCGATAGCCCGGTTGCGGCGTTTCCCGATGCGGTGACCCAGCGCGGGGCCAAGCACCTGCGCGAGCTGGCGAAGCTGGCCAGCCAAGGCATACGGGCGGTGCAACTGTATTGCGTCAACCTGACCGGCATCGACGCGGTGCGCCCTGCCGAGGAGATCGATGCCGCTTACGCTCAGGCGTTGCGTGCTGCGGTGGCGGGCGGGGTGGAAGTGCTGGCATACGGCACGCGCCTGGATCCGCAGGGTATCGTCATCGACCGCCGCTTGCCGGTGCTGCTCAACCCTTGAGCCAGACGCCCTGGGTATCTTCATGGCAGCCCAGGGCCTGCAACTGCTCACCGTCACAGGGGCCGGCCACGCATTCGCCGCTCTCGATCAGGAACAGGGCGCCGTGATGGCCGCACTGGATCAGGCTCGCGCTGTCATCGAGAAACCGCTCCTGTGCCCAGTTCAACGGGATGCCCTTGTGTGGGCAGCGGTTGCGGTACAGGTAGACCTGGCCCTGGCGGCGCACGCCGAACAGTTGCAGGCCGTCTACGCTGAAGGCGCGTGTCTGGCCCTCGGCCAGGCTGGATGAGGTACAGAGAAAATGCATGGCAGTACGACTCGTGAAACAGATGATGGCTTGACGCGTCAATGCGAATAATTATCAAATTGCCCGCATTCGCTGCGTCCGGCTTCCCATGGTGCGCAGTTCCGCCGCTCGCCACAAGGCGTGCAGCTCGCCTTCAGAAGGAACCCGATGATGCGTCGTCCCGTCGCTTTGCTCGCCTTGTGTGCAAGCCTTGTGCTCTCTAGCCAGGCCCTGGCGGCAGACCTGCCGCAACGCTGGGTCAGCGCCGGCGGCGCGCTGAGCGAGTGGATATGCGCGTTGGGTGGTGAAGCGCGGCTGGTGGGGGTGGACACGACCAGTCAGCACCCAGCTTCGTTGAAGTCGCTGCCCAGCGTGGGGTACCAGCGCCAGCTGTCGGCCGAGGGCGTGCTCAGCCTGCGCCCGGATGTGCTGGTGGGTACCGAAGAAATGGGCCCGCCGCCGGTACTGGCGCAAATCCGCAAGGCCGGTGTGCGTGTCGAGCTGTTTTCCAGCAAGGCCGAGCTGGCGGCGGTAGACAGCAACCTCAAGCAGTTGGGGCAACTGCTGGGTGCAGAACCGCAGGCCACTGCGCTGGCCGCGGGTTACCATCAGCAACTGCAAACCTTGCAGGCCAAGGTCCAGCAGGCCCAGGCGCAGCACAAGGCACCCGGGGTGTTGCTGCTGGTCGGGCACGCTGGGGCCAAGCCGCTGATCGCCGGGCGTGGCACCGCCGGTGACTGGCTGCTGGGCCAGGCCGGTGGGCGCAACCTGGCAGAGCATCAGGGCTACAAGCAGTTCTCGAACGAAGCATTGGCTGCCCTGGACCCGGATGTGATCGTGTTTTCCGACCGGGCGCTGGCCGATGAGCAGGCGCTGCAGGCTTTGTTGAAAGAAAACCCGGCGCTGGCGGCTTCGCGTGCCGTGCGTGGGCAACGCCTGGTATCGCTTGACCCCACGCTGCTGGTCGGTGGGCTTGGGCCGCGCCTGCCGGCGACCTTGCAATCACTGGCAGCTACCTTCTACCCGGCAGCCAAGGCCAGCTTCGCACAATGAACCAGCGGGTCCAGCCACGTACGTTGTTCATTTGCCTGAGCCTGCTGTGCCTGCTGGCGGTGTGGCTGTCGCTGGCGCTGGGGCCGGTCAGCCTGCCGCTGTTCGATACCCTGCGCGCGGGCCTGCGGTTGATGGGCCTGCCCGTTACCGCCGACGGCTTGCAGCAGGCCGAAATGATCCTCGGCCAGATCCGTCTGCCGCGCACCTTGCTTGGGCTGGCAGTGGGCGCGGTGCTGGCGTTGTCCGGGGTCGCCATGCAGGGGTTGTTCCGTAATCCGCTGGCCGATCCGGGTTTGGTCGGGGTGGCCGCCGGGGCGGCCGTGGGCGCGGCGCTCGCTATTGTCGGCGGGGCCTGGTTCGGCGGCCTGCCAGAGGCCTTTGCACCCTATTTGCTGTCGTTCTGTGCCTTTGTCGGGGGCCTTGGCGTGACGGCGCTGGTCTACCGCCTGGGCCGCCGCGATGGGCAGACCAACGTGGCCACCATGCTGCTGGCCGGGGTCGCGATGACGGCACTGGGCGGCGCGGTGGTGGGGCTGTTCTCGTACCTGGCCGATGACGCCACGTTGCGTACGTTGACCTTCTGGAACCTGGGCAGCCTCAACGGTGCCAGCTACGACCGGCTATGGCCGTTATTGCTGGTGGCGGCGGGTGTGGCACTGTGGCTGCCACGGCGGGCCAAAGCGCTGAATGCCTTGCTTTTGGGGGAATCCGAGGCCCGCCACCTGGGCGTTGATGTGGAGCGGCTCAAGCGCGAACTGGTGTTCTGCACGGCGCTTGGGGTGGGTGCGGCTGTTGCGGCTGCCGGCCTGATCGGCTTCATCGGCCTGGTGGTGCCGCACCTGGTGCGTTTGCTGGCCGGGCCGGATCACCGGGTGTTGTTGCCAGCCTCGCTGCTGGCTGGCGGTGTGCTCATGCTGTTTGCCGACCTGGCGGCACGGCTGCTGCTGGCACCTGCCGAGTTGCCGATCGGTATTGTCACGGCCTTTGTCGGGGCGCCGTTCTTTCTGTTCCTGCTGGTGCGAGGGCGCAGCTGATGTTGCATGCCGAGGGCCTGCACTTGCGGCGGGGCAGCAACGAGGTGCTGCATGACATTGATCTGCAATTGCCCCCCGGCCAAGTGGTGGGCGTGCTCGGCCCCAACGGCGCGGGTAAGAGCAGCCTGTTGGGCGTGATGTGTGGCGAGCTGGTGCCAGACCGTGGGCGGGTGACGTTGCAGGGGCGCGGCCTCGGTGATTGGCCTGGACAAGAGCGGGCCCGGCGCCTGGCCGTATTGCCTCAGGTGTCGAGCCTGGGGTTTTCGTTCAGCGTCGAGGAAGTGGTGGCCATGGGCCGCATGCCGCACGGCACCGGGCAGCGGCGCGACGCCGAAATTGTCGAAGCGGCGTTGCAGGCAGCAGATGCCTGGCACCTGGTAGGGCGCAGTTACCTGGCGTTGTCCGGCGGCGAGCGGCAACGCGTGCACCTTGCCCGTGTGCTGGCGCAGTTGTGGCCGGGGGAGCAGGGCACTACCTTGTTGCTCGATGAGCCCACCTCGATGCTCGACCCGCTGCACCAGCACACTACCCTGGAGGCTGTGCGCCGCTTTGCCGACCGCGGCGCCGCGGTGTTGGTGATCTTGCATGACCTGAACCTGGCGGCGCGCTACTGTGACCGGATCCTGTTGCTGGAGCAGGGGCGTTGCCATGCCTTTGCCTCGCCTGAACAGGTGCTGACGCCGGCAGCGTTGAAAGCCGTGTACGGGATCGACGTGCTGGTGCAGGCACATCCTGAGCGTGGCCACCCGCTGATCATTACCCGTTAAAGCCGGCCCGATCGTGGTCGTGAGCGGCCGCTACCCATGGAGCTTCTGCCAATGCGACACCCGCTGTTGTCCGGTTTTTCGCTGTGCATGTTACTGGTATTGGGCGGCTGCCAGGCCAGCCTGCCACCGTTGCCTGCCTGGCAGAGCACCGAAGGGCGCACGCATGCCCAGCTTGGGCAGGTGGTCGATCTCGGCAGCGGGCAGGTAATCAGCCCGGACCAACTGGTGCAGCGTTTGGCTACCGCACCGCGAGTACTGGTCGGCGAAAAACATGACAATCCCGACCACCACGCACTGCAAGTGTGGTTGCTGCACGCCCTGCAGAGCCAGCATGCCCAGGGCAGCCTATTGCTGGAGATGCTGCAACCTGAACAGCAGCCGCGGGTGGACAGGCTCAAAGGGCAACCCTTGCCGACAGACTTGCCCAAGGCACTGGCGTGGCAGGAGGGCTGGGACTGGCAGTTGTACGGGCCGATCGTGCGTGCAGCCCTGCAACAGCAGATCCCGCTGTTGGCCGCCAACCTTTCCCCAAGTGAAATGCGCCAGGCCTACCGGCAGCCGGCGCCATTGGCGGGCGAGAAATCCAATGCCGCGACCGTCAGGGCGAGCTTGCTGCAGCAGGTACGCACCGGGCATTGCGGGATGCTGCCGGAAAGCCAGCTACCGGCGATGCTGGCCGTGCAGCAGCAGCGTGACCGGCGCATGGCCGAGCGCTTGCTGACGGCGCCGCAACCGGCACTGCTGTTTGCCGGGGCCTATCACGTGCGCAAGGACCTGGGCGTGCCGTTGCACCTGAGTGACTTGGGTGCGCAGGGTGCGAGCAAGGTGCTGATGCTGGCCGAGGTGGGCGAGAAGGTTCAAGCAGGTGAGGCCGATTACGTGTGGTACACGGCGGCGACGCCAGAGCAGGATTATTGCGCGCAGCTGAAACGATAAGACATGAGAACCTTGGGCAAAAAAAGACCCGGCAAATTGCCGGGTCAATAACCGTGATTAGCCTGATGAGGAGATAATCTGAGAGTCCGAACCAGGGGCTCTTAGCTTATCCAACCAGTCTCGCGACCAGTTGTGATAATCATAACAATTCTCATTTAGCCGTCAATCCCCTTTTCGCGCTTATTTTGGATTTTTTTGCGCGGGGGTTTTCGCATCCAGTTGTTGGTTGAGGGCTTCTTTGCGTTCGAGTGGCAAATCGTTCCAGTGCATATCCAGCAGGGCGCCTTCTATGGCATACAACAGCACCTTCGATGCGCGAAACCCTCGCGTCTTCACGGCCTGGTATGCACCCACCGCACCCAGGCGGCGCAGATCCGATGCACTGTGAATGCCGGCCGCATGCAGCCACTGCGCAGAGGTCTTGCCAAGGTTTTTCAGATGCTGCAATTCATCGTTCATCGAGCCTCCTTGCGATGGCTGAACGGGTCATGGGGAGATAAATCGCGAGCAGGTCAGAGAGGAGTGTAGCGGGGGTTGGGGAATACGCGGCTTTTTGCCATCGGGACGATGAGACGCCCTTTGCCGGCCTCTTCGCGGGCTCGCCCGCTCCCACAGGTTCGGCGCAGCCTTCAAGGGCTGTGGTTTACCAGTGGGAGCGGGCGAGCCCGCGAAGGGCCGGCCCAGGAAACCGGCTAGCTTACAAGCCAGGCAGACGCTGGCGAATCTGCTCGATCACCTGGTCCATGCTGCCAGCCGTCTGGGTGTCAACGTGGGTGCTCTGCGCCAGCTCCTGCGTATCCAGCGCCTCTCGGCTGGCCTGCTGCGCCTTGACCACTTCCAGGGTGGCATCCGACGGGTCGTTGTTCTCGGCCTGGCGCTGCTCCAGCCAGCTGGCAATCACCGCGTCCGGCGCGTGGCAGTCCAGAATCAGGAACGGCACGCCAGTCTGGCTGGCGACCTCGGCCGCAGCCTGGCGCTGTTCGCGTTTGAGGTAGGTGGCATCCAGCACCACCGGGAACCCTGCCCGCAGCACGGTCGCGGCGACTTCGTGCAGGCGCCGGTAAGTGGCAGTGCTGGCCTCCTCGGCATAGATGCCGGTGCTGAGCTGGGTGGCCTCAGCCTGCTGCTGTTCGCCGTACAAGCGCTTGCGCTCTACGTCGGAACGCACGCGCACCGCGCCCAGGGCCTCGACCATGCGCATGGCCACGTGGCTTTTGCCCACTGCCGATACACCGTGGGTGATGGCCAGCAGGCGCGAAGGGATAGCGCTGTAACTTTCTGCCAGGTTGGCGTAGTTGCGGTAGGTGCGCAGGGTGGTGGCACGCTGCACGCCATCGGCATTGGCCGGCATGCTGAACAGGGCGACCTTGGCCCGCACCAGTGCGCGGTAGGCCTTGTAGAAGTTGAGCAGCTCCAGGCCCTCGTAGTCGCCGGTCAGTTCCAGGTACTGGCTGATGAAGCGCCGGGCCAGGCACTTGAGGCCGCGGTCTTCCAGGTCCATCGCCAGGAAGCCGGTGTCGGCGTAGACGTCGGTCAGGCGGAACGGTTCGTTGAATTCGATGCAGTCGAAGATCACCACCTGGCCATCGATCAGCGTGGCGTTGCCCAAGTGAATGTCACCGTGGCATTCGCGAATGAAGCCATTGGCCTTGCGTTTTTCCAGCAGGCCATGCAGGCGCTCGAAGCTGCTGCGTGCCCAGGCTTGCAGGGCGTCTAGCTGTTGCAGGTCGGCCTTGTCGCTGAGGAACGGGCGAATCTGCTCGAAGTTCTGCTCCACCGGCGCCATGACGGCCTCCGGCGTGCCCAGTGGGTGCTCGACCGGTACCCGCGGAGCCTGCAGGTGGAATTCGGCAATCTGCCGGGCCATCTGGTCGATGTGCGTGGCGTTCAGTTCGCCATTGGCCTGCAAGGTGCTGAGCATCTGGCCTTGGGGGAACTGGCGCATCTTCAGTGCATATTCGATGGCCTGGCCTTCGCCGGCGAGCTGCGGCGCATCGGCGCTACCGGTGATCGGCAAAACGTCCAGGTACAGGCCGTCGGTCAGGCGCTGGTTCAGGCGCAATTCTTCGTTACAGAAATGCTGGCGCTGGTCCAGGCCAGTGAAGTCGAGAAAGCCGAAGTTCATCGGCTTCTTGATCTTGTAGGCGTACTCGCCCGTCAGCAGCACCCAGGAGATATGCGTCTCGATGAGCTGGAACCCGTCCACGGGGTGGGGGTACAGGGCGGGGGTCTGCAACGCAGTGATAAGAGCTTGGCTCACGGCAAATCCTTCCGGGGGCAGGGAATTCGAATGCATCATTATGGTCAATGGTGCCATCCCTGCCTACCGCCGGGCCGCCTGCCCAGTCTTTCCAAAGTGCG
>NZ_BLJG01000285.1 GCF_009932375.1 Pseudomonas juntendi
GAACCCTTTGGCGCATGCCTCAATATCGCGTCGTATGAACCAGGCGGTCGCGCGCGCCTCTCACAGGCCTCACTGGCCCGAAACAAACGTAGGAGCGAGCGCAGCTCGCGATGCGCCGCGCGGGCGGCGCTCGATTTCACAGGCGCCACACTGATCAAGCCCTACACCCACCAACCTCACAACAACCTCAAAACACCTAGAAGGAGCCGTGCACCCGCACAACCACCCCGAGAAATTCACAACCGTCTTCACACAGAACCGTTGGGTATCGAGTATTCAGCGGCCTGAGCATCTTGTCTCCGCCCTCCTCGACCAACTGCCGTAACACTGCTGGCCGCCCGGGCTGACGCGCAATCACCAGCCGGCCAGGCTCTGCCTGCAAGCCAGTATCCACCAGCACACGCATCCCTTCAGGCACGCTCTTGCCGCTGGTTGCATTCATCGAGTCATTTTCAACCACCAGCCAGAACGCATTACCTGCAGGCATGTAGTCCGTCTGCTCGTGCATCTCGCTGGTTTCAGGCAAAGGCCCGGCCAAGTCGGACCAACTCAGCACCGGGAAGCGAAAGCTCGCATAGCGCAGCGCTTCGGCCGACACTGGCTGCTCGGCCGCATAGCGACCAGGCGCTTCGCGAACGATATCACGCTCTACAACCATGACTTGTGCTTCCAGAAACACCAGCCCAAGTTTCTCGAGTTTCTCGTTTATCGTCTCCAACGTTGGCCGCCGCGTGCCCCGCAACCAATGACCCACGCCGCCCTGAGTCATGCCCAGACGTTCAGCCAGCTTGAGTTGGCTGAGGTTGTGTTCGCGCTTATAGCGCTTGAGAAATGCGTTCCAGTTTTCCATGAGCGGCAACAATACGGACTGTATTAGCCGCAGCAATACACAAATTGAATTATTTATTCGGAGATGATTAGTACAGATTGACCTATCCTGTAATCCCAGTGTGCTTGAAGGGAAATCAGAAGGTGTCGCAATGAAACTACCGAAAAACGACGAAACAGATCTCGACAGCGAAGCCGCCCGCCGCGCCCTCGACTACTACCTCAACCCCAACCCGCCACGCCCGACGCTGGACAACAAGATCTGGACCCTGCACGAAGGCGTGACCAGCGAGCAGGCCCAGGAACACGCCATCGCCCTGCTGCGCTGCGCTGCCGCCACCGCACAGGAAACCGCCACGCACCAGCACGGCAGCCAGCGCGAGCTGACCTTCGCGCTGATGCACATGATGGACATGGCACGCGCGCTGCTGGAGCACAAGCAACGTGAAGACCGGGGTTTGTAGGCGAACGGAAGGGAGAGCACGTGATGGCCGCGTAACGGCAAAGGCCCCGATTGCCGGGACAAGGAAGCGCACCGGTAAAACTTTTTTACCGGAATGATGAAAATTCATTTGACTGGCAAATGATAACGATTATTATTGCACTCAGCTGATCGCGAGATCTGCTGGATAACCTGAAAGCTTAGGTCGCTTTCAGATTATCTCCTCATCAGGCTAATCACGGTTTTTGACCCGGCTTTTTGCCGGGTCTTTTTTTTGGCTCTTCAGGCTAATGAAGATCGTGATGGCGCGCATGGTAGCAAATGTGTTTCAGGGCGTGAACGCTCATTACAAAACTTTGCGCAATCAGCACTTGAGAATCAATCTCGTTTCGCCTACGCTGACCACGCATCACGGAAGATGCCCCCACCCCTTCCCCTTTGTAGCGCAAGGAGCCGGTGATGACCCGTCTGCTGCTGCCCGTCGAACACCCCACCGCGGTGAATGAGCCTGATGCCGACAATGCCCTGCTGCACGCGCTGAAGCGGCTGCCACGCCGGGTGCAGCAAGTGATGCTGCTGAGCCGCCTCGACCAGCTGGACTTCGCCAGCATTGCCACCCGCCTTGACCTGCCACTGGCCACTGTCGAACGCAACATGGACCAGGCCCTGATGGCCGGGCGCCCGCGCCGGGACGTGCTGGCAAGCGTGGCCAGCCAATGGTACGTGCGCTTGCAGAGCCCCCAGGTGACCGCATGCGAGCGCATCGACTTCCGCCGCTGGCTGGACGCAGATGCCGCGAACTTGCAGGCGTTTCACCAAACGGAATTACGCTGGCGCAGCCTGCTGGCGCCGGCGCGCCAGCTTGGCCAGGATGGTTGGTACCGGCAAGGCCGGGCGGCGCTGTCGCTAGGCGGCTGCTCGGTAGCGGTCGGGGCTGGGCTGGCGGCGTTACTGGTGTGGGCATGGTGCAGCTGATGCCCGCTGCCGGTTCACTTCAGGCCCGCCGCCGCAGCCCCTCTGAAGCCTGCCCCCTCAGCCCGTTACGCTGCCAATGAAATTCGCCAGCTCCGCCGTACGCGGCGCAGCGAATACATCACGTGGGTGACCGGTTTCGTGAACCTTGCCGTGGTGCATGAACACCAGCTTGTCACCCACTTCCCGGGCAAAGCGCATTTCATGGGTCACCATGATCAAGGTCATGCCTTCCTTGGCCAATTGCCGCACAACCCCGAGCACTTCGTTGACCAGTTCCGGGTCGAGCGCCGAGGTGATCTCATCGCACAGCAAAACCTTGGGCGACATCGCCAGGGCGCGGGCGATAGCCACCCGTTGCTGCTGCCCGCCAGAGAGGCGGTCCGGGTAGGCGTCGAACTTGTCGCCCAGGCCAACCCTGGCCAGCATTTGCTCAGCCAGTTGGCGGGCCTGGGCCTTGCTCGTCTTCTTCACCACCTGCGGCGCGAGCATGACGTTCTCGCCCACCGTCAGGTGCGGGAACAGGTTGAACTGCTGGAACACCATGCCGACTTTCTGCCGCAGCGTGCGCAGGTCGGCGCGTGCGGCATCCAGGTACTCGCCATCCACTTCGATCACGCCGTCACTGATCGACTCCAGGCCGTTGAGCGTACGCAGAAAGGTACTTTTGCCGGAACCGCTACGGCCGATGATGGCGACCACCTCACCCTCTTCGATGCTCAGGTCTACGCCCTTGAGCACGTGGTTGTCGCCATAGTACTTGTGCAACGCGGACACTCTAAGCAGGGGCATGCAGCCTCCTTTCCAGGTAACGGGCGCTCAGCGAGAGCGGGTAGCAGAGCATGAAATAACCCACGGCCACCAAGCCGTAGATCAGGAAGGGTTCAAAGGTGGCGTTGGCGAGCATGCCGCCGGTCTTGGTCAGCTCGGTAAAGCCGATGATCGAAGTGACCGCCGTGCCTTTGACCACCTGCACCGAGAAACCGACGGTAGGTGCCACGGCAATCCGCAGCGCCTGGGGCAGGATCACGTAACGCATCTGCTCCAGCCGGGTCATGGCCAGGCTGCCGGAGGCTTCCCACTGGCCACGTGGAATAGCCTCGACGCAGCCGCGCCAGGTTTCGGCAAGAAAGGCACTGGTGAACAACGTCAAGGCGATGGCCGCCGCCATCCAGGCCGAAATATCGACGCCGAACAGGGCAATGCCGAAAAACACCATGAACAACTGCATCAGCAGTGGCGTGCCCTGAAACAGCTCGATATAGCCCTTGGCGGCCCCGCGCAGCACGAAGTTGTCAGAGAGGCGCGCCAGCAGCACCAGCAGGCCGGCGACGCCACCGCAGATGAACGCCACCAGCGACAGCAGCAGGGTCCACTGCATGCCGACCAGCAAGTTGCGGACGATGTCCCATAAGGTGAACTCCATTCATCGTCTCCCCATCAGAAAGCGCTGCCCGAACCACAGCAGCAGCTGGCGTACCGCGATGGCCATGATCAGGTACAGGCCAGTGGTCAGCAGGTAAGTCTCGAACGCCCGGAAATTGCGCGACTGAATGAAGTTGGCTGCGAACGACAACTCTTCTGTGGCGATCTGCGAACAAACCGCCGAGCCCAGCATGACGATCACGATCTGGCTCGACAGGGCCGGCCAGACTTTCGCCAGCGCCGGTTGCAGAACCACAAGGCGAAACGCCTCGGCGCGGCTCATGGCCAGTGCTGCCGCCGCCTCCAGTTGCCCTTTGGGAATGGCCTGGATACCGGCGCGGATGATCTCGGTGGAATAGGCCCCCAAGTTGATCACCATGGCCAGCACTGCGGCTTGCCATTCCGTCAGGCGCACCCCCAACGCGGGTAAGCCAAAGAAGATGAAGAACAGCTGCACGATGAAAGGCGTATTACGGATCAGTTCCACGTACACGCCGAACAGCACATCGAACGGTTTGAGCCGCCAGGCACGCGCCACTGCGCCGAGTACGCCCAGGGCCACCCCGAACAGGGTGCCCACTGCGGTCAGCTGGAGGGTGAACAATGCCCCCTTGAGCAGCAGGTCGCCTTGGTCCAACACGGGCGCGAAATCGAATTGATAGGCCATCAGTCAGCGAATCCAGGGGCAGTTCAGAGGTCGGCCGGCAATGGTTGCTTCAACCATTTTTCAGCATTGCGGTTGAGGCTGCCGTCTGCCTTGGCGGCATCGAGGGTGGCATTGACCTTGGCCAGCAAGGCAGGCTCCTGCTTGGCCAGCCCGACGTACACGGGCGAGTCCTTGAGCTTGACCTTCATCACCGGCACCTTGGCCGGGTTCTTCTCGGCGATCACAGCCATCACCACGCTGCCGCTGGCAATCAGTTCAACCTGGCCGGACAGGTACGCTGCGATGGTGGAGTTATTGTCCTCGAACCGCTTGATGACCGCGCCTTTGGGGGCAACCGCTGTCAGTTCCATGTCCTCGATCGAGCCGCGGGTCACGCTGATGGTTTTGCCGGCGATGGCACCGATGTCGCTGATTGAGGTCTGCTCCGGGCCGAACACGGCCAGGTAGAACGGCGCATAAGGGCGGGAGAAATCGATCACGGCTTCGCGCTCGGCATTCTTGCCCAGGCTGGAGATCACCAGGTCGACCTTGCCCGTGGTGAGGAACGGAATGCGGTTGGTGCTGTTGACGGGCGTAAGGGCCAGCTTGACGCCCAGCTTGTCCGCCAACAACTGCGCCGTGTCGATGTCCAGGCCGCGGGGCTTGAGGTCGGGGCCAACCGAGCCGAACGGTGGAAAGTCCTGGGGCACGGCCACTTTGAGCACGCCACGGGCGGTGATGTCGGCCAGTGCGTCGGCCTGGGCCTGGGCAGCGCCCAGCGCGCCACCACACAGCAGCGTCGCCAGCAACAGGGAGCGGATGTTTTTCATGGGAAAGCCTCGGGGTATGCAGAAGGTCGTTAGCGCTGAAATTGCACAGCCCGTGCCAGCATTGCCGCCTGACCCCGGAAAAGCCCTGGGCATGCGGCCGCTCGCGGTCTTACTGGTCTGAACAGTCAGCCCGCCAGCCGTGGCCATGCCCCGCTTTCGTGCAGCCTGCCCTGCCCTTGCGCCAGCACGGAGCGAGGCTTGCCAGACACCCGGTAAAGCCTTTACAAAGCGCAGACCGCTTTCCAACTGGTCTGAACAGATGCTCGACACGCTCCCCCGCGCCGTTCCTGAAATAGCCTTGCAGGCCATTCGCAAGCTGATCGAGGCAGGCGACTATCAACCCGGCGATGCCCTGCCCTCGCAACGCGACCTGGCCGAGCAGTTGGGTATCAGCCGCGCGTCGCTGCGCGAAGCGCTGTCGTCGTTGAGTGCGCTGGGGTTGGTGAGCGTGCAACCGGGCAAGGGCGTTTTCGTGCAGGCGCCCTCGGCACCCCCGGCGGCCACGTTCTCCTGGCCATACGCCGAACAGGTATCGGCGGTGGACACCTTCCAGTTGCGCTATGCCTTGGAGGGGTTCGCGGCAGGCCTGGCGGCCCTGTACCTGACCGGTGCGGATATCGATGCGCTGGAGGCGAATGTCGAGGCGATGCGCCAGGAGCTGCGTGCCGGCCGTTTCGACGCCGCCGCCCGCCTCGACTACGCCTTCCACCGGCGCCTGCTGGAGGCCAGCGGCAACCTGGCGATGCTGCAGGTGATCACCGCCAGCCAGGACATTTTCCTGGAAAGCCAGAAACTGCCCTTCATCCGCCCCGAGCGGGCCATGGAAACCTGGCAAGAACACCGCAAGATCCTGCGCCAGCTGGCCCGTGGCAACCAAGCCGGTGCACAGCGTGCCATGCAGGAGCATATCCGCAATGCGGCTGCCCGTACCGGTGTGGTATTTGCGGCCTGAAACCCGGCCACCGCCCTATTCCGGGCGGCTGCCCAACTCGCCATTGTGCAGGGCGATCTTGATCGCCTGAGCCGTGATTGCCACACCCAGGCGCCGCCGCGCCGCACCCAGGTGACTGTACGCGGTGCGTCAGGCGTCGACCGCTTGCCCATCCCCCCATAGTGCCAAAGCCACCTGCATCGCCACTTCGGCTACGCCGCAGGTCATCGCCCGGACGTTTCTTTCAACAAGGCGGCCGCGGCCAGCTTGCCAAGGTTGTTGCCCGCAAGCGGGCTGTCGCCGGTGAGCAACTTGCGGTCCTGGTACACCTTGCCAGTAATGTCCTGGTTGATGATCTCTACCCCCAAGGCCTGCAGCTTCTCACCAAACTTCCAGGTCAGGTGCCCCGGCATGTAGCCGATATCCGGGGTTTGCGCATCCAGCGCGTCAGGGAACGCACAGATCTTGTAGCCGCTGAACCTGTAGTTGTCCGCCGTTTTACCCATGCCCGCGGCCAACAGTGCCGCGGGGCCATGGCACAGCGAAATGATGAATTTATCGTGGTCGGCCGCCCACTCCAGCACCTGTTTGACCTCGCTGCTTTCCGGCAAGCCGATCAGCGCACCGTGCCCCCCGGGAATGAACACGCCAATGTAGTCGGAGTCATCACCCAAGGCCTTGACGACCTCTGCCAGCTTCAGCGGCTGCCTGAATGACGCCTGGTACTTGCGGTAAAACGCTTGTACCTCCTGGTCTTCCGAGGGCATGGCCCAGAATTCGAACTTGACCGGGTTGCCCGACACCGTGGCGATATCGAAAGCGAAGCCCGCCTTGTCCATGTGGTACATGGGCAACAAGGTTTCTACCGGGTGGTTGCCTGTCGAGAAGAAGGTGCCATTGGTAGTTTGCAGGTAGCGCTCATCGGCACCGATGACCAGAACCTTCCAGCGGCCACCCTTGTACGCATCAGGGTACTCGGCATCGCTCAGGTCAGAGGTGGGCGAAGTGTATTGGCTCAACGAATACGGTGAGGGGAAAAACGCGCCCACCTCAGCAGGGTCTGGGGTTGGGCGTTTGTCTTCGGCTGCAGTGGTCATCGCGTACTCCTCGATAAAGGTTGACGTCGATGACCATCCTAGGCCCCGCCCCACGTTCCAGCAATGCGGGTTTTCCCTTAACGGCGCGCTACCTCAGGCTGGGTCAGAGCTGAAACCGGCGTACCTGCCCCTGCAGTGAATTGCCCAAACCGGCCAACTCCAGGCTGGCCGTGCTGGTCTGTTCGCTGGCGGTTTGCGCCTGTTCGGTAATGTCGCGCACATTCAGCACATTGCGATTGATTTCTTCGGCGACAGCACCCTGCTGTTCGGCGGCCGCCGCGATCTGCTGGGTCATGCCCTGAATGCCGCCGATGCTGTGGGTGATGTTGTCCAGCGCAGTGCCTGCATCGCGGGCCAGTTGCACGCTCTCGCCGGTCAGGCCACGGCTGGTTTCCATGCGCTGCACGGCTTGCAGCGTGCCCGCGCGCAGGGCTGCGATCAGTTGTTCGATGTCTTCGGTTGAGCGCTGGGTACGCTGCGCCAGGGCACGCACTTCGTCCGCTACCACGGCAAAGCCACGGCCGGCCTCGCCTGCACGCGCGGCCTCGATCGCCGCGTTCAATGCCAGCAGGTTGGTTTGTTCGGCCACCGCCTTGATCACGTCGAGCATACTGCCAATGCGCCCGCTTTCTTCAGCCAGCGTGCTCACCGCTGCGCTGGTCAGCTCCACCTCGGCAGACAGGTTTTCGATGCGCGCAATTGCGCTTTTGACGATGTCGCCGCCACTGACAGCATCCTGCGCCGCCTGGTTGACCGAGCGTGCGGTTTCGACCGCGTTGCGGGCCACATCCTGCACCGAGGTGGTCATTTCGTGCATGGCCGCAGCCACCTGCTCGGTTTCCTGCATCTGCTCGGTAGCGCCTGCCTGCGTCTGCCGGGTAATCGCCGACAGCTCTTCGGTGGCGCTGGCGATCTGCGTCGCCCCATCACCGATATGCCCAACCAGTTGTCGCAAGCTGCCGGTCATGTGCTGCAAGCCATCTTGCAACTCGCCGATTTCGTCTTTGCGCGAGCCGGTGGCGAAGACGCTCAGGTCGCCCTCGGCAATGCGCCGCACCCGGGCCAACGCTTCACGCAGGGGTGGCACGATCTGCCGCGTGATCAACACGGCCGCCAGCCCGCCCAGCAGCAGCGCCAGCACCAGGCAACTGACCAGCGTCCACGCCGCATCACGGGTATCGTCCTGGCGCATCTGCATCTGCTGGTCGTACAGGTCCTGGCTGGTCTGCAGCAGTGCATCACCGTGCTTTTGAACCTCCTGCAGCAGTGTGTCGATGCGGGCCAACGCCGCCCGGTGAGTGTCCAGCGAGGCCCGGTAGCCGGTAACGGATTGCGTCAGCTCATCGAGCAGGCTTGCACGCGAGCCCTGCAGAGCATCGCCCAGGGTTTGCAACTGGGTCAGTGTTGCGTCAACCGCCTTGGCCGCAGCAGCGTATTGCTTGCCATTGCCACCGTAGGTGTAGCCACGGGTTTCAAAGCGCGCATACAGAAACTGCATCTGCAGGTCGTTGGCCGCCTTGTACAGTGCCTGGTCACGCACGCCGTTCTGTTCACCCGTCAGGCTGTCTAGCTCATCCAGGCGCTTGAGCGCGCTGTCGCCGCTGCTGCGGCGTACCGCCCGCGACTGCTCGATCTGCTCATAGGCCCCGCCCAACCCCTCGATACCCCGCTGGTAGGCGCCCAGGTGTTCGGCCATTGCGGTAATGCGCCGCGCATTCTCGTCGTTGGCGAAGAACCCTTGCAGCTCGCCCAGGTGCTGCCCAACTTCGGCGATCTTGTCCCGCAGCACTTTGGCAGCCTGGGCGTCGCCCTCACTCTGCAGATAAGCCGAACGGTCCAGGCGCATCTTGGATATGTCGTCCATCAGCCGGTTGACCGTACTCATGCGGTCCATCCGGTAGGACAAACTGCTGATGGCGTTCCAACCTGCGCCAATGCTCAAAATCACCAACAGCAATAGCAGCCCGAAGCCAAACATCAGCTTCTTGGCGACTGTGAGGTTGGTAAGCCAGTTATTCATATCATTGCATCCTTGAACGATTTGGCTGCCAGGTCGCCCTGTGATGGGTGCGCAAGGGCAGTTGGGCGCGCCGTCCAGGCGATACAGCGGGCCGGGCTCAGGCGTGATTTCGGGTAGCGCGAGAGCGTGACAGGGCTGCATAAATCAATCAAATGCAAATATCGAAGCCATTGTTGCGAATGGAGAATTAATAGCGGGCTGGTGGTCCGGCCCTGGTGCCTTTCCACTCATCTTCTCCACCCTTGACAGCCGCTTGGCAGGATCCTTAACATCCATCTCACTCAGAGAAACGATGTTTCGCAGATAAAAACAAATACAACCGCCTGACAAGGGGGACGTTCAACGTCAAAAACCGCTGTAACCCCAAGAACTGCCCGCACACCTTCTGCTTTATCGAACTTGAACGCACAGCCGTGATCGCCCGGATCACCGCTGCGTACACGCACACGCCTGGACAATAACAATATGAATGCTCAGAAGACTTCACTGGCTCTGGCTGTAACTTGCGCGTTTGCCTGCAACGCCATGGCTGACGGCAACGCCTTCTTTGACGACGCGCAATTCTCGATCAAAGCCCGCAATTTCTACATGAACCGTAACTTCCTCGATGACCGCACGGCGCAGAACTATTCCGAGGAGTGGGCGCAGGGTTTTATCGGTGTGTTCGAGTCTGGTTACACCGAAGGCACGGTCGGCTTTGGCGTCGACGCCATTGGCCTGCTGGGCTTGAAACTGGACACCGGGGGCGGCCGCAAAGGGGGCGGCACGCTGCTGCTCGAAGAAGACAGCGATGGCGCCAAAAGCAGTTATGCCAAGGGCGGTGCGGCGGTGAAGGCACGCCTGTCGAACACTGTGCTGAAGTTCGGCGAACAGGTGGTGAACCTGCCAGTGCTGGCCACCGCCGACACGCGCTTGCTGCCGGAAACCACCCAGGGCTGGTTGTTGACCAGCAAGGAAATACCCGACCTCACCTTGAATGCCGGGCACTTCACGGCGTTGCGCAGCCGTGACCAGAGTGAACATGACAGTGGCGGCCTGACGTCACTGGACCTGATTGGCGGCAGCTACAACTTCAACAAGGCATTCAGTGCCCGGGCCTATCATTCCGATGTTCAGGATTACTGGCGCAAGTACTACCTGGGTGCGACCCTGGTCTTGCCGATCAATGACAGGTATGCGGCGAAGTTCGACTTCAACGGTTATGACACGCGCAGCCAGGGCGCCCAGCGCGCCGGGGACCTGGACAACCGGATCTGGAGTTTGTCGGCCACGCTGGCAGCCGGCCCGCACAGCTTCATGCTGGCCCACCAGCGGGTCAGCGGGACGGGCAATTATACCTATGGCGTGGACGGCAACAGTACGGTGTTCCTGGCCAACTCGGTGCAGTATTCGGACTTCAACTACGAGAACGAGCGGTCATGGCAGGCGCGTTATGACTTTGACTTCGTGGCGCTGGGTGTACCGGGCTTGAGTGTCATGGCGCGGTACTTGCGCGGCACTGGTTTCCACACTGCGCAAACCGATGACGGTCGGGCGTGGGAGCGGGACCTGGAGCTCAGGTACGTGGTGCAGTCGGGTACGGCGAAGGACCTGTCGTTCAGGGTTCGCCAAGCCAGTTTCCGCAGCCCGGACCGCGGCCTGAACTTCAATGAGGTGCGGGTGATTACCGAATACCCCTTGAATATCTTCTGACGCCAGAGCCCGGCTTTGCCGGTGTTCGCGGCTGAAGCCGCTGCTACATCCTGTGGGAGCGGGCGCGCCCGCGAAGCAGGCACCGCGGTGGTTGGCACCGGCTTTGCCGGTGTTCGCGGCTGAAGCCGCTCCTACATCACAACCGCTGATACGTGCCCGCGTGCAAGCGCTCACTGATCTCCGCCGCCGCCGACTGCAACTCGCGCAACATCGCCGCCGGTGGTGGCGACGGAATAGCGGCACTCGGCCCGACAATGCCAATGGTCCCGACAATCTGGTCGTTATCGCGGAAAATCGGGCAGCACAGCGCATTGATCCCTAATGTCACCTCGCCGTCGGCATCGTCATACAAGCGTTCACGAATCAACGCCAGCCGCGCGGCCAGCGCATCGGGCTCATGCAAGGTCAGTTCGGTGAGTTGCGGCATCTTGCGCCGCATCACCCGCTGCTGGCTGGCCGCGTCGGCAAATGCCAGCACCGTGCGCCCCTGCGCCGAGCAGTACGGCAACACGCGGTTGCCCGGTTTCACCGAAATGCACACATTGGCCTTGGACTCCACGCAGGACACCACCAGCGCCGTGTCATGGGTGGCCACCGCCAGCAAGGCCGTCTGGCCCGTGGCGTCACGAATGCGGGTAAGGTAAGGGTCGGCAATGGCGCGCAGGTCGAACTGTTCGCTGGCCGCTTCGCCATAAGCCACCAGGCGGGCACCCAGCAGGTACTTCTCGGTGGCCGGGTCCTGTTCGAGAATACCGAGCTGGCGCATCGAGGCCAGGTGCCGGTAGGTACGCGGCTTGGCAGTTTGCAGTTGCTGGGCCAGCTCGGTTACGCCAAGCGGGCGCCGCGCAGCGGTCAGTTCGTCGAGCAGGCGGAATACCATCTCCACCGACTCGAGCAGCGCAGGACCGCTGGCGGGCTTTTCATCATCCTGGTTCAAGCGTTCACCTCGCATTCGGGCTTGGGAAAGACCCGATTGTATCGCTCGGCGAAACGCTTGTGTTGGCCTACGACATCAAACGCCAGAAGGCTGCGCCACCGCCGGCGCACGGTGCGGCTGCGGCGGTTTGACCGAGAACATCGCCCACGCACCGATCAGGGTCATCACCGCCAGCACATACAGCCCATACTCCAGGTGCCCACTGCCCTGCTTCACCCAGCCCATCATGAACGGGCTGGCATAGCCCCCAAGGTTGCCGATGGTGGCGATCAGGGCGATACCGGCCGCTGCCGCCGTGCCGGTCAGCAGCACCCCGGGCAGTGCCCACAGCACGCAGAAACCCGCCAGGCCACCCGACATCGCCAGGCTAAGGCCCGCCAGCGACAGCACCGGCTGGTCGTGGAACACCGCCGCTATCGTCAGCCCGGCCGCCGAGGCCAGGTTGCACAGCGTGCCGTGCCAGCGCCGTTCACGGGTACGGTCCGAATGCCGACTGACCACCAGCATCACCACCGAGGCCACCGCGAACGGAATTGCGGCGATCAGCCCGGTGTGCGTCAGGCTCTGGCTGCCCAGGCTCTGGACGATCTGCGGCAGCCAGAAACTCACGCCGTAGGTCCCACACAGCAGCGCGAAATTCACGTAGATCAACCGCCACAAGTCTTTGTTGACGAACGCTGCACGGAAGTTGTGCCCGGCCCCCGCCTGCTCCTGGGCCTGGCGTTGCGCCGCCAGCTGGCGCACCACCCGCTGGTTCTGCTCTGGGCTGAGCCAGTGCACGTTGCCAGGGCGGTCGTCCAGGTAGAAGAACACCACGATGCCCAGCAGTACCGCCGGCGTACCCTCGATCAGGAACAGCCATTGCCAGCCAGCCAGGCCGTGCACACCGGCAAAGGTCTGCATGATCCAGCCCGACAGCGGGCTACCCAGCACGCCCGCCATGGCGATGCCCAGGTTGAACCAGGCCATGGCCTGGGAACGGGCGTAGGACGGGAACCAGTAGGTCATGTACAGCACCACCCCCGGATAGAACCCGGCCTCGGCCATGCCCAGCAGGAAGCGCAGTACATAGAACTGGTTGGGCGTCTGCACGAACATCATCGACACCGACAGAATGCCCCACATCACCATGATCCGGGTGATCCAGAAGCGCGCACCGACCCGCTGCAACATCATGTTGCTGGGAATCTCGCACAGGCAGTAGCCGATGAAGAACACCCCGGCGCCAAAGCCGAACGCCAGGTCGCTGAGGCCGATGTCGGCCGACATCTGCAGCTTGGCAAAACCGACGTTGACCCGGTCGAGAAAGGCAATGATGTAAAGCACGAAGAGGAACGGCAGCAACCGCCAGGCGATGCGGTTGTACAGCACACTGTCCTGCTCGTTGTCGAACGTGTTGCGGGCTATGAGCTTCATCGCAGTACTCTTTTGTAATTGTTGTGGTGGTGAAGCAAGCCTGTTCAGCCCTGGGCCGACAGGATGAAGTCGGCGCAGCGCTCGCCGATCATGATGCATGGCGCGTTGGTATTGCCACTGACGATCGTCGGCATGATCGAAGCGTCGGCCACCCGCAGCCCCTGCACGCCGCGCACCCGCAGGGCCGGGTCGACCACCGCCGCTTCATCGGACCCCATGCGGCAGGTGCCGGCCGGGTGGAACACGGTCTTGGCGACGGTACGCACGTAGTCCTCGAACACCGAGTCGGGTACGTCGTCATGCTCGGGCAGCATCAGCATGCGTTCGACCACGCCGGCCAAGGCCGGAGCGCGAAGAATCTTGCGCGCCAGCTTGATACCGGCCACCAAGGTGCGCATGTCCTCGGGGTGGCTCAGGTAATTGGCGGTGAGCGCGACGTCGGCCAACGGGTCGGCGCTTTTCAGCCGCAGCCGGCCACGGGAGCGCGGGCGCAGGGCGCAGGGGTTGACCGAGATACCGTGGCCAGCCGGCGGCAGCCGGTCGATGTCACCGACCAGCGCAGGCACCACATGGAACTGCACGTCAGGGCGCCCACAACCGGTAGCGTCGACGAAGGCGCCGCTTTCCACCACGTTCGAGCTGAGCAGCCCGCGGCGCGTGGCCAGGTATTTCAAGCCATGGCCGAGGGCACGCAGGCCACGGTCATGGCCAAGCAGGCTGGCCGGCTCGCGCGTTTGTGCATACACCGAGGCGCTCAGGTGGTCCTGGAAGTTCTCGCCGACCTGCGGGGCATCCACCCGCACATCGATGCCCAGGGCCTGCAGGTGCTCGCGCGGGCCAATGCCGGAAAGCATCAGCAGTTTTGGCGAGGCAATGGCGCCGGCACTGACAATGACTTCGCCACGGGCGCGGAAGGCCAGGGCCCGGCCCGCCTCGTCCCTGGCCTGCACGCCAACCACCCGGGCACCGTCGAACTGCAGCTGGGTGGCGTGCACCCCGGTCATCACCCGCAGGTTGGGGTTGCTGCGCATCGGCCGCAGGTAGGAAGCAGCCGAGCTGGCGCGGCGCCCGGCGGCGGTGGTGGTCTGGTAGAAGCCCGCACCCTCCTGCTGCGCGCCGTTGAAGTCATCGGTGGCCGGCACGCCGGCTTGCACGGCCGCATCGACAAAGGCACGGCTGAGAAAATGCCTGTGCCGCGGGTCACTGACCTTCAACGGCCCCTGCCGACCATGCAGTTCCCCGCCCAGCCGGGCATTGGCTTCGCAGCGGCGGAACACCGGCAATACGTGGTTCCAGCCCCAGCCAGGGCAGCCAGCGTTCTGCCAATCATCATAGTCTTCGGCCTGGCCACGGATGTAGATCATCGCGTTCACCGAACTGCCGCCACCCAAGGTGCGGCCCTGGGGGATGAACACTTCACGCTGGTTGACGAACGGTTCGGGCTGGGTACGGTACATCCAGGTGCGCCGGGTACCGTGTACGCGGATGAAGGTGCCGGGAATGTGCACATAGGGGTGATTGTCGGCCGGGCCGGCTTCGAGCAGCAGCACCTGCTTGCCGGCCTGGGCCAGCCGTGCGCTGAGCGCACAGCCGGCCGATCCGGCTCCGATCACGATGTAATCGAAGGTATCCATTCTTGTTGTTCTCTTGAGTGAAAAAACTCAGCCGACCTGGCTGACGAACTTGGTGGTGAAGTAGGCGTCCAGGCCCTCGCTGCCGCCTTCGCTGCCGTAGCCGCTGTCCTTCACGCCGCCGAACGGTGTTTCCGGTGCAGCCAGGCCGAAATGGTTGATCGAAACCATGCCCGCTTGCAGTTCGTCGGCCAGCAAAGTGGCACGCTGCACCGAGCGCGTGAAGGCGAAGGCCGCCAGGCCAAAGGGCAGGCTGTTGGCCTTGGCGACCACCGCTTCGAGGGTGTCGAAGGCAACGATCGAGGCAATCGGCGCGAACGGCTCCTCGCTCATGATGCGGGCGTTGTCCGGCACCTCGGTGAGCACCGTGGCCGGGTAGTAG
>NZ_BLJG01000286.1 GCF_009932375.1 Pseudomonas juntendi
CGCTGAAGATGCTGCGGCGGAAGCTGGCATAAGCAACCGGGTCAGATTATCGTGCTGCTTTCGACCCCAGGATGGACCAGCCCCCATGAGTGACGCCCACCGCGATTTGATTACGCGCTTCTACCAGGCCTTCCAGCGCCTGGACGCCGAGGCAATGATCGCCTGCTACAGCGACGATATCGTCTTCAGCGACCCGGTTTTCGGTACGCTGCGTGGCAAGGACGCGGGCGACATGTGGCGCATGCTGACCACACGCGCCAAAGACTTCACCCTCACCTTCGACAGCGTACGCGCCGACGAGCGCAGCGGTGCCGCACACTGGGTGGCGACCTACCTGTTCAGCCAGACGGGGCGGGTGGTGGTCAATGATATCCAGGCACGCTTCATCATCCGCGATGGCTTGATCTGCCAGCACGACGATACGTTCGACCTGTGGCGCTGGTCGCGGCAGGCGTTGGGTATGCCAGGGGTATTGCTGGGTTGGTCGCCGCTGCTGCAGAACAAGTTTCGCGCACAGGCCTTCAAGGGGTTGCGCGCGTTCCAGCAGGCCCAGGGTGTGTGAAGCTGCCCCCGCAAGCGTTGGCAAGCCTTGGTATGTCTACCTGGTCAGGGCGGCCAACGGTTCGTTGTATTGCGGGGTCAGTGATGACCCGCAGCGGCGTTTTCTGGCCCATCAGAAAGGGCGGGGGGCACGGTACTTCAAGACCAGCCCGGCACAGGCGCTGGTGTATATCGAGCAATGGCCGGACAAGGGCGAGGCATTGCGCCAGGAGCGGTTGGTGAAACGGCTGCGCAAGTCGGCGAAAGAGGCTTTGGTGGCGGCTTATCTGATGGGTTCGGCTTGAGGGTGCTGGGGCCGCTTTGCCGCCCATCGCGACGCAAGGCCGCTCCTACAAGAGGTCGCGATGCGTGCAGGAGCAGGTCGCGCGGCCCATGGGCCGTCAGTCCTTGCGTCGCTTCAGCTGGTCCACCAGGGTGGTCGGCAGCCCCTTGATGATCAGGGTGCCGGCGGCCTCGTCATACTCCACCTTGTCGCCCAGCAGGTGCGCCTCGAAGCTGATCGACAGCCCCTCGGCACGCCCGGTAAAGCGACGGAACTGGTTGAGGGTGCGTTTATCCGCCGGAATCTCCGGCGACAAGCCGTAGTCCTTGTTGCGGATATGGTCGTAGAACGCCTTGGGCCGGTCTTCGTCGATCAGGCTGGACAGCTCTTCCAGCGTCACCGGTTCACCCAGTTTGGTCTGGGTAGTGGCGTACTCGACCAGCGTCTGGGTCTTTTCGCGGGCGGATGCTTCCGGCAAGTCTTCGCTCTCGACGAAGTCGCTGAAAGCCTTGAGCAGGGTGCGGGTTTCACCTGGGCCGTCGACACCTTCCTGGCAGCCAATGAAGTCGCGGAAATAGTCCGAGACTTTCTTGCCGTTCTTGCCCTTGATGAACGAGATGTACTGCTTGGAGTTCTGGTTGTTCTTCCACTCGGACAGGTTGATGCGCGCCGCCAGGTGCAACTGGCCCAGGTCAAGGTGACGGGATGGGGTGACGTCGAGTTCGGCATTCACCGCCACGCCTTCACTGTGGTGCAGCAGGGCGATGGCCAGGTATTCGGTCATGCCCTGTTGGTAATGGGCAAACAGCACGTGACCGCCGGTGGACAGGTTGGACTCCTCCATCAGCTTCTGCAGGTGTTCCACGGCCTGGCGGCTGAAGGCGGTAAAGTCTGTGTCGCCTTCCAGGTACTGCTTCAGCCAGCCGCTGAGCGGGTAGGCCCCCGACTCGCCGTGGAAGAAGCCCCAGGCCTTGCCTTGCTTGGCGTTGTAGCTGTCGTTCAGGTCTGCCAGCAGGTTTTCGATGGCGTCGGAAGCCGCCAGTTCGCTATCGCGGGCGTGCAGCACGGCGGGGCTGCCATCAGGCTTCTTGTCGATCAGGTGAACGATGCAATGACGGATAGGCATGAAATTCTCGGCGAGCTGCAAAAGTCGCCAAGTTTAACCCAGACACCCAGTGGTGCAGTGGCCGGATGTTGGCCGAAATGCCGGTTGTTCGTTTTTTGTTCATTTTTGTACGTTTTAAGCCAAAACCCCTGAAAAACCTGCATTTAATCGAAGTACGCTGCGGATATTTATCCACTCCTGTGGTAGCTTTGCGCGGTCTTGCGCCCCACGCGTGGCGCATTGCTGGCAGCGCGCTGCCGTCGTGTCGAACCAAACGCCGATTTGAGTATCTACATACCCAATTGGCGCGGCCCTCCACTACAAGGGGCTGGCCCGATAACGTCGTCGTTCGCTGCATAACCATCGAATTTGATAGGGAAGGAACACCACCATGGCATTGACCAAAGACCAACTGATTGCCGACATCGCCGAGTCGATCGCCGCGCCGAAAGCCACCGCCAAGAACGCACTGGAGCAACTGGGCCAGATCGTTGCTGACCAGCTGGAAAACGGCGCTGAAATCACCCTGCCAGGCATCGGCAAGCTGAAAGTCTCGGAGCGTCCTGCCCGCACTGGCCGCAACCCTTCGACTGGCGCTGCCATCGAAATCGCTGCCAAGAAAGTCGTCAAGTTCGTGCCAGCCAAAGTGCTGACCGACGCTATCAACAAGTAATTGTTGCTGCTTTGACGAAACCGCGCCCGGCTTGCCCGGGCGCGGTTTTTTCATGCCTGTGATCGGCCCTGGGCGTACCAGCCCTGGCGTGCCGCTTCGTCGTGGAAGCTCCAGGCAACCATGCGGCTCTGCTTCTGGCCCTGGCCCATTTCGACGACACGTACGGCCTTGGCACCGGCCTTCTTCAGTGCAGCCTCTATGCCCGGCAGGTTGCTGGCCTTTGACACCAGGCTGGTGAACCACAACACGCTGCCGGCGTACTGCACGCTTTCGCTCACCAGTTGGGTGACAAAGCGGATTTCGCCGCCCTCGCACCACAGTTCATTGTTCTGGCCACCAAAGTTCAGCAGCGGCAGCTTGCGTTTGGGGTCCTGCTTGCCCAGGTTTTTCCACTTGCGTCGGCTACCGCGGGTGGCTTCGTCGCGGGAGGCGTGGAAGGGGGGGTTGCACAGGGTCAGGTCGAAACGCTCCTCTGGCTGCAACAGACCGCTGAGGATATGGCCCCGGTTCGCCTGCTGGCGCAGGGCAATGGCCTTGCCCAGGCCGTTGGCCTGGACGATGGCCTTGGCCGAGGCCAGGGCTACCGGGTCGATATCCGAGCCGAGAAAGCGCCAGCGGTAGTCGCTGTGGCCCAGCAGTGGGTAAATGCAGTTGGCACCCACGCCGATGTCCAGCGCGCGTACCTGGGCGCCCTTGGGAATTTCTCCCGCGTTGTCCGTGGCCAGCAAATCCGCGGCTACGTGGATGTAGTCGGCGCGGCCGGGAATGGGCGGGCACAGGTAGTCGGCGGGGATATCCCAGTGCTGGATGCCGTATTGGGCCTTGAGCAGGGCACGGTTGAATACCCTTACGGCTTCGGGGTTGGCGAAGTCGATGCTGGGTTTGCCGTGGGGGTTGGTAATGGTAAAGCGGGCCAGGTCAGGGTGGGCCTTGATCAGGCTGGGGAAGTCGTAGCGCCCCTGGTGCCGGTTGCGCGGGTGCAGGGTAGGTTTGTCGGTCATGGCGGGGTCCGGTGTTGCAGGCCTTGGGGCTGCTCTGCAGCCCTATCGCGATACAAGGCCGCCCCTAAAGGATAGCGGCGCCTGTGAAACCGGCACCGTCCTGTAGGGGCGGCCTTGTGTCGCGAAAGGGCCGCACAGCGGCCCCAGCGGTCTATCAGGTTGTCACAGCGCTGCAATGCGCGCGTGCTGCTCGGTGAAGTTGGCCAGGGCCTGTTCGGACTCGGCCAGCTTGGCGCGCTCCTTCTCGATCACCGCAGGCGGGGCCTTGTCGACGAAGGCAGCGTTGGACAGCTTGCCACCCACGCGTGCCACTTCGCCCTGCAGGCGCTGAATTTCCTTGTTCAGGCGCGCCAGCTCGGCATCCTTGTCG
>NZ_BLJG01000287.1 GCF_009932375.1 Pseudomonas juntendi
CCCCCAGCAACTCGCCCATCTGCCGGCAGATCGACAGCCCGATCCCCAACCCGCCATAGCGGCGGGTCATCGAGCCATCTACCTGGCAGAACCGCTGATACAACGTCGCCTGGTCCAGGTCATCGAAGCCGATACCGCTGTCGCTGACAGTGAAGGTCAGCGCCATGTCATCCGGCCCCACCCGGCGCCCGCGCACCTGGATCACCACGCCGCCCTGATGGGTGAACTTCAACCCGTTATCCACCAGGCATCCCAGGCAACGCGCCAGCTTGGGCCCGTCACCCAGTAACCCATCCGGCAAATCGGCCGGGATATCCAGGCTCAGGTACAGGCCCTCGGCCAATGCCTGGCCGGCATAACCGGCGCGCAGGCTCTGCAACAAAGTACGCAGGCTGAACGGCGCCGGCTGCGCCCGCAGGCGCCCCGCTTGCAGCTCGGACAGCGTAAGGATGGCATCGACCATGTCCATCATGCCTTGCGCCGAACCGATCGCTGTACGGTGGTACTGGGCCATCTCGCCTTCCATCGGCAAGGTATGCATCAACTCCAGCGAGCCAATCACCCCGTTCATCGGCGTGCGCAGTTCATGGGTCACACTGGCCAGAAATTCGTCTTTCAACCGGTTGCTCCTGGCCAACTGCAGGTTCAATTGTTCCAGCGTACGGCCGGTTTCACGCAAGGCCTGCGCCTGCTGCTCGCGCAGGATGTTGATGCGGTCGGCCAGCGCCAGCGACAACAGTGCCACCTCCAGTGCCGAACCCAGCTGGCTGGCATACATGGTGATGAACACGTTCGGCAGGTAGCCCAACACCATCAGGGTGTTGACCAGGCCACCAAGCAGGAACGCCGTCCAGGCAATGATGAACCAACGCGCCAGGCGCAACCCGCGCCACCAGGCATACAGCCCGGCGCTGAACACGCTGACGGTGAACAGCAGCGCCAGCAGGGTGGCCATGCGCAGCGCCACCCCATAGGTCATGCTCACGGCCAGCACCATGACCGCCACGCCCCCCAGCATCAACAGCTGCAATAGCCGATCGAAGCCCCGGCTGATACTGCCAAGCTGAAGGAAGTGGCGGGCGAACTGGCAGGCGAACAGCGCGGCAGCACCGATGCTCAGCGGTGTCGCGGCATTCGCCCACCAGGGACTGTCTGGCCAGAAGTAGGCAACACCGGCGCCATTCACCGACACCTGGTAAAGGCCGAACGAGGCGATATAGAGGATGTAGTAGAGGTAGCTGACGTCGCGCACGCTGAGGTAGATGAACAGGTTGTACACCAGCATCACCAGCAGCACGCCATAAATCATGCCCAGCACATACAGGCGGGTCGGTTGCGCCTCGATGTAGGCCTCGGGGGCCCATAGCGCCAGCGGCGCCTGCACCGAGCCCTGGCTGTGCAGCCGCAGGTAAGCGGTAGTCACCTGGCCGGGCGGCAGCTGCAGTTCGAACAGATAATTGCTCTGGCGCACTTGCCGGCTGTCGTAGGGCAAGGCATCGCCGGTGCGCTGGGCCAGGCGGTAGCCGCCATTGCCATCGGCCAGGTACAGCTCCAGATGATCCAGGGGCGGGTAGGCCAGTTCCAGCAGCCACTGCCGGGGCGCAGCACCGGGCGCCGCAACCGGGCGCAACTCGACCTTGAGCCAGAACACCGAAGTGGAATAACCGGCGTTCAGCACCTCATCTGGGTGGGGGCGGAAGTATCTGGCAAAGTCCGGGGCGCTGACTTGGGCGATGCTGCTACTGCCATCCGGGTCCTCATAAACCTGCATGACCTTGCCCAGCGGCAGGTGCCGGGTAGCCTCGTCGAAATCGACTGCGCCGGCCAGCACGGGCAGCATCCCCAGAAGCACAATCAGCAAATAGCGCATACAGCCCCAGCCTGGTCTGTGCAGTCGCGTCGCGGTTGCCTCCCATCCGTTTGAGACGACGTGATCCAGCAGAGTCCGTTTGTCGAGTTATCCAAGCACTCTAGCATAGCTGTAACCGCTGGCAATCGGCCATGCCAAAACGCGAATAAAGGCTTCTAAATCAATAGTTTGAGGGAAGATGCCAACCATAAGCTGACCATTCGATCAGTAAATCCGGTTTGTCGGACGATTCTCCCAAACAGGTTTGGTGGTAAGCTCGCCGACCATGAATACCTACAGCTCCCGCCCCGTTGTCCTCTGTCTCTCCGGCCACGACCCAAGTGGCGGCGCCGGCCTGCAGGCAGATATCGAAGCCCTGCTCGCCCAAGGCTGTCACGCTGCACCCGCCGTGACTGCCCTGACCGTGCAGGATACCGTCAATGTTTCCGACTTCCGGGTACTCGACCGCGAGTGGGTGCTGGCCCAGGCTAACGCCGTACTGGCCGACTCCACGGTTGCCGCGGTCAAGCTGGGCATGCTTGGCTCGATCGACATGGTCGACACCGTGGCCGAGCTGCTGGCCGCCCACCCGCACCTGCCGCTGGTCTGCGACCCGGTGCTGCGCGCCGGCGGCGGCGGCCGCCTGGGCAAGGATGAAGTAGGCTATGCCCTGCGCGAACGCCTGCTGCCGCTGGCGACCATCGCCACGCCGAACCTGCCTGAAGCACGCATTCTCGCCGAACTGCCCGAGGGCAGCGCCGATGCGTGTGCCGAGAAGCTCTTGCCGTTCTGCAAGCACCTGCTGATTACCGGCGGGCACGGCGACGAAGACGAAATCCACAACCGCCTGTACACCCAGAACGGCCAGCAATACACCTGGACCTGCCAGCGCCTGCCAGGCAGCTACCATGGCTCGGGGTGCACCCTGGCCAGCGCCCTGGCCGGCCGCCTGGCCTTGGGCGAGCAGCTGGAAAGTGCCGTACGCAGCGCCCTTGACTACACCTGGCGCACCCTGCGTGACGCCGAGCAGCTGGGCAAAGGCCAGTACGTGCCGCGCCGCCTGCCCCTGGACTTCTGCGCTTGAAACGAGGCTTTCCATGAAGCTACGTGGCCTGTATGCCATTACCGACAGTCAACTGCTTGCCAGCCGTTTCCTGTCTTATGTCGAAGCGGCGCTGGAAGGCGGCGTGTGCCTGCTGCAATACCGCGACAAAAGCGACGACGCAGCGCGCCGGCTGCGTGAAGCCGAAGCGCTGATGAAGCTGTGCGAGCGCTATGGCACGCGGCTGCTGATCAACGACGACGCCGAGCTGGCCGCGCGCCTGGGCGTCGGCGTGCACCTGGGCCAGACCGACGGCCCGCTGACCCCGGCCCGGGCCCTGCTCGGCCGCCAGGCGATCATCGGTTCCACCTGCCACGCCAGCCTCGCGCTGGCCGCCCAGGCCGCCAAGGAAGGTGCGAGCTACGTGGCCTTCGGCCGCTTCTTCAACTCCGTGACCAAGCCCGGCGCGCCTGCCGCCAGTACCGAGCTGCTGGAGCAGGCTCGCGCCCAGGTAAAGCTGCCGATCGCGGTGATCGGCGGCATTACCCTCGACAACGCCGCCCCGCTGGTCGCCCATGGCGCCGACCTGCTGGCGGTGATCCACGGCCTGTTCGGTGCCGACAGCGCGCAGGAAGTTACCCGCCGCGCCCGCGCCTTCAACGCCTTGTTCGCATCCTGATTCGAGAGATTCCCATGTCCCGTTCCGAAGCCCTGTTCGCCCAAGCCCAGAAGCACATCCCCGGCGGCGTCAACTCGCCGGTCCGCGCTTTCAAGAGCGTTGGCGGTACGCCGCTGTTCTTCAAGCATGCCGAGGGCGCCTACGTCGTTGACGAGGACGACAAGCGCTATGTCGATTACGTCGGCTCCTGGGGCCCGATGATCCTCGGCCACGGCCACCCCGAGGTGCTGGAGTCGGTGCGCAGGCAGCTGCAGCACGGGCTGTCCTACGGTGCGCCAACGGCCATGGAAACCGAAATGGCCGACCTGGTCTGCTCGATCGTGCCGTCGATGGAAATGGTGCGCATGGTCAGCTCGGGCACTGAAGCCACCATGAGCGCCATCCGCCTGGCCCGTGGCTACACCGGCCGCGATGCCATCATCAAGTTCGAAGGCTGCTACCACGGCCACTCGGACAGCCTGCTGGTAAAAGCCGGCTCCGGCCTGCTGACCCAGGGCGTACCCAGCTCGGCGGGCGTGCCAGCCGACTTCGCCAAGCACACCCTGACCTTGCCGTTCAACGACATCGCTGCCGTCGAGAAGACCCTGGCCGAAGTTGGCCAGACCGTGGCCTGCATCATTGTCGAGCCAGTGGCCGGCAACATGAACTGCGTGCCACCGGCCCCGGGCTTCCTCGAAGGGCTGCGCGAGCAGTGCGACAAGCATGGCGTGGTGCTGATCTTCGACGAAGTGATGACTGGCTTCCGCGTTTCCCTGGGTGGCGCCCAGGGCCATTACGGCATCACCCCGGACCTGTCCACCTTCGGCAAGATCGTCGGCGGCGGCATGCCGGTCGGCTGCTTCGGCGGCAAGCGTGAAATCATGGGCTGCATCGCCCCGCTGGGCCCGGTCTACCAGGCCGGCACCCTGTCGGGTAACCCGCTGGCCATGGCCGCCGGCCTGACCACCCTGAAGCTGATCAGCCGCCCCGGCTTCCACGCCGAACTGACCGACTACACCAGCCGCATGCTCGACGGCCTGCAACAGCGCGCCGATGCCGCCGGGGTGCCGTTCGTCACCACCCAGGCCGGTGCCATGTTCGGCCTGTACTTCAGCGGTGCCGACGATATCGTCACCTTCGATGACGTGATGGCCAGCGATGCCGAGCGCTTCAAGCGCTTCTTCCACCTGATGCTCGACGGTGGCGTGTACCTGGCACCGAGCGCGTTCGAGGCAGGCTTCACCTCCATCGCCCATGGCGACAAGGAGTTGCAGATCACCCTGGATGCGGCTGAAAAGGCGTTTGCTGCCCTGAAGTGATGCTTTGCCTGTACCGGGATCTTCGCGGGCTCACCCGCAAAGAGGCCGGTACAGGCAACAATTATTCATGCACAATCAGCTGACTTCCCCAACCAAGCAGAAATTCGAGTAAAACTTTGTAAGGTTGGCGCTGCTTATCCCATAATGTGCCACCAGAGACATTGGCCGCAGCTTTGCAGAGGTAAGTCGATCCCCATGAACCGCACCGGCCGCGCCCTGACCCTGGGCTGCCTGTTGCTTCTTCAGCCCCTGCTGGCCCTGGCGGAGGGCGGTAACTCGTTGCTCATTCCGGCAACGGGGCGCTGCACCTTGAACGTTCAGCCTGAAGACCTGGCAAACGCCCTCAAGGCCTGCGAGCAGACCGCCAGCGCGGGGGACGCCCAGGCGCAGTTCGAATTGGGCGAGTACTACTACACGCAAACCCCCAAGAACCTGAACAAAGCCCTGGACTGGTTCCAGAAAGCCTCGCTGCAAGGCCAGGCCGATGCCCAGTATCGCCTGGGGGCCATGTTCTTCCATGGCGAAGGGGTCAAGGCCAATAATGTGCAGGCGTACATCCTGCTGAAAATGGCCGCGGTCAACGGTGCCGAAGACGCGCTGGACATGGCCGACGAAGTCACCGAGCAAATGCCTCGCGACGACCTGGAGCATGCCACCCAGGTGCTCGGCCAGATTTTCCGCAAATACCTGCTGGAACTGCAGAACGCCGAAGGGCGCACACCGTTCTCACCGTTGCCCTGACCGCCAGTACGCCAGCATGGGTACACACGCCCGGTGCAGGGCGAACATACCCTTGATCGTTTCAGTGCTTTCGCCACTGCCATTCAAGGGTTATTCTTGAGTTCAACTCCATTGCCGTCGAGCGGCTAAAAACGACCTTGAACGCACCCATAGAACCCCATCGTTTCATCCTCGAACCATTCGAGGCCAACCGTTTCGCCAACTTGTGCGGCCAGTTCGACGAGCACCTGCGCCTGATCGAACAGCGCCTGGCCATCGAAATACGCAACCGTGGCAATCAGTTCGAACTGATCGGCGAACCCAAGACAACCTCTGCGGCCGAACAGCTGCTGCGCCGTCTCTACCGTGAGACCAAGGCCACTGACCTGTCACCGGAAACCGTGCACCTGTACCTGCAGGAGTCGGCCGTCGAGCACATCGACAACCCGGCCGTCAACGAAGTCAGCGTGTCGCTGCGCACCCGCAAGGGCAATATCCGCCCGCGTGGTCTGAACCAGCAGCGCTACGTCAAGGAAATCCTCGCCAACGACATCAACTTCGGCATCGGCCCGGCCGGTACCGGCAAGACGTACCTGGCAGTGGCCTGCGCCGTGGATGCACTGGAGCGCGAGCAGGTGCGCCGTATCCTGCTGGTACGCCCGGCGGTCGAGGCAGGCGAAAAGCTTGGCTTCCTGCCTGGCGACCTGGCGCAGAAGATCGACCCGTACCTGCGCCCGCTGTATGACGCCTTGTACGAAATGCTCGGCTTCGAGCACGTGGCCAAGCTGATCGAGCGCCAGGTCATCGAGATCGCCCCGCTGGCGTACATGCGCGGCCGCACCCTGAACAACAGCTTCATCATCCTCGACGAAAGCCAGAACACCACGCTCGAGCAGATGAAAATGTTCCTGACCCGTATTGGCTTCGGCTCTACCGCGGTGATCACCGGCGACATCACCCAGGTCGACCTGCCCCGTGGCACCAAGTCGGGCCTGGCACACGTCATCGAAGTATTGCGGGACGTGCCGGGTATCAGTTTCACCCACTTCCAGCCCAAAGACGTGGTTCGTCATCCACTGGTGCAGCGTATCGTCGAGGCCTATGACCGCTTCGATGCCCGCCAGGCCAAGCCTGAGGCACCCGGCAAAGATGCTTGAACTCGACATTCAACGGGCCACCGATGCCGCTGCCCCGGGCGACGAGGACTTCCGCCGTTGGTGTGAGCTGGCCTTGCGCCAGCGCAGCGCCGACTCGGAAATGACCATTCGCCTGGTCGACGAAGCCGAAGGCCGTGAGCTGAACCACACCTACCGGCACAAGGACTACGCGACCAACGTGCTGTCGTTCCCTGCCGATGTACCCGATGACCTGCTCGATATCCCGCTACTGGGCGACCTGGTCATCTGCGTGGCGGTGGTGGAGCGCGAAGCGGCCGAACAAGGCAAGGCGCTGAACGCGCATTGGGCCCACTTGGTCATCCACGGTTGCCTGCACCTGCTTGGCTACGACCACATCGACGATGAGGAAGCCGAGGAGATGGAAGGCCTGGAACGAGAATTGCTGGCAGAACTGGGTCACCCCGACCCCTATGCCGATGATGAAACCGACACCCTCACACACTGATACACGAAGGATCACGAGAACCGCCATGAGCGAAGATCGATCGAGCAACGGGCAGAAGTCCTGGCTGGGTAAACTGACCCAGGCTTTTGCCCATGAGCCGAAAAACCGCCAGGAGCTGCTGGAGCTGCTGCGCGAAGCCCATCAGAACAAACTGCTGGACAGCGAGGCGCTGACCATTGTCGAAGGCGCCATCCAGGTCGCCGACCTGCAGGTGCGCGACATCATGGTCCCGCGCTCGCAGATGATCAGCATCAAGGCCAGCCAGTCGCCGCGCGAATTCCTGCCGGCGGTGATCGACGCCGCGCACTCGCGCTACCCGGTGATCGGCGAAAGCCATGACGATGTGCTCGGGATCCTGCTCGCCAAGGACCTGCTGCCGCTCATCCTCAAAGAGAACGGCGACAGCTTCAATATCAAGGACCTGCTGCGCCCGGCCACCTTCGTGCCCGAGTCCAAGCGCCTGAACGTGCTGTTGCGCGAGTTCCGTGCCAACCACAACCACATGGCCGTGGTCATCGACGAATATGGCGGCGTGGCCGGCCTGGTCACCATCGAGGATGTGCTGGAGCAGATCGTTGGCGATATCGAGGACGAGCACGATGTCGAGGAAGACAGCTACATCAAGCCGCTGCCCAGCGGTGACTTCCTGGTCAAGGCGCTGACCCCGATCGAAAACTTCAACGAGTTCTTCGACAGCGAGTTCTCCGATGACGAGTTCGACACCGTCGGCGGCCTGGTGATGAGTGCCTTTGGCCACCTGCCCAAGCGTAACGAAACCACCGAGATCGGCGCCTACAAGTTCCGTATTCTCAACGCCGACAGCCGGCGGATACACTTGCTGCGCCTGACCCCGATCAACCGTTAAGGACAAACATGCGTTGGATCACCCGCCCCGGCTGGCCCGGTAACCTGCTGGCCCTGGCGGCCGGCGCATCCACCCTCCTGGCCCTGGCACCGTTCGATATCTGGCCGCTGGCCTTGCTATCGATCGCCCTGCTCTACCTGGGCCTGCGCGAGCTCAGCCCGCGCCAGGCCATGTGGCGTGGCTGGTGGTTCGGGTTTGGCCTGTACGGCGCGGGCACCTGGTGGATCTACGTCAGCATGACCACCTACGGCGGCGCCTCGCCGTTGCTGGCGATCGTGCTGTTGTTGGCATTTTTCGCCGCCCTGGCGTGGTTCTTCGCCCTGCCCACCTGGTTGTGGGCGCGCTGGTTGCGGCGCAACGAAGCGCCGCTGGCCGACGCCTTGTGTTTCGCCGCCCTGTGGCTGCTGCAGGAAGCTTTCCGCGGCTGGTTCCTGACCGGTTTTCCCTGGCTCTACGCCGGTTACAGCCAGCTCGACGGGCCGTTGGCAGGCCTTGCCCCGCTGGGTGGCGTATGGCTGGTTTCCTTCGCCCTGGCCCTCACTGCCGCCCTGCTGTGCAACTTGCACCGCCTGCGCGCGCGCCCTTCGTTCCTGGCCATTGCCGCGGTGCTGTTGCTGGCGCCCTGGGCCCTGGGCCTGGCACTCAAAGGCCATGCCTGGACAAAGCCGGCTGGCGACCCGCTGAAAGTGGCGGCCATTCAGGGCAACGTCGAACAGGACCTGAAATGGGACCCGGCGCACATCGATGCACAACTGGCGCTGTACCGTGACCTGAGCTTCAGTTCCAAGCCAGTGGACCTGCTGGTGTGGCCCGAAACCGCGGTGCCGGTGCTCAAGGACCAGGCCCAGGGCTACATCGATGTGATGGGCCGCTTTGCCGCCGAACGGCATTCGGCGCTGATCACCGGCGTACCGGTACGCGAAGAGGTGCATCACCAGCGCCGCTACTACAACGGTATCACGGTGGCCGGCGAAGGCGATGGCACCTACCTCAAGCAGAAACTGGTGCCGTTTGGCGAGTATGTGCCGCTGCAGGACATGCTGCGTGGCGCCATCGAGTTCTTCAACCTGCCCATGTCGGACTTTGCCCGCGGCCCGGAAGACCAGCCACTGCTGCAGGCCAAGGGTTACCAGATTGCCCCGTACATCTGCTACGAAGTGGTCTACCCGGAATTCGCTGCAGGGCTGGCGGCGCGTAGCGACCTGCTGCTGACCATCAGCAACGACACCTGGTTCGGCACCTCGATCGGCCCGCTGCAGCACCTGCAGATGGCGCAAATGCGTGCGTTGGAAGCCGGCCGCTGGATGATCCGCGCCACCAACAATGGTGTGACCGCGCTGATCGACCCGTTCGGCCGTATCACCACGCAGGTACCACAATTCCAGCAGGCGGTAATGTATGGCGAAGTGGTGCCGATGCAGCAGCTCACGCCTTACCTGCAATGGCGTTCGTGGCCGCTGGCGATTGTCTGTGTGCTGCTGCTGGGCTGGGCATTGCTGGCCGGGCGCATAGCCAAAACTGTCTAACCGGCATTACACGGTCCCTGTAGGAGCGGCCTTGCGTCGCGATGGGCTGCAAAGCAGCCCCGGCAATCTTGAGATAGAGCTGAGATCCGGGGCTGCTGCGCAGCCCATCGCGACAC
>NZ_BLJG01000288.1 GCF_009932375.1 Pseudomonas juntendi
CAACCAGGGCACCGGAAAGGTCGTTGCCGCGCTTGAGCACATCCAGGCCGAGTTCGCTGCCAGCGGCAAGCACATTTCCCTGGCCGACTTGAGCGTGCTGGCCGGTGCCGCTGCCGTGGAGAAGGCCGCCAAGGACGCCGGTCATGACCTGAGCGTGGCGTTTCGCCCGGGCCGTGCCGATGCTACGCAGGCACAGACCGACGTGGAATCGTTCGCCGTGCTGGAGCCGCTGGCAGACGGCTTCCGAAATTTCAGCAAGGGCCGCTACAGCGTCAAAGCCGAGAAGTTGTTGCTGGACAAGGCGCAGCTGTTGACCTTGACCGCGCCGGAAATGACCGTACTGATCGGCGGGCTGCGCGTGTTGGGTGCCAACCATGCGGGGAGTCAACAGGGCGTGTTCACCGACAAGGTCGGTACCCTGAGCAACGATTTCTTCCGCAACCTGCTGGACATGGGCGTGGAGTGGAAGCCAACTTCGGCAGACAACGAAGCGTTCGAAGGCCGCGACCGCAAGAGCGGGCAAGTGAAATGGAGCGCAAGCCGCGTCGACCTGGTGTTTGGGTCGCATGCGCAATTGCGGGCGTTGAGCGAGGTGTACGGCAGCAGTGATGGCGGCGCCAAGTTCGCGCGCGATTTCGTTGCCGCCTGGGAGAAGGTCATGGAACTGGACCGTTTTGACCTGAAGTGAGGAACCTGCGGGGGCTGCCGGGCAGCCCCCGTTGCCATTGGCGATCCCGCCAATTCCAGGTCGGATAGATACAAAAGTGCCCTTGTCGGTTCTGTTGCAATGCTTCTCAGGCGGCCGGCCTGAACAGCGTGCTCACAACGACAAGGAAACCCGACCATGCAAATGCCCAAGACCCTGAACATCCGCAACGGCAACAAGGTGCAGCCGACCTTTTCTGCCCAGGAATATGCCGCCCGCCACGCCCGGCTGCGGGCCTACATGGCGGAACACGACATCGAAGCGGCCATTTTCACCTCGTACCACAACGTCAACTATTACAGCGACTTCCTCTATTGCTCGTTCGGCCGCCCCTATGCGCTGGTCGTTACCCAGGACAAGGTCGTCTCAGTCAGCGCCAATATCGATGGCGGGCAACCGTGGCGGCGTACGGTCGGTACCGACAACATCGTCTACACCGACTGGCAACGTGACAACTACTTCGTCGCGATCCAGCAGGCGTTGCCCCTGGCCTCGCGCATCGGGGTGGAGTACGACCACCTCAACCTGCAGAACCACGCCAAGTTCGCGGCCTGCTATCCGAAAGCGGAACTGGTCGATATCGGCGCGCCCTGCATGCGCATGCGCATGATCAAGTCGGCCGAGGAACAGGCGCTGATCCGCCACGGTGCTCAGGTAGCCGATATCGGCGGGGCTGCGGTGGTCGAGGCACTGCGTGACCAGGTGCCGGAGTACGAGGTGGCGCTGCACGCGACCCAGGCGATGGTGCGCGAGATTGCCCGACGCTTTCCGGATGCCGAACTGATGGACACCTGGACCTGGTTCCAGTCCGGGCTCAACACCGACGGTGCACACAACCCGGTCACCAGCCGCCGGGTCGGCAAGGGGGAGATCCTGAGCCTCAACTGCTTCCCGATGATCGCCGGCTACTACACCGCCCTGGAGCGTACGCTGTTCCTCGACCACTGCCCGGAGGTGCACCTGCGGTTATGGCAGGCCAACGTCGAGGTGCACGAAGCCGGGCTGAAACTGGTGCGCCCAGGCATGCGCTGCAGCGACATTGCCCGTGAACTGAATGACATTTTCCTGCGCCATGACCTGCTGCAATACCGCACCTTCGGCTATGGCCACTCATTCGGCACCTTGAGCCATTACTACGGCCGCGAGGCCGGGCTTGAACTGCGTGAAGACATCGACACAGTGCTGGAACCGGGCATGGTGGTGTCGATCGAGCCGATGATCATGCTGCCCGAAGGCCGGCCTGGGGCCGGTGGCTATCGCGAGCATGACATCCTGATCGTCAACGACAGCGGTGCCGAAAACATCACCCGGTTCCCGTATGGGCCGGAGCACAACATCATTCGCAAATAAGACTGATGCCGGCTTCATCGCCGGCACGCCAGCGCCCTGTGGGCGCCGGTGTGTCGGCGCCAAAGCCACTACACACAACAACAATATCCCGTATGACCACCACACCCTGCCTCCAATTAGAACAACCATGGGGTACCCGTCATGTCCAGCACCACCCTTGACCCATCCGCCGTCGCTGGCGTTTCGCACAGCGCCGAACGCCAAGCCCTGCGCAGGGCTGCCCGGGCCAGTTTCATGGGCAACTTCGTCGAATGGTTCGACTACGCAGCCTATGGCTACCTGGCCACCATCATCGCCGCCACCTTCTTCCCGCAGGCCGACAAGGCCACCAGCCTGTTGGCAACCTTTGCAGTGTTCGCCCTGTCGTTTCTGGTACGCCCATTGGGCGGCATCGTCTGGGGCCATTTCGGCGACCGGTATGGCCGGCGCACGGCGCTGTCGTGGTCGATCCTGATCATGTCGCTGTCCACCTTCTGCATAGGCTTGCTACCCGGCTACGCCCAGATCGGCCTATGGGCGCCGGCGCTGCTGTTGCTGATTCGCCTGGTGCAGGGGTTTTCCGCTTCGGGTGAGTATGCCGGTGCAGCAGCGTTCCTGGCCGAGTACGCGCCGCCGGGCCGGCGTGGCTTGTACACCAGTATTGTGCCGGCCAGTACCGCGGCGGGCCTGTTGTTCGGGGCAGCGTTCGTCGCGCTGTTGCATGAAGCGCTCAGCAATGAAGCCCTGCACAGCTGGGGCTGGCGCCTGCCGTTCCTGCTGGCGGCGCCGTTTGGCCTGGTGGGGCGCTACATCCGCATCAGTTTGCAGGACACGCCCAAGTTCCTGGAAATGGAGCAGCGCCTGGAAGCCAAGGCCGGCATGGCTCCGGCGCCCTTGCGCGAACTGCTCGGCCAGCATCGCCGCAGCCTGGCTATCGGCATGGGGGTTACCTGCCTGAACGCGGTGGCGTTCTATTTGCTGCTCAGCTACATGCCGACCTATCTGTCCACTGAAATGGGCATGAGCGAGCGGGATTCATTCATTGCGTCGACGGTGTCGCTGGCCACCTATATCGGCCTGGTTTTCCTGATGGGGCGGCTGTCTGACCTGTTTGGACGCAAAACCATGCTGGTGGTGGCATCGCTGTTGTTCCTGGGCCTGACCGTGCCGCTGTTCAGCCTGCTGGACGGGCAACCGCTGCTGGTGATCCTGGCGATACAAATCCTGTTCGGTGCGATGCTGGCGATGAACGACGGGACCTTGCCGTGCTTGCTGGCAGAGCTGTTTCCCACGCGGGTGCGCTTCAGCGGTTTTGCTTTGAGCTTCAATGCGGCCAATGCGCTGTTTGGCGGCACTGCACCGTTCATTGCCACTTGGCTGATCCAGGTGACCGGCAGCAAACTGGCGCCGGCGGGTTACTTGCTGGCAGCGGCACTGGTGGCGCTGGTGGCCATGCTGATGTGCCGGGAAACAGCCCACGCTGCGCTGGAAGATTGAATCACCTGGCCCCCACATCGCGCAAAGGGTGCGAACCTGACCTAGCCCATGACCCCGGTCAGTGCAACGAGGCCTGCCGCCGCTCGCCCAGTGGTGACAACCCGAAGAACCGGCTGTAGCTCTTGGAGAAATGCGCTGGCGAACTGAACCCGCACGCCAGCGCCACTTCGCGCACCTGCACATCGCTGCGCAGCAGCAGCTCCCGTGCGTGTGACAGGCGCAGTTCCAGGTAGTACTGGCTGGGGGTGCGTTGCAGGTATTTGTGGAACAACCTTTCGAGCTGGCGCACGGTCACCTCGTTGAGGCTGGCCAGCTCCTCCAGGGTCAGTGGTTCCTCGAGGTTGGCCTCCATGATCGCCACCACCTGACTGAGTTTGGGCTGGGCACTGCCGAGCAGGGTGCGCAACGGCACCCGTTGGCGGTCGCGCTCGCCACGCACGCGATCGCACAGCAGCAGTTCGGCGGCCTTGGCGGCGATAGCCTGGCCTCCGGGCTCGCGGGCTACCAGTTGCAGCATCATGTCCATCGCCGCCACCCCGCCCGAGCAGGTGTAACGGTCGCGGTCCAGCTCGAACAGCTGGTTGGAGATGACGATGCCGGGAAAGTGCGCTTGCAGGGTTGGCAGGTCTTCCCAGTGGATGGTACAGCGGTAGCCGGTGAGCAGCTCGGCCCTGGCCAGCAGGTAACTGCCGGTGCAGATACCGCCCAGGGGCAGGTGTTGCCGTGCCAGGTGGCGCAGCCATTCGATCAGCGCGCGGTTGCCGCGGCCACGGTCGATCGGGTTGGCGCCTACCACCAGCAGCGTGTCCAGGGCAGGGGCGTTGGCGATGCTGTAGTCGGGCAGTACGCGCATGCCGTTGCTGGCCACCACCGGTGCCTCATCCGCCGCAATCAACACACTGCGAAACAAGGTTTGATGTGCGGCCAGGTTGGCCATGCGCAGGGTTTCGACGGCCGATGCCAGGCCGATCGTGGTGAAATTGGGCAAAATCAGAAAGCCAAAGGTCTTGACCGAACAACGCTTTACACTTGAAAGCGGCGGGTTTGCAGAAACGGGGTGGACCATTGCGCTGTACCTGTGCAAGCTGAGCCGTGGTTTGTCAGGGGCAGTGAAAAACAGGGCCTCGCGTGGTGCTTGTTGTTATAGGTCGTTGCCGGGTCGATCTTACACCCAGGGCGCAGCGGCCAGGAATGGCTCTGCCCGTCGGCAGGGCCAACAGTGATCGCATAGAGAAGGTGATTGTCAGTGAACCCGGAAACCTTGCTGGCAAGCCTGCCAGGCTACGCTATCGCACCCGACTCGATTCAGGTGCTGCCCGATGCCAAGGCCTACCGTGCCTGCCTGCTCGAGCGTATCGGCATGGCCACCCGGCGCATTGTCATCGTGGCCCTGTACCTGCAGGAAGACGAGGCAGGCCAGGAAGTACTGGACGCCTTGTACCAGGCCAAGGCCGCGCGCCCAGGCCTGCAAATCACCGTCGTGGTCGACTGGTTCCGCGCCCGCCGCGGGCTGCTGGGGGCCGGGCGTCAGCCGGGCAATGCGGCCTGGTACCAGGCCCAGCGCCAGTTGCACGGGCTGGAGATCGCCATCCATGGGGTGCCGGTGCAGACCCGCGAGCTGTTTGGGGTGTTGCACCTCAAGGGCAGCATCATCGACGACTGTGTGATCTATACCGGTGCCAGCCTGAACAACGTGTACCTGCACCGTTTCGATCGCTACCGCCTGGACCGCTATCACCTGTTCCAGTCACCGGCACTGGCGGACGCCATGGCCGACCTGGTGCAGCGCCTGCTGCATCCGGCCGCCACGCCGCGTCTCGATCTGCCGGCGCCACCTTCTACCCGTAGCCTGCGCGGTGACATCCGGCGCCTGCGCGCGCGGTTGCGGCGCATGGCCTATCAGGCCCCGGCCCCTGAGCCAGGGCAGGGCCTGCGGGTCATACCGCTGCTGGGCGTGGGCCGAGGCAACCGGTTGAACCGGGCCGTGTGCGCGCTGCTGGCGGCGGCGCAGGCGCAGATCATCATCAGTACGCCGTATTTCAACCCGCCACGTGTCGTGATGCGCGAGCTTGACCAGGCGTTGGCACGTGGAGTGCGGGTTGAGTTGATTGTCGGCGACCGCACAGCGAACGACTTCTATATCCCCCCAGGCGAACCGTTCAGCGCCAGTGGCGCGTTGCCTTACCTGTACGAGGACACCTTGCGCGCCTTCGTTCGTCGCCGCCAGGCGGCGATAGTCAGCGGGCAGCTACAAGTGCGCATCTGGAACGACCCGGGGCATACGTTTCATGCCAAGGGGGTGTGGGTCGATCAGCGTTATTCGCTGCTGACCGGCAACAACCTGAACCCGCGGGGGTTCAACCTGGACCTGGAGAACGGCTTGCTGATCGACGACCCGCATGGGCAATGGTTGGCGCCGCGTGAAGCGGAGCTCGACGGGTTGCGCCATTTCGCGCCGCCGATCGATTCGCTGGAGGCCCTGGGGGTGAAGGCCGAACATCCCAAGGAAGTGCGCCGGTTCCTGCGGCGTTTGCGCTACAGCCGCCTGGAACCGTTGATCAAGCGGGTGTTGTGACACCGGCTGAAGCACGACGCGGTAGCGCAACGATCTGGCGCAAGGAAATGGCTGCCTGGGCCTGACCGAGTGCCTCATGAAGGGAAGCTGACTGATCGTCAGGTCAGCTATTCAGCTTGCGATGATATCAATATGATATCGGTGCTGCCGCAGGCGTTCCTGCGGTTGAGCTATGATTTACGGGCTCCCGACCAGGGCCCCTCTGAAAAGTCATCACAAGCGCATACAATCGCGCCCTTTTCCTTGTTAACCAGAAAGGCCAAAGCGTATATGGCGCTAGATCCACCTACGATGCTGACCATTTCGGTTGCCCTGGCAGCAGCGGCTGCCCTGTATTTGGCAATTGAATGGCGCAGTGTCCGCGAGTCCTCGCTACTGTTCTGGAGCGCAGGCTTCGCCACCATCACGGTCGGTTGCGTGCTGGCCTTGTTGCGCGGGATCGGTTTGCTGTTCATCGGCATCTGGTTCGCCAATGGCTTGCTGGTGGTGGCCCATGGGTTCTTCTTGTGGGGTGTGCTGCGCTTTACCCAGGAGCGTTTGTCACGGGCCTGGCTGGTCATCGTGCTGGTCTGGTTCGCCCTGCTGCTGTTGCCCGTGGGGCCGCAGTGGTCGAAGGTGATGTTGATGGTCAACTCGTTGCTGGTAGCGGCGCTGACCCTCAAGGCGAGCTTCCTGTTGCGGCCCCATGGCAAGTCGTTGAGCGTTGGCGCGGTGCAGCTGCGCTACGTGCTGTTGCTCCATGGTGTGTTCTACGTGGTCAAGGCAATCATTGCGATTGCACCGGGTACCTTGATCGACCTGGCCACGTTTGGCGGGCTGATCATTCAGGTTTCGCTGGTGGAGGGGGCGATGGCGATCATGCTGATTGCCTTGTCGATGACTGGCACCGTGCGTTACCGACGCGAGGAGCGGATTGCCCGGTTGGCGGCACGCGACCCGCTGACCGCGCTGTACAACCGGCGGGCCCTGGAAGTGCGGGCAGCACCTTTTTTCAAGGACGTCAGCCCAACCCAGCCTGGTGCATTGCTGCTGATCGACATCGACAATTTCAAGCTGGTCAATGACCTGCATGGGCATATTGCCGGGGATCGGTTGCTGGTCGCCCTGAGCGAGATGATCCGTACGGTGCTGCCGGAGCGCTCGTTGGCGGCGCGTTTGGGCGGGGACGAGTTCGTCATATTGCTCAGTGGCACCAGCAATGAGCGGGTGTTGGACCTGGGTGGGATCTTGCGGGAGCAGTTCCAGCTGTATGCGGGCAAGACGGTGCCGACGCCGGAGGCGGTGACGCTCAGTATTGGCGCCAACCTGTTCGACCAG
>NZ_BLJG01000289.1 GCF_009932375.1 Pseudomonas juntendi
GCGGGCGCGCCCGCTCCTACAGGCACCGCGTAAAGCTCAGGCATACGTTGTACCTGTGGGAGCGGGCATGCCCGCGAAGAGGCCCTGGCAGGCAGCCGGCTACTTGGGATAAAGCGGCGGCAAGCTGCCATTCTCCCCAGCCGGCAACAACACCTGCTCGGCCGGCGGTATCGTGCCGATCGCCCGCCACAAATCCTCACCCTGCCAATACTGCCCACTCTCGCTGTACAACGCGCCATTCAACCCATCCAGCGCATCCGACAACGGCACGAAGCGCGCCGCCATCTCGGCCAGGGTCTCCGGTTGCTGCCGGGCCCAGGCGTCCAGCGCCTGGCGGGTGGCCTGGGGGTCGTTCGCCAGGCAGGCGCGCTTGAGGTCATCCAGCAAGGTGCGCGGGCTCGGCCCGTTCTGCGCCGCACGCAGCACCGCCGGTTGCGAGCGGGCGCGCCACCACAGGGCGAAGCCCAGTACGGTGGAAAGGGCGAACAACAGAGTCGCCAATTGCCAAGGCCACAGCGCGCTGCTGGCGCTGCTGTTATCGCCCACCGGGCTGTCGGCACTCAAGGCCGGGTTGTCCTGCACGTTCAGCGTACGCGCCGGCAGGCTGCTGTGCTCCAGGTGATCTTCACGGGTGTTCCACCACGCCACTTCCAGCGCCGGCAGGGCCAACGTGCCGGCATGGGTGGGCACCAGTGCTTCGCGTTCCTCGCGGTTGGCGGTCATGCCGCGTTCGTTGATTTCGTTGCGCAGCAGCGGCTGGTCGGGGTAGCGGCGCAGGCCGGTGATCTCGGTGGCGGGTAACGGCGGCAACTGGGTGCTGGAAAGGCCTTCGGCGCGCAAGGTGATGTTGCGCGTCAGCGAGTCGCCAATCTGTACCTGCTGGTTGCCGGGGTCGGGGTTCCAGTGCTCTTCCAGTGTCAGGCTACGCGCCGGCAACCACGGCACACCCGCAGGCCAGGCGGCGGGAATCGGGCGTACCGCCAGCCGCAGCGGCAGCGAGCTGACCTGTACCTGGTGCCCGGCCCGGGCCGTGCCATTGGCTTGCGGGGTTTCGTCGCTGCTGGCTGCGGCGGTGGCGCTGAACGTCAGTGGCGGGATCTCGAGCGTGCCACTTTGCTGGGGGTACACGGCATAGCGGGTTTCGATCACGCCGTGGCGCACGCCATTGATTTCCTTTTCATAGGTGCGCGATTCGCCGAGCGGTTCGACCTTGGCGCCTTCCAGCTGCAGCGGGCTCAGGCTGCTGTCGTCATAGAGCGCCACCGAGTGATAGATGCGCAAGGTGAGCACAGCCTGCGCCTGCACGTAGACGTCGGGGCTGTCGAGGGTGGCCTCGATGAACACCTGTGAAGTGTCCTGGCGACTGGCATCGGCCTGCAGCACTTGCAGGTCGATGGCCTGGCTGCGTGACTGACCCAACTGCAGCTCGGGGATACGCAGGCTGCCGCTGCGCCGCGGCAGCAAGGTGATGATCCAGCGGGTGCTGGCGCGGGTTTCACCGTCGAGGGTATGCAGGCTGTTCAGCTGGCGCGTGCCGCGCACCTCGAAGTCGCCTTCCAGGGCGCGCAGGTCGGGCTTGCCGAACTGGGTGACGTCCTGGCTTTCCAGGGTCAGTTCCAGGCTTTCGCCAGCCTGCAGGCGGGTGCGGTCGACGCTGGCCTGCAGCAGGGGTTCAGCCTGGGCCAGGGTGGCCCACAGCAGGGAGAGGAGCAAGACGCCGAAGCGACTCATCGTGGGGTTTCCTGTTGCAGTTGCTGTTCGTACCAGAATTTGCGCCGCAGCAGCTCCGCCGGGTTATCGGGGATCTCCCGCAGCCATTGTTCCAGGGCTTGGCGCTGTTCGGCGTCGAGGCTGGTCGACACCGGGCGCTGGGGCGGCTGGATGACGCCCTCATCGGCACCCGGCTGATTACCCGGTGCACCCTGGCTGTTGCTGCTGCTTTCGCCAGGCTGCTCGGCGCTGGCTTGTTCATCACCGCTGGGGGTGCCCTGGGCGGCGCTGCTGGCCGAACTGCTGTTGCCTTCGGTGTCGCTGCCGGGCGTGCCTTGGGCATCGTTACCGGGCGGTTGTTCCTCGGCCTTGGCCTGGCGCTGTTGCAGCAGCTGTTGCACCAATGCCTGGTTGTCCAGTGCCACTTGCAGATCGGGTTGGCGCTCCAGCGCCTGCTCGTAGGCGTCCAGGGCCGCTTCCAGCTCACCGGCACGGGCCAGTGCATTGCCTCGATTGTAGTGGTCGGCGGCCGTGTCGCCCTGGGAAAATGCCTCGGCCGCACCCGCGTAGTCGCCGGCCTGGTACAGCGCCAGGCCGCGCCACTGCGTGTCATGGAAGTGCCGAGCCGCGCTGGCTGGGCGGTTCAGCTCGAGCAGGCGTTGGCCTTGCTGGTCGGGGCGCAGCCACAGGTCATCGAGCTCGAAAGCCTGGCTGGGCTGGGGCAGGGCCAGCAGCAACGGCAGGCAGAACAGCCAACCGCGCCGGCCGGCACACGCGGCCAGCAGCAGCAGCGGAATCAGCAACCAGTAGCCCTGGTCGGCCCAGCTGTCCAGCTGCAGGGTCTGGCCGTCGTTGCGCCCGGCCCGCGGCTGGTCGAACAGGCCCAGGCCGCGCAGGTCCAGGTCGTCGATACGCGCATGCCGGTAGCGCCCGCCGGTGCCGTTGATGAAACCCTTGAGGCTGGCGTTGTCCAGGCGGGGTACCAGAATGCCGCCTTGGTCATCCTTGAGGTATTCGCCATTGGCCTGGCGCACCGGGGCACCGTCACGGCTACCGATACCCAGCATCAGCAGGCTTGGGCCCTGCCGGCCAAGGGCCTGGGCGATGCCCTGGCGCTCTGGGGCGCTGAGCGACGACCCGATCAGCAGCAGGCGGCCCTGGCCGAGCCCGCTCTGGGCCAGCAGTGCCAGGCCCTTCTGCACGGCCAGGTCGGCGCGCTGGCCGGGCTTGGGCATGATCGACGGGTCGATGGCCTCCAGCAGGTTGCGCGTGGTGGCCAGGTCATCGGACAGCGGCACCAGGGTGTGTGCGGAGCCGGCATAGACCACCAGCGCCGTCTGGCTGTCGCGGCGGTGCTCCAGCAGGTCGAGGATTTTGCGCCGGGCCTGTTCCAGGCGATTGGGCGGGCTGTCCTCGGCGAGCATCTGCGGGGTCAGCTCCAGCAATATCACCAGCGGGTCGGCCGGGCGCTGGCGGTTTTCTTCCACCCGCTGCCAACTGGGCCCGAGCAGGGCCAGGATCACCAATAGCCAGGCCAACCCCAGCGCCACCCACGGCAGTTTGCTGGTGTTGCCGTTGCCGCCGCCCAGCAGCACAGCGTGGAATGCCGGCGGCAGGATCAGCTGCCAGCGCCCGGCGCGTTTGCGCCGATGCCACAGCTTGTACAGCAGCCAGCCAAGCAAGGGCACGGCCAGCAGCCACAGGGGGCGCAACCATTGCGGCCACAGGTCGATCATCGCCGCCTCCGCAAGCGCAAGCGCTTCAGGCGTTGGCGCCATTCCGGGTGTGGCTGCAAGAAGCGCGGCTTGCGCAGCAGGCGCTGCATCAGGTTGTCGGGCCATTGCACGGCCACCACCAGCAGCACGCTCAGCAGCAGTGCCAGGGCCAATGGCCAGGCGTATAGGGCTTGGGCGGTGCGGGCTTGGGTCGGTTGCTGGGCCACCGGTTCGAGTTGGTCGAGGGTGTCGCCAATAGCGTCCAGTTCGGCTCCGTCATGCGCGCGGAAGTAGGCACCGTGGGTGATTTCGCCGATTTCCCTGAGTGCGGCTTCGTCCAGGTCCAGGCTCGGGTTGAGGCCGAGCAGGCCTGGGGTGCCACTGGCTTCGGGGTTGGCGCCAATGCCGATGGTGTAGATGCGCACGCCTTCCTGGGCTGCCAGGCGGGCTGCCGTCAGCGGGTGGATCTGCCCGCCATTGTTGGCACCGTCGGTAATCAGTACCAGTACCCGGCTTTGCGCCGGGCGCTGGCGCAGGCGTTTCACCGCCAGGCCAATGGCGTCGCCGATGGCCGTGTTCTTGCCGGCGATGCCGATTTGCGCTTCGTCGAGGAAGGTGCGCACGGTACGCCGGTCGAACGTGAGCGGGGCCTGCAGGTAGGCCTGGCTGCCGAACAGGATCAGGCCCACGCGATCGCCTTCTCGGTCCTGCAGGAAATCGCCGAGCAGGGCCTTGACCAGGTCGAGGCGGCTGATGTCTTCGTTTTTCCACTGCATGTCCGGGAAGTCCATCGACCCGGACACGTCCACCGCCACCAGCAGGTCGCGGCCGCTGGCCGCCACCGGCACCGGGTCACCGAGCCATTGCGGGCGCGCGGCAGCGCACAGCAGTAACAGCCAGATGACCACGAATGGCCCTTGCTGGCGCCAGGTGGGCAGGTTCAGCCGCGCGCGCCGCCCGGCCAGGCCTTCCAGTTCGTTGAGGAAGCCAACCTTGAGTACCGGTTCGCCGCTGTCGGCGGCGGGCAGCAGCAGGCGCGCCAGCCACGGCAGCGGCAACAGGGCAAAGACCCACGGCCAGGCCAGTTCAAACATGCTTGCGGATCCAGGTTTCGACGGCTTGGCTCAGCCCGGCGATGGCCTTGTCGTCGAGTTTGCACTCGGGTTTATAGGCGCCTTCGACCAGCACCATCCAGCGTGTGAGGCCGGCTGCGGGGCAGCGGTTGTCGAGAAATGCCAGCCACTGGCGGCCGTTGAGGGTATGGCTGTTGGCGCCCGGGTAGTGGCTGCGGCACAGGCGCTTGAGCAGGGCGTTGATCTGTTGCAGCCAGGCGCCGGCGGGGGCGCCGTCGTAGGGGCGTGGCAGGCGTGCCAGCTCGGCCAGCGCTTCTACCCGCACCGGGTCCAGCGGTTGCTCGGCGCGTACGACACGGCGCTTGCGCGGGCGCCAGTGCCGCAGCCGCCACAGGCCCCAGCCCAGCACTGGCAGGATGACCAGCAATGCCCACCAGCCGGGTGCTGGCGGCCACAGGCCGATGGGCGCCGGTTCGATCAGCGGTTGCAACTGATCGAGCGGATTCATGATGCGCTCCGCGGGCGCTGTGCGCTCAGGTATTCGCGCAATTGCTCGATCATTTCACTTTGCGTGCTCAGCGGCATCAGCAGCACCCGCAGCTTTTGCGCCAGCAGCTCCCAGCGCTCGATGCGGGCTTCGGCCTGCTGGCGGTAGGCCTGGCGCAGGTTGGCGTCGAGGGTGTCGAGCTCCAGCTGCGCGCTGCGTTGGGCAAAACGCAGCAGGCCAGCGGCCGGCAGGGCATGGTCGAGTGGGTCGGACACCGGCAGCAGCAGCAGGTCGCAATGCCGGGACAGCATGGCCAGGTGCTGCTCCACCTGGGCGCTGAGCGAACGCTCGTCGCAGATCACGATGGCCAGGCTGCCCGGGCGCAGCACTTCGCGGGCGCGGCGCAGGGCCAGGCCAAGGCTGTCGGCCCCGGCAACCGCCTCGGTGTGCAGCGCCTGGTTGACCTTGGCCATGCGGTTGAGCAACTGCAGCAGGCTCTGTTTGCTGCGCCGGGGCTTGATTTCATGGTGCTCGTTGTCGCCGAACACCAGGCCGCCGATGCGGTCGTTATGGGCCAGCGCGGCCCAGCCGAACAAGGCGGCAGCCTGGGCGGCGAGCACCGACTTGAACATCAGGCCCGAGCCGAAGAACAGCCGCTGGCTTTGCTCGACCAGGATGAAGATAGGCCGTTCGCGTTCTTCGTGAAACAGCTTGGTGTGGGGCTCCTGGGTGCGTGCGGTCACCCGCCAGTCGATGTTGCGCACGTCGTCGCCGGCCTGGTACACGCGCACCTGGTCGAAGTCCACACCGCGCCCGCGCAGCTTGGAATGGTGCAGACCGACCAGCGGGCTGCGTTGGCCGGGCTTGGAAAACAGCTGGATTTCGCGCACGCGGTGGCGCATGTCGATCAGCTCGGCGAGGCCGATGCGGATGCCGGGTTCGGCCAGGTGCGCAGTGGGCATGGGGTCAGGCAACAGCGACGACGTCGAGGATGCGCTGGACCACGCGGTCCTGGTCGATCCCCGCGGCCTCGGCTTCGAAGGAGAGGATGATGCGGTGGCGCAGCACGTCGAACAGCACCGCCTGGATGTCTTCGGGGCTGACGAAGTCGCGCCCGGCCAGCCAGGCGTGGGCACGTGCGCAGCGGTCCAGCGAAATGGAACCGCGCGGGCTGGCGCCATAGGCGATCCAGTCGGCCAGCTCGGTATCGAATTTGGCCGGGGTGCGGGTGGCCATGACCAACTGCACCAGGTACTCCTCGACGGCATCGGCCATGTACAGGTTGAGGATTTCCTTGCGCGCGGCAAAGATCGCCTGCTGGCTGACCCGCCGTTCGGGTTTCACTTCGCCGCCCAGCGCTTCACCGCGGGCCTGTGCCAGGATGCGCCGCTCGACCGCGGCGTCCGGGAAGCCGATTTTCACGTGCATCAGGAAGCGGTCGAGCTGGGCTTCGGGCAGCGGGTAGGTGCCTTCCTGCTCGATCGGGTTCTGCGTGGCCATGACCAGGAACAGGGGCGACAGGTCGTAGGTGCTGCGGCCCACACTGACCTGGCGTTCGGCCATGGCCTCGAGCAGTGCCGACTGGACCTTGGCCGGTGCACGGTTGATTTCGTCGGCCAGCACCAGGTTATGGAAGATCGGCCCCTGCTGGAACACGAAACTGCCGGTTTCCGGGCGGTAGATTTCCGTGCCGGTGATGTCGGCCGGAAGCAGGTCGGGGGTGAACTGGATGCGGTGGAACTGCGCTTCTATGCCCTCGGCCAACTCCTTGATGGCCTTGGTCTTGGCCAGCCCAGGCGCCCCCTCGACCAGCATATGGCCGTCTGCCAGCAGCACGATCAACAGCCGCTCGACCAGTTTCTCCTGGCCTAGGATCTGGGTTGAAAGAAAGGTGCGCAGCGCGATCAGCGCTTCACGGTGTTCCATCGGCGACGGTTCCTGGTAGGGGGCCGGAGGCGGCTGACGGCAGCTGCCCTGGCAAGGGCTGATACTTTAATCCATCCGGGGGGGCGGCGACTAATGGCACGGGGTAAATTTATCGCTGCAGCGGGCCTGGGGTATGGAAAACTCTCACGAAGGCTTGGCGATTGCCTGATGTTGCCTGACGGCGTACTGGCGCCTGCTTGTGCTTTTGGGTCAAGCACAAGGCACGAAGATGGTAGCGAGCAACGGCGGTACGCCGACCCCTCGGCGGGTAACCCTGCGTTTCGGGGTGTTCTTCGATGGCACCGGTAACAATCAGCACAACGCCACGGCATTGGCGGGGCACGGCGGCAGTTATGCCAATGCGCTGAGCAACGTAGCCCTGCTGCATGCGTTGTACCCGGCGCAAGCGGCCGATGGCGAGGCGCGCCAGGTCTTTTTCAAATGCTACATGGAAGGCATCGGCACCTTGGCCGGTGAAACCGACCCGGTGTATGCCTCTGCCACCGGGCGTGGCCGCACGGGCGTGGAAGCCCGGGTGGCCGAGGCGTTGCAGGTGATTGCCGGGCAACTGCAGGGTTGGTGCCAGGCGCACCCGCAGTGGGTGCCGGCACGCCTGGAGTTCGACTTGTTCGGCTTCAGCCGTGGCGCGGCGGCGGTACGCCACCTGGCCAACCTGTTGCACGACGGTGCCGGGGGATTGTTGCCGGTGGCGTGTGACATCGCGATCAACTTCATGGGCTTGTTCGACACGGTGGCCGCGATCATCGCGCCGTTGCAGGGCGACTTCGACCCCACCGACGAGCGCCACGGTGGCTTGCGCCTGGGCCTGGGGGCGGGTATTGCCCGGCAGGTGGTGCAACTGGTGGCGCACGATGAGCAGCGGCATAACTTCCCGCTGGTGAGCAGTGGCCACGACATAGTGCTGCCGGGTGTGCACTCGAATATCGGTGGCGGCTACCCGGAAACCACATGGGAACAGGTGCTGTTGTGCAAACCGCAATCCCAGCGCGTGCCGGTGGCGACGCCTGCCGGGCAGTGCCGCGTGCATGCCGTGATGCAGGGCCTGTTGGCGACGGATTTTGCCGACATGGGGGAACCCCGGCCACGGGTGATCACCTGGGAGGAGCCGATCGCTGGCGGCCACCCGCGTGAAGCAGAGAAGCAAGTCTACGCAGCGGTAGCCCGCGAGCGGGAGGTGGCCGGGCACCTGTCGCGTGTCTACCTGAGCGTGATGCGCGAGCTGGCGGTACGGGCTGGCGTGCCGTTTGCGCCGTTGGGCGGCCAGGCGGAGCACCGTTTGCCGGCTGAATTGCAGGTGATCAGCGCAAAACTGCATGGCTTCGCTTTGGGCGAAACCGGGCAATTGGCGCTGAGCGAGCAAGAGCAGCGGTTATTGCGCGACAAGTATGTGCACGCTTCGGCGAACTGGAATGCGCTGAAAGGGTTGCGTAACAGCGTGCTGGATGTGTTGTTTGTTAACCGGCCAGGGGTGGCGGGGCGGGTGGTGCATGGGAATCCGGTGGGGTGAATGCGCCTGGGGTGGCAGGGGTTCGCCACCCCATTCATTCATCGCTGCGCGTTCCTGCGTTTTCGGGCCATATACCCCTCCTGCGCCACGGTCAGCGCCACCGTCAGCACCATGAACGCTACCGAAGCAACGAAAATGCCATTTGGCAGCCCCCGGTCGAGCATCCAGCCGAACGCCACTGGCCCGACGGCGCCACCGATGTTGAACCCGGTCGAGACCAGCCCGAAGGTCTTGCCCTCGGCACCCTTGGGCGCGGCCGCTTTTACCAGCATATCCCGCGACGGGGCGATCATTCCGGTCAGCAGGCCGATGCTGCCCAGCACCACCACCAATGCCCATTCGCGCAGCACACCCAGGGCAACCACGGCGGTCAGCACTGCAGCCAGGGCGAAAGCCAGCGCCGCCACCAGGCCATGCCGGCGGGTACGGTCGGCCAGGGCACCGCCACACAGCACCCCGGCGGCGCTGCAGAGCAAGAAGGCGGTAAGCGCGGTATTGGCCCACGCCAAGGTCAGGCCTTGGCCTTGCACCAGTGCGGCAACGGAGAATTTCTCGATGGCACTGGTGCTCAGGTTGAGCAATATGAACAGCACTGTCAGCACGCCGATCATGGGTGTGAACAGGCGCACTCGGCCGTTCGCCGGCGGCGCGCCGGCATTGCCCGGGTTGCCCATCTCCGTTACCCGGTACACCCCGCTGCCTGGCAGCGATATCAATAGCAGCGCAGCAGCGCCGAACACTGCGCCCGTCGCCAGGGCTGCCCGTGTGCCCAACACGGCAGCGATACCGAGGAATATTGCCGGGGTTACCGCCGAGCCGAGAAAGCCGGCGAAGGTATGAATGGAGAATGACCGCCCCAGCCGGTCTGGCTCGATGCCCTTGGCCAGCAGCGCATAGTCGGCCGGGTGGTACACCCCGTTGGCCAGGCCGGCCAGCGCCATGCTCACCAGCAACACCGCATGGCCGGGGCTGGCGGCCAGCAGCAGGAAACTGAGGCTGCCCAGCAGCAGCCCGGCCTTGAGCACCTTGCGCGCGCCAAAGTGGTCGACGGCGTGACCCAGTGGGGCCTGCACCAGGGCAGAGACGATATTGAACACCGCCAGGGCTACGCCGAGTTCGACGAAACCGACCCCCAGCAGGGAGGGCAGCACTGGCAGCAGTGCCGGGATCAGCATGATGTGCACATGGCTGACGAAATGTACGGCGGCAACCTGGGTCAGCAGCTTGGGGGCAGCAACGTAGCGCATGTCGGGACCTGTAGACAGCGTGCGCGCCTGGCGCACGGCAAGGGGATGGAATGCCCGCGTGGCGGGCGTCGCTGCGCAGCGCCCGAAGGCGGCCATGCAACCGCCGGCAGCGATCCCGCCACCCAGCGCGTTGCCTGTTGCGCGGGTAACCCGCGCTTACAGGGCTGCGCTGTCGAGGGTCAGGCAGCCAGTTCGGTCAGCAGGTTTTTCAGATAGTCGCTGCCTTGCGCATCCAGCGCCTGCAACGGCAGGCGGGGCGCGCCGACATCCTGGCCCAGCAGCTTCAGGCCGGCCTTGATGGTGGTGGGCAGGCCGCGGCGGGTGATGTATTCCAGCAGTTCGTACTGGCGGTAGAACAGCGTGCGGGCTTCGGCCAGTTGGCCTTGCTGCACGGCGTCCCACAATGCCAGGTTCAATGCCGGAATCAGGTTGGGCGCGGCGGTGCACCAGCCGCTCGCGCCTGCCACCAGGGCCTCCAGGGTCAGTGGGTTGCAACCGTTGTAGAACGCTACCTGACCCTTGCTGGCCTGGAACAGGCGGTGCATGCGCTGAATGTCACCGGTGCTTTCCTTGACCATGGTCACATTCGGCACCTCGGCGAGGATGCGCAGGATCAGTTCCACCGACAGGTCGGTGCCGCTGGTGCCCGGGTTGTTGTAAAGCATGATCGGGATGTCGATGGCGGCGCCGACGGCCTTGTAGTGGGCCACCACTTCGGCTTCGGTGAGTTTCCAGTACGAAACGGGCAGCACCATGACCGCCGTGGCCCCGCATGCCTGCGCCAGGCGCGCACGCTCCACGGTGCGTGCGGTGGTCAGGTCGGAGACGCTGACCACGCTGGGTACGCGCCCGGCGATGCGCGCCTGGCTGAAGCGCACCACGCTTTCCCATTCGCTGTCGCTCAGGTAGGCCCCTTCGCCGGTGCTGCCCAGCGGCGCGATGGCGTGCACGCCGTGCTTGATCAATTGGTCGATGGACGTGCCCAAAGCCTCCAGGTCGAGTGTGCCGTCTGCCGAGAAGGGAGTGATGGTGTAGCCGATGACGCCGCGAATTACAGGTGTAGACATGACCAGGCACCTTTGCCGTTGTTGAGGGAAGAGTACAGCTTCGAGTCAGGCCAGGCAGTCGCCGTGGGCCCGCAAGGCACGCCGCGCGTAATAGCTGAACGCGGCGCCATGACGCTTAGGGGTGGAGATCCAGTCGTGGGCTTCCTTGCCCAGGGCTTCGGGGATGGGGCGGATGTCACCGGCCCCCATGGCCAGCAGCTGCATCCTGGCGGCCCGCTCGAACAGCAGGGCAAGCACGCAGGCTTCTTCGATCGAGCCGCCAGCGATCAGCAGGCCATGGTGTGAAAGCAGGATCGCGCGCTTGTCGCCGATGGCCGCCGCGATGATTTCGCCTTCTTCATTGCCTACCGGCACACCAGGCCAGTCCTTGAGGAACGCGCAATCGTCGAACAGCGGGCACAGGTCCATGTGCGAGATGGCCAGCGGTACCTCCAGCATCGACAGGGCGGCGCTGTGCAGCGGGTGGGTGTGGATGATGCAGTTGACGTCAGGCCGGGCGCGGTAGAGCCAGCTGTGGAAACGGTTGGCCGGGTTGGCCATGCCACGGCCTTGCAGCACGGTCAGGTCTTCGTCCACCACCAGCAGGTTGGAGGCGGCGATTTCGTCGAAGCCCAGGCCCAGTTGCTGGGTGTAATAGGTGCCAGGCTCCTGGGCGCGGGCGGTGATCTGCCCGGCCAGCCCCGAGTCGTGGCCGCCGTCGAACAGGATGCGGCAGGTGAGGGCCAGCTTTTGCCGGGTACTGTAGGTGTTGTCGGCCAGGGCCGTCAGCATCTGCTGCTGGGCGTGCTTGACCAGGTGGTCCTTGGGGGCGTGCATGGTGGTCGTCATGGGCGGTACCTGCAGGAAAGGGCGGTGGGTTGCTGAGCGACACAGGAAGGTCGCCAGGACACACGGCGATCATAATGACACCTTGTGTCATTATCAAGCATGAAATGACACAGTAAGTCTGCAGTGGGGCTCCAGAGGTGGCGTGCCGGGTGGCAAGGAGGTGCGCGAGGGGGCGTTGGCAAAGCGCGCGGCGCAGGCGCTTACACCGGCCGGGCCAGTGTTCGCAGCTGGCGCCGCGGCAAAAAGGCGCGCGTTACGCGCCTATGCAGCGCGAAGCGGGCAGCGGGGCCGGGTGCGCGTGCTGGTACTGCCGGAAGGCCTCGGCAATGGCATTGATCAGCGGCGCGTCGCTGAGCGGGTTCAAGGCCGGGAAGCGCTTGCCGTTGCAGTTGCCCTGGTAGGTCAGCACAGCCTCGACGCTGTGATCATGGTCCAGGTACACCTGCCTGATCGCCTGGGCGTCCAGGTTCTTCGCATCGTCGCAGCGCAGGGCGTGGTGAATGGCCAATGCCGCGCCAAAGGCCAGGGCCGGGGTGTCGATGCCGTGCCTGCCGGCCAGCTCGATGCTGCTGAGGATACGTTCATTGCGCTGCAGTTTGCGCAGCGGGTCGCGGCCGACGCGGGCGCACGGGTCCTTGAACGAGGTTTTGCAGCGCGCCAGGAAGGCGTCGGCGAACCGGCTGATCACCTCGCTCATTTGCGGGTACTCCGCTTCCAGGGCGGGCGCCACTTCCTGGCGTATCAGCCGCTCGGCCAGGGCATTGACGCGGGCGTCGCCCATGCCCTGGCCCACCCAGGCATGGCCCAGCAGGCTGGCGTACCAGGCAATGATCGCGTGCGGGCCGTTCCACAGGCGGTTCTTGATGACCTGGATCTGGGCAATGTCCGGCACCGTGTGCACTTGGCGCAGGCGTTCGAGCAGGTCGCTGCCGCGCTCGACATACAACGGCATGTCGGCTTCGCTGTTGAACAGCACCAGGTGCAGTTGGCTCATGGCGCTGCTGGGCTGCGCAAAGGGCCTGAAATGCCCGAGCAATCGCTCGTATTCAGCCGGCGGCGCCGAGGCACTGCGGGGTGCGGCAGGCTCTTCTTCCAGGCTGTTGCGAAACATCTGCGACTTGATCCGCAATTGCCGCACCAGCGCATCGTTGCTCAGCTTGGAAACGATGCGGCTGACTACCGTTTCCGCGAAATGGGTCTTGAGCATTACCTGCTCGCAGATGGCCGGCGGGCACAATGTCGCCAGCTCGGCTTGCACATGCCGGCGCACGAACGCGCCGCCACCCACCTTGTTCAGCACGATCAGCAACGTCAGTTCGCGGCCGCGGCGCTCGAAGCGCTGCAGCAGGCCTTGGGCAATTACCCTGGCCTGGTTGCGAATCGCCTGTTCAGGCAGGCTCAGGCCGATGATCTCGGCGTCGTTGTACATGGCGATCACCGCCTGTTCGTCGTCCAGGTCGATCATGCGCACATTGTCGATGGTCTGGTCGAACGAGGTGCTGCCATAGCGCACGCTGTAGCTGCCGAAGGCACTCACGCTCTCGCGCAGCATGCGTGAGCGGGTAGCGGCGATGATTTCGCAGGGCCGGGTGTAGCCGTCCCAATGGGAAAACACCTGGGTCAGGTAGCCGCCGCCGATGGCGCCAAAGCCATGAATACCGACACGGAACTGGTTCAACGACGCCGGGAAGGGTTCGCTGAGCGCGGGCATGCCCAGCTCGGGCACGCATGCATTCAGGTCGGCGAGGAACTCCGGCATGCTGTGGTAAGCCTTGAGTGCGCCGGCCTTGATTTCGGCTGCAGGTGGCTTGATGTCTTCGATCAGAATCGCCTGGCCCTGGGCACGCATGGCCGACAGCATGCCGTTTTCTGAATCCTCGACCATGAAGCACTGCGCTGGCGGGCAGTTGAGTGCGCGGGCGGCCTTCAGGAAGATCTCCGGGTGGGGTTTGCCCTGGCTGACTTCATCGCCACACACGGTGATGTCGAAGTACTTCAGCACATTGGCGTTGATCAGGTATTCCTCGGCGATGGCGCGGCGGCTGGAGGTGGCCACGGCCATGGTCAAGCCGGCCTTGCGCAGGCGCTCCAGCACCTCCAGCAGGCCGGGCTTGATCGGCACGCCGTGATTGCGCACGTACTCCAGCTCCAGTTCATCGGCGCGCTGGCGGATGGCGGCATAGGGGAAGTCTTCGCCGTTATGCGCCTTGGCCAAGGCTTCGGCTTTTTTCGCGCTCAGGCCCAGAGAGCCGAGCAGTGTGTGCTCGCCCAGCGGTTTGCCGAAGATTTCCAGCGACGCTTGCTTGAGGGTCTTGAAGCGCAGGCGTTCGGTGTCGAAGAGGGTGCCATCCATATCGAAGATAGCGCTGAAGATGCGTTTGCCGTGAAAGAAAAGCATGGGTTGTTGCCCCTTGTCGGTGGGTCGGACATCCCGCCTGCAACAGGCGAGCATGGCGTGCGAGCTGCAGCAATGGCAGTCAGGTAGGGGGCACGCGGTCGACAGGAGGGCGCTGGGGGGTAACGCAGAGA
>NZ_BLJG01000290.1 GCF_009932375.1 Pseudomonas juntendi
CAAGGACTTCATGCTGGCGCAAACCCGGCAAAGCGACCTGGACCTGTTCATGCGCTTGTCCAAGCGCACCGACATTGCCGGGCCCGATCAAGTGCCGCTGACCATCCTGGTGCCTGCGTTCGTCACCTCCGAGCTGAAAACGGCGTTCCAGATCGGCTTCATGATTTTCATCCCGTTCCTGATCATCGACATGGTGGTGGCCAGTGTGCTGATGGCGATGGGTATGATGATGCTGTCGCCGCTGATCATTTCGCTGCCGTTCAAGATCATG
>NZ_BLJG01000291.1 GCF_009932375.1 Pseudomonas juntendi
CGGCCCGGCAACGATCAGCGTGATCAGCATCACCAGCAGGCGCGGCAGAAAGCTCAGGGTCTGTTCGTTGATCTGCGTGGCGGCCTGGAACATCGCCACCACCAGGCCCACCAGCAGGCTTGGCACCACCAGCACGGCCACCATCAGGGTGGTCAGCCACAGGGCATCACGGAACAGGTCGACAGCGACTTCAGGTGTCATCGGCGGCTCTCCTTGACGGCGTCAGACGCCGCCGAAACTGCTGGCCAGGGTGCCCATGATCAGCGCCCAGCCATCGACCAGCACAAACAGCATGATCTTGAACGGCAGC
>NZ_BLJG01000292.1 GCF_009932375.1 Pseudomonas juntendi
TAGAATCTCCCACAGGTACTGCACAGGGCTTGGGGCCTATGCGGTCGAGGCAGGACTCAGATCTGCTCCAGCAACCACCCCCTGAACGCCCGCAACGACGGTAATGCCTCATTCCTCGGCGGGTAGATCAGGTAGTAACTGCGCTGGCTGGCAAAAGCTGCCCCGGGGCTGTGCAGTTCACCCTTGGCCAGTTCTTCTTCCACGAGAATGCGCGGCACCAGCCCGATGCCGATCCCGGCGCGCACGGCCTGGATCAGGTGCGAGGTGAGCTCGAAACTAGGCCCCAGGCGCATCGCCCGGTGCGGCAGGCCATGGTGGGAAAACCACTCGCCCCAGGCGTGCGGGTTGTTGGCCACGTTCAGCAGCACCTCTTCGCTGATGCTGGCGGGGCTCCAGCCCTGGCGGTCGGCGCTGGCCTGCGGCGGTACGATCACCACCAGTTCCTCGGCATGCAGGCGATGGCAGACCAGCCCGGGCAGGTCGTGGCTGGCCACGCCAATGGCGGCATCGATCTCGCTGGTTTCGAAATTGATTGCTTCGATGCGTGAATGAATGTGCACCAGCATGCCTGGGTGCGCGCTGTAGAACGCATGCAAGCGCGGCAACAGCCATTTGGAGCCGAAGGTGGGCAGGGTGGCCAGGCGCAAGGTGCCGACCCCTGACTGGTAAGCCAGCGCTTGCAGGGTGGCGCTGCGGATGCGCCCCAGCGCCTCGCTGAGCTCGCCCTGGTACAGCCGGCCGACATCGGTCAGCTGCACCTGGCGCCCTTCACGGCGGAACAGGGTCAGGCCCAGTTGTTGTTCCAGTGCCTGCACCTGCCGGCTGACCGCGCTCTGGGTCAGCGACAGTTCGGCAGCGGCGCGGGTGTAGCTTTCATGCCGGGCGGCGGCCTCGAATGCCAGCAGCAGCGACATGGACGGAGTCAGGTGGCGGTAATTCATTCATAAAAGTCATTGATAGCGGCAGGATTATCCGTTTGCCCCTGAGCGCAAACTACAGGAACATTGGCTTATACGTCACCCCCGCCTGGTTTGACCCATGCCGGGGCGACAGGAATCCCGTGAATAGCCAATATCAAGAGGCCATCCTTCGATGATCGCCCAGCTGCCAACCGTTGCACCCAGCGCCAACTACCCCGAATTCCTCGAAGCCCTGCGCAACAGCGGCTTCCGTGGCCAGATCAGCGCCGACTACGCGACCCGCACGGTGTTGGCCACCGACAACTCGATCTATCAGCGCCTGCCGCAGGCTGCGGTGTTCCCGCTGGATGCCGACGATGTGGCGCGCGTGGCCACGCTGATGGCCGAAGCACGCTTTCGGCACGTCAAGCTCACCCCGCGCGGCGGGGGCACCGGCACCAACGGCCAGTCGCTGACCGATGGCATTGTCGTCGACCTGTCGCGGCACATGAACAACATCCTCGAAATCAATGTCGAGGAGCGCTGGGTGCGGGTGCAGGCCGGCACCGTGAAGGACCAGCTCAATGCTGCGCTCAAGCCGTACGGGCTGTTCTTCGCCCCTGAGCTGTCCACGTCCAACCGCGCCACCGTCGGCGGCATGATCAACACCGACGCCAGCGGTCAGGGCAGCTGCACTTATGGCAAAACCCGCGACCACGTACTGGAGTTGCACAGCGTGCTGCTCGGTGGCGAGCGCCTGCACAGCCTGCCGATCGATGAGGCCGCGCTGGAGCAGGCCTGTGCCGCGCCTGGCCGGGTGGGCGAGGTGTACCGCATGGCGCGGGACATCCAGCAAACCCAGGGCGACCTGATCGAGCGCACCTTCCCCAAGCTCAACCGCTGCCTGACCGGCTACGACCTGGCGCACCTGCGCGACGAACAGGGCCGTTTCAACCTTAATAGCGTGCTGTGCGGTGCCGAGGGCTCGCTTGGGTATGTGGTCGAAGCCAAGCTCAATGTGCTGCCGATCCCCAAGTACGCGGTACTGGTCAATGTGCGCTACACCAGCTTCATGGATGCCCTGCGCGACGCCAATGCGCTGATGGCGCACAAGCCGCTGTCCATCGAAACCGTGGACTCCAAGGTGCTCATGCTGGCGATGAAGGATATCGTCTGGCACAGCGTTGCCGAATACTTCCCGGCCGACCCCGAGCGGCCGACCCTGGGCATCAACCTGGTGGAGTTCTGCGGGGACGAGCCGGCGCAGGTCAATGCCAAGGTGCAGGCGTTCATCCAGCACCTGCAGAGCGACACCAGTGTCGAGCGCCTGGGCCACACGCTGGCCGAGGGTTCCGAGGCCGTCACCCGTGTCTACACCATGCGCAAGCGCTCGGTGGGCCTGCTGGGTAACGTCGAGGGCGAGGTGCGCCCGCAACCTTTCGTCGAGGACACCGCGGTGCCGCCGGAGCAACTGGCCGACTACATCGCCGACTTCCGGGCCTTGCTCGATGGTTACGGCCTGGCCTACGGCATGTTCGGCCACGTGGATGCCGGCGTGCTGCACGTGCGCCCCGCGCTGGACATGAAAGACCCGGCCCAGGCCGCGCTGGTCAAGCCGATTTCCGATGCGGTGGCGGCACTGACCAAACGCTATGGCGGCCTGTTGTGGGGCGAGCATGGCAAGGGCCTGCGTTCGGAGTACGTGCCGGAGTATTTCGGCGAACTGTACCCAGCACTGCAGCGCCTGAAGGGCGCCTTCGACCCGCATAACCAGCTGAACCCGGGCAAGATCTGCACGCCGCCCGACAGCGCCGAAGGCCTGACCAAGGTCGATGGCGTGACCCTGCGCGGCGACCTGGACCGCAGCATCGACGAACGGGTCTGGCAAGACTTCGGCAGCGCCGTGCACTGCAATGGCAACGGCGCCTGCTACAACTACGACCCCAACGACGCCATGTGCCCCTCATGGAAAGCCACCCGTGAGCGCCAGCACTCGCCCAAGGGCCGTGCCTCGCTGATGCGCGAATGGCTGCGCCTGCAGGGCGAAGCGAACATCGACGTGCTGGCTGCGGCGCGTAACAAGGTCTCGTGGCTCAAGGGCCTGCCGGCGCGCCTGCGCAACAACCGCGCGCGCAACCAGGGCCAGGCCGACTTCTCCCATGAGGTGTATGACGCCATGGCCGGCTGCCTGGCGTGCAAGTCCTGCGCTGGGCAGTGCCCGATCAAGGTCAACGTGCCGGACTTCCGCTCGCGCTTTCTCGAGTTGTACCACGGCCGTTATCAGCGCCCTCTGCGCGACTACCTGATCGGCTCGCTGGAGTTCACCATCCCCTACCTGGCACACGCACCGGGGCTGTACAACGCGGTGATGGGGTCGAAATGGGTGAGCAGGCTGCTGGCCGAAAAGGTCGGCATGGTCGACAGCCCATTGATCAGCCGCTTCAACTTCCAGGCCACCCTGACCCGCTGCCGTGTTGGCGTGGCCACGGTGCCGGCGCTGCGCGAACTGACCCCGGCCCAGCGCGAGCGCAGCATCGTGCTGGTGCAGGATGCCTTCACCCGTTACTTCGAAACGCCGTTGCTTTCGGCGTTCATCGACCTGGCCAACCGCCTCGGCCACCGGGTGTTCCTGGCGCCGTATAGCGCCAACGGCAAGCCGCTGCATGTGCAGGGGTTCCTCGGTGCATTCGCCAAGGCGGCGATCCGCAATGCCAGCCAGCTCAAGGCCCTGGCCGATTGCGGCGTGTCGCTGGTGGGCCTGGACCCGGCCATGACCCTGGTGTACCGCCAGGAGTACCAGAAGGTTCCGGGCATGGACGGTTGCCCGCAGGTGCTGCTGCCGCAGGAATGGCTGATGAATGTGCTGCCCGAACAGGCACCGACCGCGCCGGGCAACTTCCGCCTGATGGCGCACTGCACCGAGAAGACCAACGTGCCGGCCAGTACCCGTCAATGGGAGCAGGTGTTTGCCCGTTTGGGGCTGAAGCTGGTGACCGAGGCCACTGGCTGCTGCGGTATGTCCGGTACCTATGGGCATGAGGCGCGCAACCAGGAGACCTCGCGGACCATCTTCGAGCAAAGCTGGGCCACCAAGCTGGACAAGGAGGGCGAACCCTTGGCTACCGGGTATTCGTGCCGCAGCCAGGTCAAGCGCATGACCGAACGCCAGATGCGCCACCCGCTGGAAGTGGTGTTGCAGTACGCCCAGCGCTGACCTTCAGCGGCGCGGGCTGCCTTGCAGCCCAGCGCGGCGTCGTTTTACCGCGCCCGGGCCTGTTGAACCTGCCGATACAGATACAGGCTCAGCAGCAACCCACAGGCCGCAGCGGCGGCGGCAAACAGAAACATCGAGGCAAACCCGAACCCGGCCGCCACTGCGCCCACCAGAGGCCCGGTTACCCCCAGCGACAAGTCGATGAACAGCGAATACGCCCCCACCGCCGCCCCGCGGTTGGCCGCCGAGACCTGGTTCACTGCCTCAACGCCCAGCGCCGGGAATACCAGCGAAAAGCCAAACCCGCTCAGTGCTGCCCCGGCCAGCGCCAGCTCCGCGCTGGGCGCCAGCCACAGCATCAGCAGCCCCAGCGTTTCTACCGCCAGGCAGGCAATGGCCACGCGAAACCCGCCAATCCGGTTGATCAGGTTGCCGAACAGCAGGCGAGCACTGATGAAACTGGCACCGAACAGGCTCAAGGTGAGTGCGGCGTTGGCCCAGCCCTGGCTGGCGTAATACAGGGTGATGAAGGTGGCGATGGTGCCAAAGCCGATCGAGCCCAGGGCCAGCCCCGAGCCATGCGGGAAGACTTTGCCCAGCACGCTCAGGAACGGCAGGCGCACGCCATGGACGATGGGCGCAGCCTGTTTGGGCCAGGCCAGCAGCAGGCCGACCGCGCACAGCAGGATGATGCTCAGGCCCATGCTCCATAGCCCAAGGCCCTTGACCATCAGTACGCCCAGCGGCGCGCCGATGGCCAGGGCGCCGTAGCTGGCAATACCGTTCCAGGAAATGACTTTGGCCGTGTTGGCAGCCCCGACCCGGCCGATGCCCCAGCCTATCGAGCCCGAACCCACCAGGCTTTCGGCGCTGCCCAGCACCAGTCGGCCAGCCAGCAGGCAGGCCAGGCTCCACCCGGGCAGGTGGGTCAGGAAGGCGCAGGCCAGCATGAACACGCCGCTGATGCCGCAGCCGGCAAGGCCGTAGATCACGGCTTTCTTGCTGCCATGGTTGTCGATGATGCGGCTGGCGGCAGGGCGGCTGAGCAGGGTCGCCAGGTACTGCACGCTGATCACCAGGCCGGCGACGACGGTACTGAAACCCAGGTCGTTGTGTACGTAGCCGGGCAGTACGGCCAGCGGAATGCCGATGTTCAGGTAGCCAATGAAGGTGAACAGAACGATGGAGACGACTTGCAGGGTGACCGCAAGGGGGCGGGGTGAGTCGGGCATGAGGGCCTACATGGGTTCTGGACGGTGTGAAAACGTGCTGACGGGGGTGGCCCGCAGGTCAGCCGTTTTCACACAGTCGGGGATGCGCAGTTAGTCCTGGTCAGCGCTGGATTGATCGTCACCATCCTGCTCGACGGCAGCTGCCGGTTCGGCGTGGGCGGTCACGGTTGGCTCTTCTGGGTTCAGGCTTGGGAAGGGAAGATTCGGGATCTCATGCATCTCGTCGTTCCTCGCAAGTGTGAGTGAAAAGTCTGCGCCAGGCGCGTTTGAAGCTTTACAAAGCTGGGGCAGGATACACAAGTCTGGATGACAGTTTGGTTTTTTTCCCGCTCGCCGGTCGGGTTTGCGGGCGAACAGCGCACAACATCTGGCCGAAAAACGGCGGCTTTGTGGCGCGTTCGCCCGCCAGGCAGGGGTGGGCGCAGGGCACCGGCCTTGCCGGTGTCAGTGGGGCAGCCGCGGCTTTATTTGCGGCCTTCAGCCGATTCCGCCACCTTGTCGGTGCGCGCACACATGATGAAGTCGTTGCGGTGCAGGCCCTTGATCGAGTGGCTCCACCAGGTCACGGTCACCTTGCCCCACTCGGTCAGCAGCCCGGGGTGGTGGCCTTCGGCTTCGGCGATTTCGCCAACGGCATTGGTGAACGCCAAGGCGTGCTTGAAGTTCTTGAACAGGAAGACGCGCTCCAGCTCCATATGGCCGTCACGTACTTCGATGTTCCAGTCCGGGATCTCGCGAATCAGTTCTGCCAGCTCTTCGTCGGTGACTTTCGGCGCGTCGGCGCGGCAGGCTTCGCAATGGGCTTGGTTCAAGGCATTCATGGAATAGTTTCCGCTTCGAGTGTTATCGGCAAGGTCGCTCAGGCAGCAACCTTGGGTGGAAATTTAGGCGCATGCAGGCCCAGCTGCATGGCGGTGTGGACCATACCCATGATGTCCTCGTGGGCCAGGTCGAACAGGCGTTTCATGTTCGGCAGCACGAAGTACAGGGGCTGCAGGATGTCGATGCGGTACGGTGTACGCATGGCTTCGACGGGGTCGAAGGCCTGGTGCTCGGGTTCGCCAGACAAGCAATATACGGTTTCTTTGGGCGATGAAAGAATGCCGCCGCCGTAGATTTTGCAGCCTTGGGCGGTTTCCATCAGGCCGAATTCGATGGTCATCCAGTACAGGCGGGCCAGGTACACCCGTTGTTCCTTGGTCGCGGCCAGGCCCAGCTTGCCATAGGTGTGGGTGAATTCAGCGAACCAGGGGTTGGTCAGCAGCGGGCAGTGGCCAAAGATCTCGTGGAAGATGTCTGGTTCCTGCAGGTAGTCCAACTCCTGCGGGGTGCGAATGAAGGTCGCGACCGGGAAGCGCTTGCTGGCCAGCAGCTCGAAAAAGGTCTGGAAGGGGATCAGGGCAGGTACACGGGCCACCTGCCAACCGGTGGTGGCGCCCAGCACCTTGTTGATTTCACCCAACTGCGGAATGCGCTCATGGGGTAGGTTGAGTTGCTCGATACCGTCCAGGTATTCCTGGCACGCGCGGCCTTCGATCACCTTCAGCTGGCGGGTGATCAGGGTATTCCACACAGCGTGCTCTTGCTGGGGATAATCGATAAAACCATGCGCATCGGGCTCGCGGGCCACGTAGTGCGTCTGTTTCATAGGGCTCTCCTGGTGAGGGCTTTCTTGTTATGTACGGCACATAACCAAGCATTAGGCTTTTGCTCACCGCTTTGCACGGGGGTCTGGCTGCGTTGAAATGCCTTACGGGTTGAATATCGTAACGAAAATTTTACAAATTTCGCGAGAGCGCGGAAAATACGCCGTATTCGGCTGGCGTTTGTTCGGCTTTTGTCAGCTTATCTTTACGAATTTTCTGCGCTGTGTTGAAAAACATCGGCGTCGCGAGAGCCCTCATGCGTATCAAAGTGCACTGCCAGAATCGCATTGGCATCCTGCGGGACATCCTCAACCTGCTTGTCGAGTACGGCATCAACGTGCTGCGCGGCGAGGTGGGGGGTGACCATGGCAACGCCATCTACCTGCACTGCCCGAACCTGGTCAATTTGCAGTTCCAGGCCCTGCGCCCGAAGTTCGAGGCCATTGCCGGGGTATTCGGCGTAAAGCGCGTGGGGCTGATGCCCAGCGAGCGCCGGCACATGGAGCTGAATGCGCTACTGGGGGCCTTGGACTTCCCGGTGCTGTCGGTAGACATGGGCGGCAGCATCGTTGCGGCCAACCGTGCCGCAGCGCAGCTGTTGGGGGTACGCGTGGACGAGGTGCCGGGCATGCCATTGGCCCGCTACGTCGAAGATTTCGACCTGCCGGAGCTGGTGCGGGCCAACAAGTCGCGTATCAACGGCCTGCGCATCCAGGTCAAGGGTGATGTGTTCCTGGCCGATATCGCGCCGCTGCAGTCCGAGCATGACGAGAGCGAGGCGCTGGCCGGTGCCGTGCTTACCCTGCACCGTGCCGACCGCATTGGCGAGCGCATCTACAACGTGCGCAAGCAGGAGTTGCGGGGTTTCGACAGCATCTTCCAGAGTTCGCGGGTGATGGCAGCCGTGGTGCGTGAAGCGCGGCGCATGGCGCCGCTGGATGCGCCGTTGCTGATCGAGGGCGAGACCGGCACCGGCAAGGAGCTGCTGGCGCGGGCGTGCCACCTGGCCAGCCCGCGCGGGCAGTCGCCATTGATGGCACTCAACTGTGCCGGGTTGCCAGAGTCGATGGCCGAGACCGAGCTGTTCGGCTATGGCCCGGGGGCATTCGAAGGGGCGCGGGCCGAGGGCAAGCTTGGGTTACTGGAACTGACTGCGGGGGGCACCTTGTTCCTTGACGGGGTGGGGGAGATGAGCCCGCGCCTGCAGGTCAAGCTGCTGCGCTTCCTGCAGGACGGTTGCTTCCGCCGGGTCGGCAGCGATGAAGAGGTATACCTGGATGTACGGGTGATCTGCGCCACCCAGGTGGACTTGTCCGAATTGTGTGCCCGTGGTGAATTCCGCCAGGACTTGTATCACCGCCTCAACGTGTTGTCGCTGCACATTCCGCCTTTGCGCGAGTGCATGGATGGCCTGGAAGGGCTGGTGCAGCATTTTCTTGATCAGGCCAGCCGGCAGATCGGCTGCGCCTTGCCACGTTTGGCGCCGGCCGCCATGGACAAACTTGGGCAGTATCATTGGCCGGGTAATGTAAGGCAGTTGGAGAACGTTTTGTTCCAGGCGGTTTCATTATGCGAAGGCGGCGTGGTCAAGAGCGAGCATATTCGTTTGCCGGATTATGGCGTGCGCCAACCGCTGGGTGATTTTTCGCTGGAAGGGGATCTTTCGCAGATCGTCGGGCGCTTTGAAAAAGCGGTGCTGGAAAGTTTGATGGGCGAGTTTTCCAGTAGCCGGGCACTGGGAAAAAGATTGGGTGTTTCACATACCACCATTGCCAACAAGTTGAGAGATTATTCACTTAACAAGTCGGGCGATTAGGGGGCGGGCAACAACGTTGGCACTGCTTTCAAGTTACAGGTATTGTGTCGCGAAGGGGCCCCGCAGGGCCCCGATTCAAGGTCTTCACCCGTTAGAGCAGCCGTTCCCCATCACGCGGTATTCGAGGATATGCTTCTGCCCTTGGGAGTCCTCGTAGGTCATGCGCGCTGGCACGACTTCGCACACATTGGGCACTTCGCTCATGGAAATGACGCGGGCAATGTCCAGGTGCTGAGAGTAACTGTATTGTTCAACCGGAATCTGCTCGGCATCTTTGGCTTCATCGGCCAGTGCCGCGCCGCAAAGACTACCCAGTACCAATACCAGTAAAGCTTTCATTTCAAATATACCTGTCTAAGGTCGTGAGGGGGCGCGCGGCGCTTGTGGCGCCGCGTGTACATCAAGTTTCAACTAACCAGATAAAGGGAGATCAACGTGTGCCTTCGTGGGGGCTGTTACCAGTTGTTAATCGCCTTGCCGTTGCTGGCGAAGTGAATTTTATGGCCGCCACCCGGGCCGAAACAGGGGGTGTTTTGATAAAGTCTTTTAACAGAATCTGTAACAATCCATCGGTCCGTACGTTCAGCGGCATGCCAGGCAAGCTGTAAGGCCTGCGCCAGAGCCTTCTGCCGGTACGGCCGTACCAAATTACTACCAACGTCGAATGGCTTTTGTTGCTCTGGTACAGTTACAAACGGTCCCATACAAAAACAACTATTACACCGAGGTAACACAGATGAGTGCGGCTCCACTGTATCCCGTTCGTCCCGAGGTTGCGGCCACTACGCTGACCGACGAGGCCACTTACAAGGCCATGTACCAGCAATCGGTGATCAACCCGGACGGCTTCTGGCGCGAGCAGGCCCAGCGTATCGACTGGATCAAGCCGTTCACCAAGGTCAAGCAGACCTCGTTCGACGACCACCACGTCGATATCAAATGGTTCGCCGACGGCACTCTGAACGTTTCCTCCAACTGCCTGGACCGTCACCTCGAAGAGCGCGGTGACCAGCTGGCGATCATCTGGGAAGGTGACGACCCTTCCGAGCACCGCAACATTACCTACCGCGAACTGCACGAGCAGGTCTGCAAGTTTGCCAACGCCCTGCGTGGCCAGGACGTGCACCGTGGTGACGTGGTCACCATCTACATGCCGATGATCCCCGAAGCCGTGGTCGCCATGCTGGCCTGTGCACGCATCGGGGCGATCCATTCGGTGGTGTTCGGCGGCTTCTCGCCCGAGGCGCTGGCCGGCCGGATCATCGACTGCAAGTCCAAGGTGGTGATCACTGCCGACGAGGGCCTGCGCGGTGGTCGTCGTACCCCACTCAAGGCCAACGTCGACCTGGCGCTAACCAACCCTGAAACCAACAGCGTGCAGAAAATCATCGTGTGCAAGCGCACCGGTGGCGACATCGCCTGGCACCAGCACCGCGACATCTGGTACGAAGACCTGATGAAGGTGGCTTCCAGCCATTGCGCGCCGAAAGAAATGGGCGCCGAAGAGGCGCTGTTCATCCTGTACACCTCGGGTTCCACCGGCAAGCCAAAAGGGGTGCTGCACACCACGGGCGGTTACCTGGTGTATGCCGCGCTGACCCATGAGCGCGTGTTCGACTACCGCCCCGGTGAGGTGTACTGGTGCACCGCGGACGTGGGCTGGGTCACTGGCCACAGCTATATCGTCTACGGCCCGCTGGCCAACGGCGCCACCACCTTGCTGTTCGAGGGCGTGCCGAACTACCCGGACATCACCCGGGTGTCGAAGATCATCGACAAGCACAAGGTCAACATCCTCTACACCGCACCAACCGCCATCCGCGCCATGATGGCCGAAGGGCAGGCCGCTGTAGCCGGGGCCGATGGCTCCAGCCTGCGCCTGCTGGGGTCGGTGGGCGAGCCGATCAACCCGGAAGCGTGGAGCTGGTACTACAAGGCCGTGGGCAAGGAGCGCTGCCCGATCGTCGACACCTGGTGGCAGACCGAAACCGGCGGCATCCTGATCAGCCCGCTGCCGGGTGCCACCGGCCTGAAACCAGGGTCTGCAACCCGGCCGTTCTTCGGCGTGGTCCCGGCACTGGTGGACAACCTGGGCAACCTGATCGACGGTGCGGCCGAGGGCAACCTGGTGATCCTCGATTCCTGGCCTGGCCAGTCGCGTTCGCTGTATGGCGACCACGACCGTTTCGTGGATACCTATTTCAAGACCTTCCGCGGGATGTACTTCACCGGCGACGGCGCGCGCCGGGACGAGGACGGTTACTACTGGATCACCGGTCGCGTGGATGACGTGCTCAACGTGTCGGGCCACCGCATGGGCACGGCCGAGATCGAGAGTGCCATGGTGGCGCACGCCAAGGTGGCCGAAGCTGCAGTGGTGGGTGTGCCGCACGACATCAAGGGGCAGGGCATTTACGTGTATGTCACCCTCAATGCGGGTGTCGAGGCCAGCGAGCAGTTGCGCCTGGAATTGAAGAACTGGGTGCGCAAGGAAATCGGCCCTATCGCTTCCCCGGATGTGATCCAGTGGGCGCCTGGGTTGCCCAAGACCCGCTCCGGCAAGATCATGCGCCGCATCCTGCGCAAGATTGCCACCGGTGAGTACGACGCGCTGGGCGATATCTCGACCCTGGCCGACCCTGGGGTGGTGCAGCACCTGATCGATACCCACAAGGCGATGAGTCTGGCATCGGCGTGATGGCGGACCGGCGTGTACGCTGAATGACAGGGGCCGCTTTGCGGCCCATCGCCACGCAAGGCCGCTTGTGTCTTGAGAGGGGATCAGAAGCTGTCATTCACCGTTCCACTTGTGGGAGCGGGCGTGCCCGCGAACACCGGCGCAGCCGGTGCCAGACACCGCGTCGCCTGCTTCGCGGGCAAGCCCGCTCCC
>NZ_BLJG01000293.1 GCF_009932375.1 Pseudomonas juntendi
GGCTTGCCAGCGATAGGGCCCGTGCCGGCTACATCAAAGGCTGATCAGTACACATCCCGCCGATACCGCCCATCCTCGATCAATTGCTGCACAGCACCCTCCCCAAGGATGCCATTGAGCGCCGCATCCACCCCCGCAGCCATGCCTTGCAGGCTGCCGCAGACATACACACACGCACCCTCTGCCAGCCAACGCTTGAACGCCTCGGCCTGCTGCAGCAACACATCCTGCACATACACCTTTTCGGCTTGATCGCGAGAGAACGCCAGGTCCAGCCGTGCCAGGTCGCCGTTGGCCAGCCAGCCTTGCAGCTCTTCACCACACAACAGGTCATGGGCGCGGTTACGCTCACCGAACAGCAGCCAGTTGCGCTGCTCCCCCGCATTCACCCGCGCCCGCATCAGGCTGCGCAAGCCGGCCAGTCCAGTGCCATTGCCGATCAGGATCATGGGTGCGGCGTGGCCCGGCAGGTGGAAGCTGCTGTTGCGGCGCAGGCGCAGGCTCAGCGTGCCATTGAGCGGCAGGTACTCGGTCAACCAGCCGGAACCCAGGCCCAGCTGCCCATCGGCGTGGCGCTCCTGGCGTACGATCAACTCGAGCACGCCATCGCTGGCAATCGAGGCGATGGAGTATTCACGGCTGCCAATCGGCACCAGGGCATCGACCAGCGCCTGCGGCTGCAGGCCGATCAGGTGATCACGGCGCGTGGGCAACTGGCGACCGGCCAGCGCCTGGGCCAGGGTTTCACTCAGGCCATTGACCTGCACCGCTGTGGTTGCATCGACCGCCATGCCCTTGAGGAACGCGGCGACCCGCGGTGGACCATTGAGTGGCAGCACCTCCACCAGGTCGCCAGCCTCCCAACTGACCGGGGTTTGCGGTTGCAAGCCTAGCAGGTAGACCGGCCGGCCCTGGCTGCCGGGGTTGAGCAGCTTGCGCTGCACCAGCGTCCAGTTGGCGAAGCTTGGCGGTTGCCAGGCGGCCACCGGCTGGGCCCCGGTCAGCTGCGCCAGCGCTTGCTGCCACTGCTGCAGGGCAGCCTGGTCGGCATTGTCCACTTCCACCGGGCTGAATGCGCTGTTGGCCCCGCGCTCGGCGAGCCACGCTTGCAGGCGGCGGGCGAAACCGCAGAAGTGCGGGTACTGGCGATCGCCAAGGGCGAGCAGGGCGTAGCTGAGGTTGTTCAGCGCCCAGGGTTGCCCGAGCACTTTGCGCTCGAAGGCGCGCGCGCTGTCGGGGGCTTCACCGTCGCCGAAGGTGCTGACTACAAACAGTGCGCGGCGGGCCTGGCGCAAGTCTTCCTCACCCAGTTCGGCCAGGGCGCGGACCTGCACCGGCAGGCCGGCTGCCTGCAACTGGCCAGCACTCTGCCAGGCCAGTTGCTCGGCCAGGCCGCTCTGGCTGGCGAAACCGATCAGCCAGCTGTCGCCGTTGCCACTGTTGCTGGCAACGCTGCCGCGAGCGGCGCGCACCTGGCGCTTCTTGCGGCGGCGGTCGAGGTACAGCAGCCAGCCGGTGACGAAGAACAGCGGCATGGTCAGGCTGGCGATGGTGACGATGATGCGCCCCGGCAGGCCAAAGTATTCACCCACATGCAGGGCGTAGACGCTTTGCAGCAGTTGGGCCTTGAAGGATTTGTCGGTATAGCGCTCCTGGCGCCTGACCTGGCCGGTGGCCGGGTCCAGCACCAGGGTGTTGAAGGCCCGTGGGTGGTCGGCGCTGTCCAGCAGGTAGAACAGGTTGGCCGGCTGACCGCCTGCCGCTGGCAGGCGCAGGTTGTACGCCGCAAGGCCAGGCCCGGCAGCCTGTTTGAGGCTGGCCCAGATGGCATCGTAGTCGACCGCCCGCGGCGGCGCGTTGGGGTCGACCTTTTGCGGCCCGTGTCGGCCTCGGCCTTCACCGCGTTTGTGCTGCTGGCCAGCGGCCGGCGCATCGGCCAGCAGCCTGTTCAGGCCTTCGCGGTACCACTCGTAGGACCAGAACAGCCCGGTCAGGGCAAACAGCAGGTAGAACAGCAGGCACCAGGTGCCGGCCACGGCGTGCAGGTCCCAGTTGAAGGCGCGGCCCTTCTTGGCCCAGTCCAAGGTCAGCCATGTGCGCCAGTTAAGCGCCTTGCGCGGCCAGCGCAGGTACAGGCCGGACAGGCAGAAAAACACCAGCAGCAGGGTGCAAGCGCCCGTGATCTGCCGGCCGGTATCACCCATCGCCAGGAAGCGGTGCAGGGTGAGCATGAGGTTGAAGAAGCCTTGCCCGGCCACTTCGCCCTTGAGCTCGCCGGTGTACGGGTCGGCGTAGCGCAGCAGGCCACGGCGTTCGCCCGGTGCGGGCATGAAGAAGATACGCGCGGCATTGCCTTCGCGCACATCCACCCACAGCATCGATACCTTCTCGTGTTGCTGGGCTTCGACCCGTTGCACCAGCTCGGCTGGCGGCAGTACGCCTTCGGCGCGTACCTCGACCTTCAGCACGTCGGCATTGAAGGCGCGCAGCAGTTCTTCCTGGAACGAGTACAGCGCTCCGGTAATGCCCATCAAGGCCAGCACCAGGCCAGCGGTGATGCCAAAGAACCAGTGCAATTGGAACAGCGTCTTCTTCACCACATCATCACCTTGTGTTTCTGCCGCATGCTGCGCGGCGTGCATTATGCCTTGATACGCAAAAGCCCCGCTCACGGAGATGAACGGGGCCGGGGTGGGTGTTTTTTAGCGTGTTGCGTTTTACCAGCGCCGCCCGGTCAACCCAACCCCTGTCAGAAGTGCACGCTGGTGGTCAGCAATGCCGTGCGCCCAGCCGCCTGGTTGGCGAAGTGGGTAGAGAAGGCCTTGTCGTAGTAAACCTCGTTGGTCAGGTTCTGCACGTTCAATTGCAGGTCGATGTTCTTGGTCAGCTTGTAGGCAGCCATGGCGTCGTAGCGTACGTAGCTGTCGACCATGGTGGTGTTGGCTACGCTGCCGTATACGTCATCCACGTAGAACGCACCGCCGCCCACGGTCAGCTTCGGTGTAATCGCGTAGGTGGTCCACACGCTGGCGCTGTTGTTCGGGGTGTTCGGCAACTGGTTGCCGTCGTTGGCCTTGCCCAGCGGGCCGCCGTCGATCTGGCGGGCCTGCATGTAGGTGTAGCCAGCGAACACTTGCCACTTGGCGGTGATCTTGCCACTGGCCGACAGTTCGATACCCTGCACGCGGGTTTCGCCGACGTTCTCGTAGCTTGTGGTATCGACCTGAACGCGCGCGTTTTCCTTCTCGGTGCGGAACAGCGCGGCGGTCAGCGACAGGCGCTGGTCGAGCAGGTCCCACTTGGTGCCGATTTCGTAGTTGGTGGTTTCTTCCGGCTCCATGTCGCTGCTCAACAGGTTGCCGGCACGGTCGGTGGTGTTGCCCAGTGGGTTGGCCTCCATGCCTTCGCCCAGCATTGCACCCGGTGGGGTAGCAGAGGTGGCGTAGGACACGTAGACGCTGCCGTTGTCGGCCGGTTTCCATACCAGGCCCAGCTGGCCGGTGACGAACTCGCTGGTATCCTTGCCTTTGGCGGCTACGCCCTTGGCATTGACCACGGTGGCGCCAGCAGCGTCATAGGTGCGGTACTGGGTATCGAAGTGGTCGTAACGCAGGCCCATGTTCACCAGCCATGCAGGCGACAACTCAAGGGTGTTGAATACATACAGGGCGCGGGTGTCGCTCTTGGTATCGGTGCCGGCGTAGTTGCGGGCGATGCTGCCGTTCCACGGGTCATCCGGGTTCGGGTTGCTCAGCGAGGTGCAGTTGTAGCCGCTGTTGGCGCCGATCAGGCCGGGGTTGCACACGGATGCGTTCAGCCCGGTGTTGGTGTTGACGGTGTAGCTGGAGCGGTCGCTTTCTTCGCGGCTCAGCTCGATGCCGGTGGAGAAGCTGTTCTTCATGCCGCCCAGGTAGAACTCGCCAAACAGGTCGGTCTGGTTGGTGGTGGTGGCGGTGTTGCCAACGCGGGTGTTGGCCCGGCGCCAGACGCTGCCGTTGTTGACGTTGCCCTTGCTGTCGTCCGGTTGGGTGAGGATGTAGTCCTGCATGCTGTTGCCGTGGCGCAGGGTGTTCTTCACGGTCAGCGCGTCGGTAAGGTCGTGTTCGATGGCGAAGGTGGCAATATCCACCCGGCTCTTGCGGAAGTCGCGACCGCTCAGGCCATAGAAGTTGTCGCTGTCGCCGCCATCATCCGGCTTGCTCGGGTGGGCCGAAGTACGGGCGGCGCTGCCAGCCAACGGGATGCTGTACGGGATGCCCGAATCCGGCAGGTCGTCGCTTTCCAGGTGGTAGTAGTCGAGGTTGACGCGGGTCGGCGTGCCCAGGCCGAAGGCCAGCGACGGGGCGATGCCCCAGCGGTCGTAGTTCACCTTGTCGCGGCCGGCGACGTTGCTTTCATGGGTCATCAGGTTGAGGCGGCCGGCCACGGTATCGCTGAATTGGTAGTTACCGTCGAAGGTATAGCGTTGGGTCTGGTCGCTGCCCCAGGTCCAGGCACCGTCCAGCGAGTTGCCCAGGTGCGCGCGCTTGCTCACCAGGTTGATGGTACCGCCCGCTGCCCCGCGGCCACCTACGGCGGAGTTCGGGCCCTTGGCCACTTCAACCGACTCGATGGCGAAGATTTCGCGGGTTTGTGCGCCAGTGTCGCGCACGCCGTCCAGGTAGGTGTCGCCCTGGGCGTCGAAACCGCGAATGAACGGGCGGTCGCCTTGCGGGTTGCCACCTTCGCCGGCGCCGAAGGTAATGCCTGGCACGGTGCGCAGCGCGTCTTGCAGGGTCAGGGCGTTGGTATCCTTGATCACCTGTTGCGGGATCACCGTGACCGAGCGCGGGGTGTCCACCAACGGCGCAGTGTACTTCTGCGAAGCTGCGCGCTCGGCTTTGTAGTCGCTGCTGGCCTGCTCAGCCTTGCCGTTCACGCTGGTGGCATCCAGGGTGATGGCACTGCTGGCAGCCGGGTCGGCGGCGTAGGCCGACGATGCGCCAAGCGCGATGCCTATGGCGCTAACGATCAGACGCGGTGAGCTTACTGCAGATGGTACGGACTGGCGCATTGCTGGAAACCTTCCCCAAGGTGGTGAGGCGGCGGATACTAATGTAAGCGATTGTGACTAACAATTGAGATTCGTTACCATTCGTGAAGAATTTACAATCTTTACAATTTGCCCTTGAATTTCCATTCGGCTGAAACGTCGTAAGCGGCGAAAAGGCTTGTGTAGCGCAAAAGGGAATCAATATCATTGGGCCTTTACAGTTCCCGACGGTAACCTTGCCATGCTGCTGCACATCCCAGGCCTGTTCGCCGCTGACGAACTGGCCCGTATTCGCGAGGCGCTGGAGCAGGCTGACTGGGCCGATGGCAAGGTCACTGCCGGCTACCAGTCGGCCAAGGCCAAGCACAACCTGCAACTGCCAGAAGGGCACCCGCTGGCCAAGGAAATCGGCACCGCGCTGATCGACCGCCTGTGGAAAACCCCGCGCTTCCTGTCGGCGGCGTTGCCGCACAAGGTGTTCCCGCCACTGATCAATTGCTACCGCGAGGGCGGCAATTTCGGCTTTCACATCGACAATGCCCTGCGCCAGCCCAAGGGCAGCCCGGAGCGCGTGCGTACCGACCTGTCGTCCACGCTGTTTCTCAGTGACCCGGGCAGCTACGACGGGGGGGAACTGGTCATTCAGGACACCTATGGTGAGCAGCAGGTCAAGCTGGCGGCCGGTGACCTGGTGCTGTACCCCGGCACCAGCCTGCACAAGGTCAACCCGGTCACCCGCGGGCAGCGCTATGCCGCCTTTTTCTGGACCCAGAGCCTGGTGCGTGAGGACAGCCAGCGCGCGCTGCTGTTCGAAATGGACAATGCCATCCAGCAACTGACGGCCGATGTGCCAGAACACCCTGCGTTGCTGCAATTGACGGGCACCTACCACAACCTGCTGCGCCGCTGGGCCGAGGTCTGACCGTGGGCTATCAGTTGCGGCGTGAGGAAGTGCTGGACGTGGCCGGGTTGCGGGCCATGCTTGAGCAAAGCCCGGGCAAGGCGGCCCAGGCCATCCTGGCAGCGGCGGGGCAGGGCGTGGTCGAAGCGCAGTTGCTGCTGGGGCAGATCCTGCTCGATGGGCGCGGGATAGAAGCCGACGCCGAGGTTGCCCGGCGCTGGTTTGCCATTGCCGCGCAAGGTGGCAACGCCATGGCGCATAACATGCTCGGGCGTTGCCTGGAGCATGGCTGGGGCGGTGCGGTAAACCTGGCTCAAGCCGCCGTGCACTATGCCCGCGCCGCCGATGCCGGGCTTGCCTGGGGGCTGTACAACCTGGGTAACCTGCTGGCGACCGGGCGTGGTGTGCCGGCCAACCAGGCGCAGGCGCTGATGTGCTACGAGAAGGCCGCACAGCAGGGGCATGCCAAGTCGATGAACCTGTACGGGCGCTATCTGGAGCAGGGCATTGCCACCGCGCCCAGCCCCGCGCGTGCGGTGCGCTGGTATCGCCGGTCGGCCGAGGCAGGGGATTTTCGCGGCATGTTCAGCCTGGGGCTGGTGCTGGTCGAGCGTGGCCAGGTGGCCGAGGCTGCGCCTTGGCTGGAGCGTGCGCGGGTCGAGGGTAACCTGAACTTCCTGCGTGCGGCGCTGGTGACCCTGCAGGGCGCGGGGCCGGTGCTCATGGCGTTTGCCGCGCGCTATGCCGAGGAAATCGAACGGCGCGAAGCTTGAAGTTGCCTGTGCTGGCCCAATCGCCGGCAAGCCGGCTCCCACCTCGACAGCGCTGATCTCGGCATCTGCACACATGAAAACGGGGCCTCGCGGCCCCGTTGTGCATTACAGGTAGTAGGCCTTCAGCGGCGGGAAGCCGTTGAATTCCACTGCGCTGTAGCTGGTGGTGTAGGCACCGGTCGACAGCCAGTACAGGCGGTCACCAATGGCCAGGTTCAGCGGCAGGCCGTACTTGTAGTTCTCGTACATGATGTCGGCGCTGTCGCAGGTAGGGCCGGCGATGACCACTTCTTCGGTTTCGCCTTTCTTCTCGGTCCAGATCGGGAACTTGATGGCTTCGTCCATGGTTTCGATCAGGCCGGAGAACTTGCCCACGTCGGTGTAGATCCAGCGCTCGACGGCGGTACGCGACTTGCGTGCAACCAGCACCACTTCGCTGACCAGGATGCCGGCGTTGGCGATCAGCGAACGGCCAGGTTCGAGGATGATTTCCGGCAGCTCGTCACCGAAGTCTTCCTTGAGGAAGCGAATGATTTCTTCGGCGTAGGTTTCCAGGCTGTTGGTACGGGTGATGTAGTTGGCCGGGAAGCCACCGCCCATGTTGATCAGCTTCAGTTCGATGCCGTCTTCTTCCTTCAGGCGCTCGAAGATCACCTTGACCTTGGCGATGGCGGCGTCCCACACGCTGATGTCGCGCTGTTGCGAACCGACGTGGAAGGAGATGCCGTAGGGCACCAGGCCCAGGTCGCGGGCCAGGATCAGCAGGTCCATGGCCATGTCGGTCTGGCAGCCGAATTTGCGCGACAGCGGCCAGTCTGCAGTGGTCGAGCCTTCGGTGAGGATACGTACGTACACTTTCGAGCCCGGGGCGGCCTTGGCGATGTTGCGCAGGTCGGCTTCGGAGTCGGTGGCATACAGGCGCACGCCCTTCTCGTAGAAGTAGCGGATGTCCTTGGACTTCTTGATGGTGTTGCCATAGCTGATGCGGTCAGCGCTGACGCCGCGGCCCAACACCTTGTCCAGCTCGTAGATCGAGGCGATGTCGAAGCTCGAACCTTTCTCCTTGAGCAGGTCGATGATCTCGACAGCCGGGTTGGCCTTCACCGCATAGTAGACCTTGGCGAATTCGAAACCCGCGCGCAGGTCGTCGTAAGCCTGGCTGATCATCTGGGTATCGATGAGTACGAACGGGGTTTCCTGCTTGTCGGCGAACGCCTTCATTTTCTGGAAGGTATCACGCGCGAAATAGTCTTCGACCTGGATCGACATGCTCAGGGACTCCATGGGCAAACTGAAAGATTAAGTGGCTGCAAACTGAACGTCCTCCGTATCCCCACTTTGGTTCGCCTACTCAGTACTTGAGCCGGATGGATCGTTTCCAGCATGGACGTTCGGCGCGCACTTTAGGGCGTGAAGAATGCAGAATCAACAGGCAATCCTGGCGTGATCGGCGTTGATCGGCCACCTGTCGTTTGAATAAACGACTCATATGACCGGCTGATGTTCCCGGTGGTGTTTCAAGCGTAAAAAATTGTGGAATGGACCACGTCGGCTCATGTGCGGTTGAGGCCGCTGCTACAGGGTTTTGACCCACCCTGTGGCAGCAGCCTGATACCCGATGGCACCAGAGGTGTTCATATTTATGGCCACGCTTTTCTGGTACCCACGTGCCGAAAATCGCGCATAAATTTTTTGTTACCGACCAACGGATGCGACGTTTCAGGTGCGTGAAACCCGGATCCGCACCTTGCTGCGCATCACTGGGCAGCGCGCCTCACGATGCCACCGCCTCCGCTGGGGAGACGATGCTGGTCTTGGCGCCGCGCGAGCGGCCGGAACTCAGGTACGCCGCAATCGACTCCTGTGTCACCTCGCCGAGGAACACCTGCTCGGCATCCAGCACCGGCAACCACGCCCGGTTGAACTCGTACATGCGCGACAGCAGGATGCGCAGGTGCTCGTCGTGCGAGGCAGTGGCATTGAACGGGCGCAGGAAGTCACCACAGGTGCCCTGCTGGCGGTGCATGTCCCGCCGGCGTACATAGCCCAGGGCCTTGTTCTGCGCGTCGGTGACCACCACGTAGCGGCGGTCGTGTTCGTCGAGCAGTTCCAGCGCATCGCTTACCGGCGTTTCCGGGCTGACCGCCGGGGCGTTGTCTGCCGCATCTTCGGCGCGCACCAGCAGCAGGCGCTTGAGGGTGCTGTCCTGGCCTACGAAGTTGCTCACGAACTCGTCTGCCGGGTGCGCCAGCAGGGTGTCCGGGTGGTCCAGCTGCAGCAACTTGCCGGCACGGAAGATGGCAATCTTGTCGCCAAGCTTGATCGCTTCGTCGATGTCGTGGCTGACCATGATCACGGTCTTGTTCAGCGCCCGTTGCATTTCGAAGAATTCGTTCTGGATCATTTCACGGTTGATCGGGTCGACCGCGCCGAACGGTTCGTCCATCAACAGCACCGGCGCATCGGCCGCCAACGCGCGGATCACGCCGATACGCTGCTGCTGGCCACCGGAAAGCTCGCGCGGGTAGCGTTGCAGGTACTGTTTGGGCTCGAGCTTGATCATGTGCATCAGTTCGCGGGCGCGTTCGTGGCATTTCTGCTTGTCCCAGCCGAGCAGGCGCGGCACCACGGTGATGTTCTCTTCGATGGTCATGTTGGGGAACAGGCCGATCTGCTGGATCACATAGCCGATGTGCCGGCGCAGGGTCACTTCGTCCAGCCCGGTGGTGTCCTCGCCATTGATGAACACCTGGCCCGAGGTTGGCGTGATCAGGCGGTTGATCATTTTCAGCGTGGTGCTTTTGCCGCAGCCCGATGGGCCGAGGAACACGCAGATTTCCCCTTCGTTGACGGTGAGGCTTACCGCGTCGACGGCTTTGACGTCCTTGCCGTTGACGTTGAAGGTTTTGCTGAGGTTCTTCAGTTCGATCATGAGCGCAGTCCTTCTGGAGTCAGGGCACGTTGCAGGGTTTGCAGCAGCAGGTCGGCGATGATGGCCAGCAGGCTGACCAGTACCGCGCCGACCAGCAGCATCGACATGTCGCTGCGGCTGATGGAGGTCAGGATCAGCACGCCAAGGCCGCCGGCGCCGATGGTGGCGGCAATGGTCATGACGCCGATGTTCATCACCACGGCGGTACGCACGCCGGCGAGGATCACCGGCACGGCGATGGGCAGCTCGACCATGCGCAGGCGCTGGCCGAAGGTCATGCCGATGCCGCGTGCGGCTTCGCGGATGCCGGGTTCGACATTGGTCAGGGCCAGGTAGGTGTTGCGCATGATCGGCAACAGCGAATACAGGAACACGGCGGTAATCGCCGGTAGCGGCCCGAGGCCTTGGCCGAATTTGGAGTAAAGCGGCAGCAACAGGCCGAACAGGGCAATCGACGGGATGGTCAGCAGTACCGTGGCGCTGGCCTGCAGCGGGCCGGCAAGGGCCGGGAAGCGGGTCATGAGGATGCCCAGCGGCACGCCCACCAGAATCGCCAGGCCCACGGCCACACCGACCAGCATGATGTGTTGGCCGGTCAGGTTCAGTACCTGGGCCCAGTCGAGGTGGTTGAAGGTATCGATCAGGTTCATGGCTGGCCCTCGCTGGTCAGTGGGTGATCGCGCAGGAAGGCGGCGGCCACGGCGGTCGGGTTCTGGTGCTCGACATCGACCTTGGCGTTGAGCTGGCGCATGGTTTCATCGTCCAGTTGCTCGGCCAGCGGTTTGAGCAGCCCCGCCAGCTGCGGGTTGGCGTCGAGCACGGCCTTGCGCACCACCGGCGCGGCCGTGTAGTCAGGGAAGTAGTGCTTGTCGTCTTCCAGCAGCTTCAGGTTGAAGGCGCTCAGGCGGCCATCGGTGGTGTACACCAGGCCGGCGAACACCTGGTTGTTGCGCATGGCGGTGTAGACCAGGCCCGCGTCCATCTGGCGGATGTTGGCACGGCCCAGTTGCAGGTCGTACATCGCTTTCAGGCCGACCAGGCCATCGGGGCGGTTGGCGAACTCGGTGTCCAGCGCCACCAGGTGCTTGCGCTCGCTTTCGTCACGCAGTACCTGGTTGAGGTCGCTGATGCTGTTGACCTGCGGATAGGCCTCGGCCACTTGCTTGGGCAGGCCCAAGGCGTAGGTGTTGCTGAACTTCGACGGGGTCAGCCAGACCAGGCCCTTTTTCGCGTCCAGCGCCTTGACCTTGGCGTAGGTGGCTTCGGCGCTGGGCATGCGTTCTTCGATGTGGTTGTACGACACCAGCGATACGCCGGTGTATTCCCACATCAGGTCGAGCTGGCCGGTTTCCTGGGCCTGGCGCGCGATGTTGCTACCCAGGCCGGTCGTGACGCGCACGTCGAAACCGTTGGCACGCAGGTACTGCGCGGTGATTTCGGCCAGTACGGTCTGTTCGGTGAACACCCGCGCGCCGATGCGGATCTGGGGCTTTTCCGCTGCCTGGGCAAATCCTGCGAACAGCAGGGCCGCGCCCAGCAGCAAGGCGATTGTTTTCTTCATGCGTTCCCTATCCTTAGTGGGCCAGGCCACGTTCCAGCCAGCGCTTGCTGGAGAAATTCACCGCCGCGTCCAGTAGCAGGGCCAGCAGTGCGGTACAGGCGGCCCCCAGCAGCAGTTGTGGCTGGTTGTTCAGGGCGATGCCGGGGAAAATCAGGCTGCCCAGGCTATTGGCGCCAATCAGGAATGCCAGCGGTGCGGTGCCCACGTTCAAGGCCAGGGCCACGCGAACACCGCCGACAATGATTGGCACGGCGTTGGGCAGCTCGACCTGCCACAGTTGCTGGCGTGGGGTCATGCCAATGCCCGTGGCGGCTTCCTTGAGCGAGGCGGGGACGTTTTTCAGGCCTTCGTAGGTGTTGCGCACGATGGGCAGGAGGGAGGCGAGGAACAGTGCGAAGATCGCCGGCCCGGCGCCGATGCCCAGGATACTCAGGGCGATGGCCAGAACGGCCAGGGGGGGGATGGTATTGCCAACGTTGAAGAACTGCATGAAGCGCTCGGCTTTGTCGACCCGGTGCGGCCGACTGAGCGCAATGCCGGCGGGGATGCCCACGGCCAGTGCCGCCGCCATCGAAGCCAGCACCAGTACCAGGTGCGCTTGCAGGTAGAACCCAAGATCGTCGCGATACCGCGCGATCGTGTCGATGCCGATCCAGTGGACCAGCAGGGCCAGGATGACGAGCACGGCGGCCCATCCCAACAGCCCTTTACCGTAGCGTTTAGCCACAGGCGGACTCCTTGTGTTGTCGGCGAGCACACTTCTTGGTTGCCGGCCAGGGGTGGCGGCGGGTGGTGTGTTCGCGAGTAGCAGCCAGATGCAAACCGAAGGCTGCGATCTGGCCATGAGCCGAACCCCGTCGGGCCCGAAAATGCTGATGAAACCAGCCCTCAACCGAAGCGGGTTGCAGGGGAGTGGACGTCTCCAGGGCCCTAAAGGTTCCCATTTGAGGCGGCATTTGGCCAGCGTTAATCACTGGGGGAATGCAAATCTGGCGAGAGAAAACAGCGGCTTGGCGCGCTGCAGGCGTTGAAATAACTGCCCTGTGGCCATTTGTCGTGATAAAGCGATTGTGTGGTGAATCTGCTGGGGCAGTGCTGGCCCTATCGCTGGCAAGCCAGCTCCCACAGGGATCGCATCAGGGCTGACAGGTGTTTGCCACAAGGTATGGCAGCGCCTGTTAGAGCGAGCGCCGCCCGCGCGGCGCAATCGCGAGCTGCGCTCGCTCCTACGTTTGTTTCGGGCCAATTATTCCTGTGGGATTTGCGCGCGAACGCCTTGGTGCATGCCTCAATATCGCGTCGTACGAACAAGGCGGCCGCG
>NZ_BLJG01000294.1 GCF_009932375.1 Pseudomonas juntendi
GCCGACTGGCTACCCTTGTTGCTGCCCAGCAAATCCCCCAAGCCACTTAGCCCGCCCAGGGCATTGGCACCCGACAACAGGTCCAGGCCCGGTACCGCCTTGGTCAGCTGGCCATAGTCCTCGCTGCTCAGGCTGTTGCGTGCCAAACCCAACATCGCCCCCGCCCCGCCCACGGCCTGCTCGGGGGTGATGTTCAACTGGCTGCCCAGGGTGTTGAGCAAATCGGCCTGCGCCTGGGGCGCCTGTACCTGGCCTTGCTGTTGCTGATTTTCCGAGAGGGGCCTCGTTGGCCAGAATGGTCTGGAAAACGAGAGATCTGACTGGCGCTCATTGGGCTTGTTCCCACCGTCTAACAACTAGCAAAACTACCAGTTGTGGTTATGCAATGCTTCGCGCAGCATCAAGCACTCCGACAACTGTTGGGTGAATGTTATGCCGAACAAAACAAACGGAAGAACCGAACCAGCTTGCGAAGCGACCGGCCTCCGCTTTAAAAAATTGTCAAATGACAATTCTCTACACTTCTATCAAAATGGTCATTTAAACACTACAGTATCTCCGCACGGGTGCCGTCATATTGTTCGCGTGCAAGATACAGTTTTGGCGCAACTCGAAAGAGCGCAGGCGACAAAAATATTGACGAGCGATCGCGCCAATTCTGTCTTGGGCCTGCTCGACAGGGTCATGACGTACTCACCTTACGGCCATCTGGAAACCTCGGAAGACGCCGTGCTATTGGCCTTCAACGGTCAATGGCGTGACCCGCGGACCTTATGCTACCTATTAGGTAGCTATCGGCTGTTCAGTCCGCAACTACAGCGGTTTTGTAGCCCAGACTCTTTTAGTCCCTTTGCCAGTGGTGGTTTGAACGCTTATAGCTACTGCTTTGGCGACCCCACAAACCATACAGATAATTCGGGGCATATAGCATACAGAATATTTAGGCGTCTCTTGCCCATGTTCAGGAATACTGAGTCAGAATCCAAATACTACAAATCAAAAATTAAAAATTTGGTAAACAAGGCCAACAAGGCACAGAGAAAAGTATACAATATTGAAAATGAATACCGACACAAACCTTACACTTATAGACAACTCAAAGATGCCGTGAATATGAGAGAAAACCCCGATAAATACGAAAAGGGTCTTAGCAAATACATAGCAAAGTTAGTACCTGCCGTAGAAAATCGCGATAAGCTCTATAGAAAGCAGCAAGAAAAACTTCCCAGCTACGTAGACAAGTCTGTTGGGCCCGAACAGAGCTCTCAGCTACAGGAGGACTTAGCCAAGGCTTTCAATGCACGGCGGCAGGCTAGGAGGGATAAAACCGCAGAGCCGGAGTGGATTGGAGAGTTTTTTGAGAGCTTATCCCATCAAGCTTCCGCCGTCAGGAGGCCTTATTCAACTGAGTAGTGACTTTCCAGGGCTGGAACGGGATGATCTGGGCTGGGCTCTAGTATCGGGCGGTCGCTGCGAAATCAGCGACCGGCTTTGACAGGCCGCACTCGTCAACCACATGGCTTTTGCCGTTATGGCAGCTGTGCATGGGGCACTCATGTGCGCCGGGTTTTGGTTCACCTACCGGTCTGTCAACCCATGTACCGCTGCCACCAATTGTTTGACAGCAGATGGTGATGGCCTCCATTTAAGGTGTTCCATCATGCTTAAGATCGTCCCCGATCCACCCCACACTTACCATTCCCTGGAAGA
>NZ_BLJG01000295.1 GCF_009932375.1 Pseudomonas juntendi
CTATTCGCGGGCACGCCCGCTCCCACAGGTACAGGGCGCGGCCCCTGTGGGAGTGGGCGTGCCCGCGGAAGGGCCCTAAAGGACAACCCCCAACTGACGGTCAGGCGCCTGCAGCAAAAACTCCATCAACTCCCCCACCGGCAGTGGCTTGCTGACCAGAAAACCTTGCACCTGGTCACAACCAAACCCGCGCAGCAGCTCCAGTTGCTCATCACTCTCCACCCCTTCAGCCACCACCTCAAGGTTAAGGTTGTGCGCCAGGTTGATCATGGCGTGCACCAGCTTGCGGTTTTCCTCGCGCATTTCCATCTCGGCCACGAAACTGCGGTCCACCTTGAGCAAGGTGATCGGCAGGCTGTTCAGGTGGACGAACGACGAAAAACCGGTGCCAAAGTCATCCAGCGAGAAGCGCACGCCCAGCCGGCCCAGCGCATCCATGGTCTGGCGTACCAGCTCGTTGCGGCGCATGACCGCCGTTTCGGTCAGTTCGAATTCCAGCCAGCGAGCATCCACCCCGTGCTCGAGGATCAGCCGGCTCAAGGTGGCCAGCAGCTGGCTATCCTGGAACTGGCGGAAGCTCAGGTTGACCGCCATGTGCAGCGGCTCCAGGCCGCGTTCGCACAACGCCTGCATGTCGCGCAGCGCACGGGAAATCACCCAGTAGCCCAATGGCACGATCAGGCCGCTTTGCTCCGCCAGCGGCACGAACTCGCAGGGCGGTAGCAGCCCCCGGTCCGAGTGCCGCCAGCGCACCAGCGCCTCGAGCCCCACGATGCGCCCATCGGCCAGGTTCAGCCGGGGTTGATAGTGCAGTTCCAGTTCATTCCGGCGCAGGGCGCGGCGCAGTTCGCTTTCCAGGTCGGCCAGGCTGCGGGCATTACGGTTGATGCGCTCGTTGAACACATGGAAGGTGCAGCCCTGGCTACCCTTGGCCTGGCGCATGGCGATGTGCGCGTGCCACATCAGCGGGTCGGCGCCGCCCTGGGCACGGGCATGCGCCAGGCCCAGGCTGCAGCCCAACAGCAAGCTTTCGCCATCGATCCAATAGGGCTCGGCCAGGGCCTCGACGATGCGTTCGGCAATCCATTCGGCCCGGTTCGGGTCGCGGCGCGTGTCGATCAGCAGCGCGAATTCGTCGCTGCCCAGGCGCGCCAACTGGTCCCCTGCCTCCAGTTGGTGTTTCAACCGGGCCACAACCTGCAGAATCAGGCGGTCACCGCTCTGGTGGCCAAGGGCGTCGTTGACGTGGCGGAAGTTGTCCAGGTCGAGGTGGCCGAGGGCAACGCCCCGGCCTTCGTTTTCAGCCAGCCGTGCCGAGAGCAAGGCCTGGAAGCCCTGGCGGTTGGCGATACCGGTCAGTGGGTCTTGCTCGGCAAGGCGCTGCAAGGTGGCCACCAGCACACCGCGTTCGCGCACATGCCGCAGCGAGCGGCGCAGGCTATCGGTGCTGAGCTGTTGGCGCACCAGCCAGTCGCTGACGCCGCTGGGGGCCACCGCGGGCTCGTCGTCCAGCAGCAGGATGGTCGGCAGCTCACAGCGCCCCGGCGCTGGTTGCAGTGCCGCAGTCGCCAGGACCACGGCTTGCCGGTCATGGCTGAAAAGGCTGTCGACGGCCTCCCAGTCAGGCGCCGTCAACAGCACTGCAGTGCCGCCCAACCCCTGCACGGACTCGCGCAGCAGCACGGCCCATTCCGGCTCATCAGCCAACAGCAGCAAACGCAGAGGTTCGACAGGCGTGGACAAGCGGGCTCCTTAGGGCTTCACGGCACAACGAGAGAAGATGAATATGCTACTGCATTGATGAAAATGATTTTCAATTTTATACATACACCGGACTCTGCGGCGACCCGACGTATTTTGTCGTGCATCCTGCGCGAAATCAGGCCCGTTCGGCAAATACGATTTTTCCAGTGCCTGGCATTAGCCTGACTAATACAGGGCGCCAATAAAAGTCTGACTCAGACGTCAGACGGTCACGCCACAACGGCCCCATGCCTGTTAGAATGCGCGGCTATTTTCTGGCGACCCCCGGTTTCTAGCATGTCCCGACTCAATCCCCGGCAGCAGGAAGCCCGTGACTATGTCGGCGGCCCTCTTTTGGTGCTCGCCGGTGCAGGCTCGGGCAAGACCAGCGTGATCACGCGCAAGATTGCCCACCTGATCCAGAACTGCGGCATTCGTGCCCAGTACATCGTGGCGATGACCTTTACCAACAAGGCCGCGCGCGAGATGAAGGAGCGGGTTGGCACCTTGCTGCGCCCGGGGGAAGGTCGCGGCCTGACGGTGTGTACCTTCCACAACCTGGGCCTGAACATCATCCGCAAGGAACACGAGCGGCTGGGCTACAAGCCGGGCTTCTCGATCTTCGACGAGTCCGACATCAAGGCGTTGCTGTCGGACATCATGCAGAAGGAATACTCAGGCGACGACGGCATCGACGAGATCAAGAACATGATCGGTGCCTGGAAGAACGACCTGATCCTGCCGCCAGAAGCCCTGGAAAAGGCGCGCAACCCGCGCGAGCAGACCGCCGCCATCGTCTACACCCACTACCAACGCACGCTCAAGGCGTTCAACGCAGTGGACTTCGACGACCTGATCCTGCAGCCGGTGAAGCTGTTCCAGGAACACCCCGAGGTGCTGGAGCGCTGGCAGAACCGCGTGCGCTACCTGCTGGTGGACGAGTACCAGGACACCAATGCCAGCCAGTACCTGCTGGTGAAGATGCTGATCGGCATGCGCAACCAGTTCACCGTGGTGGGCGACGACGACCAGTCCATCTATGCCTGGCGCGGTGCCCGCCCCGAGAACCTGATGCTGCTCAAGGAGGACTACCCCTCCCTGAAGATCGTCATGCTCGAACAGAACTACCGCTCCACCAGCCGGATCCTGCGCTGTGCCAACGTGCTGATCGCCAACAACCCGCACGCGTTCGAAAAACAGCTGTGGAGCGAGATGGGTGTAGGCGACGAGATCCGCGTGATCCGCTGCAAGAACGAGGAAGCCGAGGCCGAACGGGTGGCCATGGAGATCCTCACCTTGCACCTGCGCACCAACCGCCCGTACAGCGACTTTGCCATCCTCTACCGCGGCAACTACCAGGCCAAGCTGATCGAGCTGAAACTGCAGCACCACCAGGTGCCGTATCGCCTGTCGGGCGGCAACAGCTTCTTCGGCCGCCAGGAGGTCAAGGACCTGATGGCCTACCTGCGCCTGCTGGTGAACCCGGACGACGACAACGCCTACCTGCGGGTGATCAACGTGCCGCGCCGCGAGATCGGCTCCACCACCCTGGAAAAGCTCGGCAACTATTCCACCGAGCGCGGCATTTCCATGTACGCCGCCAGCGACGAGCTGGGCCTGGGTGAACACCTGGACGCCCGCTATACCGAGCGTTTGCAGCGCTTCAAGCACTGGCTGGACGGGGTACGCCAGAAGGTCGCCCTGGAAGACCCGATTGCCGCGCTGCACGAGATGATCCGCGACATCGACTACGAAAACTGGATCCGCCAGCAGACCGCCAGCGACAAGGCCGCCGATTTCCGCATCAGCAACGTCTGGTTCCTGGTGGACGCACTGAAAAACACCCTCGAAAAGGATGAAGAGGGTGACATGACCATCGAGGACGCCATCGGCAAGCTGGTGCTGCGCGACATGCTCGAGCGCCAGCAGGAAGAAGAAGAGAACGCCGAAGGGGTGCAGATGATGACCCTGCATGCCTCCAAAGGCCTTGAGTTCCCTTACGTGTTCATCATGGGCATGGAAGAGGAAATCCTCCCGCACCGCTCCAGCATCGAGGCCGACACCATCGAAGAAGAGCGCCGCCTGGCCTATGTGGGCATCACCCGCGCCCGCCAGACCCTGGCCTTTACCTTCGCCGCCAAGCGCAAACAGTACGGTGAAATCATCGACTGTACGCCCAGCCGGTTCCTCGACGAATTGCCACCCGACGACCTGGCCTGGGAAGGTCTGGACGACGCCCCGGTCGAGGTGAAGGCGGCACGCGGCAACAACGCCCTGGCCGACATCCGGGCAATGCTCAAACGCTGATCAACCATTACTCTTTAATATTGCCGCCTCCAGCGGCCACCTTTGTTACATCGAGGAAATCACAGTGGAAGCACTGCATCAGAAGATTCGCGAAGAAGGCATCGTGCTTTCCGATCAGGTCCTCAAAGTGGACGCGTTTCTCAACCACCAGATCGACCCGGCGCTGATGCAGCTGATCGGTGACGAGTTTGCCCGCCTGTTCGCCGATGCTGGCGTGACCAAGATCGTCACCATCGAAGCCTCCGGCATTGCCCCGGCAGTGATGACCGGCCTGAAGCTGGGCGTACCGGTGATCTTCGCCCGCAAGCACCAGTCGCTGACCCTGACCGAAAACCTGCTGACCGCCTCGGTGTATTCCTTCACCAAGCAGACCGAGAACACCGTGGCCATCTCGCCGCGCCACCTCAACAGCAGCGACCGCGTGCTGGTGATCGACGACTTCCTGGCCAACGGCAAGGCGTCGCAGGCACTGATCTCGATCATCAAGCAGGCCGGCGCCACCGTGGCCGGCCTGGGTATCGTCATCGAGAAGTCGTTCCAGGGCGGCCGCGCCGAACTGGACAGCCAGGGCTACCGCGTTGAATCGCTGGCCCGGGTGAAGTCGCTGGAAGGTGGTGTGGTCACTTTCATCGAGTAAGCCTGTACCGGCCTCATCGCCGGCAAGCCAGCTCCCACATGGACCTCACAGGCCCCAAGCCTTGTGCAGTACCTGTGGGAGATTCTA
>NZ_BLJG01000296.1 GCF_009932375.1 Pseudomonas juntendi
CGCGAGCTGCGCTCGATCTGCAACCCGCCACACATATCGAGGCGGGCACCTCGACGCGTACACCCTCGCGGAAAACAAAATTCCAAGAAAGCACTGGTCATCCCCGATGTTGTACGATAACTTACCTCCAACGCAAAACAACACCTCCACCCAAGCGCCACAGGATGCCAACAACAATGAACCCACAAGAACTCAAATCCATCCTCTCCCACGGCCTGCTGTCTTTCCCGGTCACCGACTTCAACGCCCAGGGCGACTTCAACCCGGCGGGCTACATCAAGCGCCTGGAGTGGCTGGCCCCGTATGGCGCCAGTGCCCTGTTCGCCGCCGGTGGTACGGGTGAGTTCTTCTCCCTGGCTGCCAGCGAATACAGCCAGGTCATCAAGACCGCAGTCGATACCTGCGCCACTTCGGTACCGATCCTCGCCGGCGTGGGTGGCTCCACCCGCCAGGCCATCGAATATGCGCAAGAAGCCGAGCGCCTGGGCGCCAAGGGCCTGCTGCTGCTGCCGCACTACCTGACCGAAGCCAGCCAGGACGGTGTTGCCGCCCACGTGGAAGCCGTCTGCAAGTCGGTGAAGATCGGCGTGGTGGTGTACAACCGCAATGTCTGCCGCCTGAACGCCGACCTGCTGGAGAAACTGGCCGAACGCTGCCCTAACCTGATCGGCTACAAGGACGGCCTGGGTGATATCGAGCTGATGGTGTCGATCCGCCGCCGCCTGGGTGATCGCTTCAGCTACCTGGGCGGCCTGCCAACCGCCGAAGTGTATGCTGCTGCCTACAAGGCCCTGGGCGTACCGGTCTACTCCTCGGCAGTGTTCAACTTTGTGCCGAAGACTGCGATGGACTTCTACAACGCCATCGCCCGCGACGACCACGCTGCCGTGGCCAAGCTGATCGATGATTTCTTCCTGCCCTACCTGGACATCCGCAACCGCAAGGCTGGCTACGCCGTGAGCATCGTCAAGGCCGGCGCCAAGCTGGCCGGTTACGACGCAGGCCCGGTGCGTACCCCGCTGACCGACCTCACCGCCGAAGAGTACGAAATGCTCGCCGCGCTGATGGACAAGATGGGCCCGCAGTAAGCGCCGCCTGCGGCCTGCCATATGCCGCGCCCGGAGTGGGCCTGCCCCGCTCCGGTTACCATTCGTGAGCCCGCACAAAAATAACTAGTGGGAGTACAACCAGCATGCAAGCGACTAAAAAGACGCATGTGCGCTACCTGATCCTGTTCATGCTGTTCCTGGTGACCACGATCAACTATGCCGACCGCGCGACCATTGCAATCGCAGGCTCCAGCCTGCAGAAAGACCTCGGCATTGACGCCGTAACCCTCGGTTATATCTTCTCCGCCTTCGGATGGGCTTACGTGGCTGGCCAGATTCCGGGTGGCTGGCTGCTCGACCGCTTCGGTTCCAAGAACGTCTACGCCTTCAGCATCTTCACCTGGTCGCTGTTCACCCTGTTGCAGGGCTTTGTCGGCGGCCTGCCGGTTGCCTGGGCAGTCGTGACCCTGTTCACCTTGCGCTTCCTCGTCGGCTTTGCCGAAGCCCCTTCGTTCCCGGGTAACGCCCGTATCGTCGCGGCCTGGTTCCCGACCCAGGAACGCGGCACCGCCTCGGCCATCTTCAACTCCGCGCAGTACTTCGCCACCGCCCTGTTCGCACCGATCATGGGCTGGATCGTGTTCAGCTTCGGCTGGGAGCACGTGTTCGTGGTGATGGGGGCGCTGGGCATCATCTTCTCGATGGTGTGGCTGAAAACCATCTACAACCCGCGCCAGCATCCACGCATCAGCCCGGCCGAGCTCGAACACATCGAGCAGAACGGCGGCCTGGTCGACATGGACCACAAGCGCGGCAACGATGGCCCGAAATGGGGTTACATCAAGCAGCTGCTGACCAGCCGCATGCTGCTGGGCGTGTACCTGGGCCAGTATTGCATCAACGCCATCACCTACTTCTTCCTGACCTGGTTCCCGGTATACCTGGTGCAGGAACGCGGCATGACCATCCTCAAGGCCGGCTTCATCGCCTCGCTGCCGGCGGTCTGCGGCTTTATCGGCGGCGTGCTGGGCGGGGTGATCTCGGACTGGCTGCTGCGCCGTGGCAACTCGTTGACCTTCTCGCGCAAGCTGCCGATCGTCTGCGGCCTGATGCTGTCGACCACCATGGTGTTCTGCAATTACGTAGACGCCGAGTGGATGGTCGTCGGTTTCATGACCCTGGCCTTCTTCGGCAAAGGCATCGGCGCGCTGGGCTGGGCGGTAGTGGCAGACACCTCGCCGAAGCAGATCGCCGGCCTGTCGGGCGGCCTGTTCAACACCTTCGGCAACATCGCCTCGATCACTACGCCTATCGTCATCGGCTACATCATCAGCGCCACGGGGTCGTTCAAGTGGGCTCTGGTCTACGTAGGCGCCAACGCCCTGGTAGCGGTGTTCAGCTACCTGGTGATCGTTGGCCCGATCAAGCGTATCGAATTGCGCGACGACGCCCCGAAGCCACAGGCTGAGCCTGCTGCCAACGGCGAACTGGCCAGCTCGCGTCATTGAGTGACACGCCCGCCCCGGCTCGTTCGGTGCGGGCGGATGTACAAAAAAGCCTGAGAACCTGACAAGTAGGGCCCAAACATGCAGTTGATCGAACATTCCGACTCGCCCCGCTACGTGCGCCTGCACGACGATGACAACGTCGTGGTCGTGGTCAATGACGGCGGCCTGGGCGAAGGTGCCCGTTTTGCCGACGGCCTGACCCTGGTCGAGGGCGTACCGCAAAGCCACAAGGTTGCCACCGTGACCATCGCCAAGGGCGAGCCGGTGCGCCGCTACGGGCAAATCATCGGTTATGCGCTGGAAGACCTGCGCCAGGGCAGCTGGGTACAGGAAAGCCAGCTGGCCATGCCCGCTGCCCCGGAACTGGACAGCCTGCCACGCTGCGATGCCGTGCCACAGCCGCTGCCGCCACTGGAAGGTTTCACCTTCGAAGGCTACCGCAACGCCGACGGCACGGTGGGCACGCGCAATATCCTTGGCATCACCACCACCGTGCAGTGCGTGACCGGCGTGCTGGAGCACGCGGTCAAGCGCATCCGCAGCGAACTGCTGCCCAAATACCCCAACGTCGATGACGTGGTAGCCATCACCCACAGCTACGGCTGCGGCGTGGCCATCAACGCCCGCGACGCCTATATCCCGATCCGCACCGTGCGCAACCTGGCGCGCAACCCCAACCTGGGCGGCGAAGCGCTGGTCATCAGCCTGGGCTGCGAAAAGCTGCAGGCCGACCAGGTGATGCACGACAACGACCCGTCGGTAGATCTCAGCGACCCGTGGCTGTACCGCCTGCAGGACGCCAGCCTGGGCTTTGTGGAAATGATCGAGCAGATCATGGCGCTGGCCGACACCCGCCTGAAGAAACTCGACCAGCGTCGACGCGAAAGCGTACCGGCCAGCGAGCTGATCCTGGGCATGCAGTGCGGTGGCAGCGACGCCTTTTCGGGCATTACCGCCAACCCGGCGCTGGGTTATGCCGCCGACCTGCTGGTACGTGCCGGTGCCACCGTGCTGTTCTCGGAAGTGACCGAGGTTCGCGACGCCATCTACATGCTGACTTCCCGCGCGCAAAACCAGGCGGTGGCCGACGCGCTGGTCAGCGAAATGGACTGGTATGACCGCTACCTGCAGCAAGGCGCTGCCGACCGCAGCGCCAATACCACACCGGGCAACAAGAAAGGCGGGCTGTCGAACATCGTCGAAAAGTCGCTGGGTTCGATCGTCAAGTCCGGCAGCGGAGCCATCCAGGGCGTGCTTGGCCCAGGCGAGCGGGTCAAGGGCAAGGGCCTGATCTTTTGCGCCACCCCGGCCAGCGACTTTGTCTGTGGCACCCTGCAACTGGCCGCAGGCATGAACCTTCATGTCTTCACCACAGGCCGCGGCACGCCGTATGGCCTGGCCATGGCGCCCGTGGTCAAGGTGTGCACCCGCAGCGAGCTGGCGCAGCGCTGGCCCGACTTGATCGACATCGACGCCGGACGCATCGCCAGCGGCCGCGCGACCATCGAGGAATTGGGCTGGGAGCTGTTCCACTACTACCTCGACGTCGCCAGTGGCCGCAAGCAGACCTGGGCCGAGCAGCACCGCTTGCACAACGACATCACCCTGTTCAATCCGGCGCCAATTACCTGATGCCCTGGGCAGGCTCGCCCAGCACTCTCCATTCAGCCACCCTCACAGGAGCACCCCATGCCTGAAATCCTCGGCCACAACTTCATCGCCGGCCAGCGCAGCGCCGCTGGCGCACAGCGCCTGCAGAGCCTGGACGCGAGCACCGGCGAAGCCCTGCCGTACAACTTTGCCCAGGCTACCGAGGGCGAAGTCGACCAAGCCGCCAAAGCCGCGGCCGCCGCTTTCGCCGAATTCCGCCAACTGGCCCCGGCGCGCCGCGCCGAGTTTCTGGATGCCATCGCCGCCGAACTGGACGAGCTGGACGATGCCTTCATCGCTATCGTCTGCCGCGAAACCGCACTGCCCGCCGCACGTATCCAGGGTGAGCGCGGCCGTACCAGCGGCCAGATGCGCCTGTTCGCCCAGGTGTTGCGCCGTGGCGACTACCTGGGCGCACGCATCGACCTCGCCCTGCCCGAACGCCAGCCACTGCCACGCGTGGACCTGCGCCAGATGCGCATTGGCGTTGGCCCGGTCGCGGTGTTCGGCGCCAGTAACTTCCCGCTGGCGTTCTCCACCGCAGGTGGCGACACCGCCGCGGCGCTGGCCGCCGGCTGCCCGGTGGTGTTCAAGGCGCACAGCGGCCACATGGCAACCGCCGACCTGGTCGGCTGCGCCATCACCCGGGCAGCCGAGCGTACCGGCATGCCCAAGGGGGTGTTCAACATGGTGTTCGGTGGCGGCGTGGGCGAGTGGCTGGTCAAGCACCCGGCCATCCAGGCTGTAGGTTTCACCGGTTCGCTGAAGGGCGGCGACGCCCTGTGCCGCATGGCCGCAGAGCGCTCCCAGCCGATTCCGGTGTTCGCCGAGATGTCCAGCATCAACCCGGTGATCATCCTGCCGGGCGCCCTGGCCAAGCGTGGCGACGCCATCGCCCGTGAGCTGGCCGGTTCGGTGTGCCTGGGCGCAGGGCAGTTCTGCACCAACCCGGGCCTGGTCATCGGGCTGCAATCGCCACCGTACAGCCAGCTGTTGGCTGAGCTGGGTCAGCACTTGGGCCAGCAGGCCGGCCAGGTCATGCTCAACACCGGCGGCCTGCGCAGTTATGTCGCTGGCCTGGAGCACCTGCACGCCCATGCCGGTATCGAGCACCTGGCCGGCCAGGCACAGCACGGCAGCCAGGCCCACGCCCAGTTGTTCAAGGCCGATGCCCGGTTGCTGGTCGAGTCCGACCCATTGCTGCAGGAGGAAGTGTTCGGCCCCACCACCGTGGCCGTGGAAGTTCAGGATAACGACCAGTTGCGCGCTGCCGTGCTTGGCCTGCGCGGCCAGCTGACCGCCACACTGATCGGCGAGCCTGAGGACTTTGAAGCCTTTGCCTGGCTGGTACCACTGCTGGAAGAGAAAGTCGGGCGGATTCTGCTCAATGGTTACCCGACAGGTGTCGAGGTATGCGACGCCATGGTCCACGGCGGGCCGTACCCGGCAACTTCCGACGCCCGCGGAACCTCGGTCGGCACCCTGGCTATCGACCGCTTCCTGCGCCCCGTGTGCTACCAGAACTACCCGCAGGCGCTGTTGCCCGAAGCCCTGCGTGACAGCAACCCGCTGGGGCTGCGGCGGTTGGTGAATGGGCAGTGGCGCGACGGGGCGATCTGACGCCCCTTTGCGGCACGGGCCTCAGGCCCCTTGCGCCTCAGCCTCTTCATGCACCTGACGCAAACGCTCACGGCTATTGCTCAGGTGCATGCGCATGGCCATTTTGGCCCCTTCGCTGTCTCGCCGTGCAATGGCTTCATAGATGGCTTCATGCTCATGGCGCAGCCGGCTCATGTAATGGGCCTGGTCATCACGCGCCAACCGCGCTGAATTCAACCGGGTCCGGGGGATGATGCTGGTGCCCAGGTGGTTGAGGATGTCGGCGAAGTAATGGTTGCCACTGGCCTGGGCAATGCGCAGGTGAAACTGGAAGTCGGCCGACACTGCATCGGTGGCGTGGGCCGCCCCCTCGTTCAGCTCATCCAGCGCCGCGCGCATGCCGGCCAACTCGTCATCGCTGCGACGTTGTGCGGCAAGCCCTGCCGATTCGATCTCCAGAGCAATGCGCAACTCCAGCACCGCCAGCACCTCACGCAGGGTAACGACGGTAGCCGGGTCGATCCGAAACCCCCCGGTCGCCGGCGCATCCAGCACGAACGTACCGATGCCGTGGCGGGTTTCCACCTGCCCGGCGGCCTGCAGCCGCGAAATGGCCTCACGCACCACCGTGCGGCTGACGCCCTCTTCGACCATGATCTGCGATTCGGTCGGCAGCTTGTCGCCGCGCTTGAGCTGGCCGCTGCGAATACGCTCGGTCAGCACCGTAACCAGTTCCTGGGCCAGACTGCGTGGCTTGCGCCGGGTCCTTGCCTGTACCTGCTGCTCTGTCATCGCCCTGTGTTTCACCTTGAAAGACAGCGCTTATCATAGCGCAAGCAGTTGTACGATCACATATGCCGCGTGCGGATTTCATTGCCTGCCTGGGGCTGCACCTACCCGACAACACCTGGAAGTGCTGGCACAGAGCCTGCGCTGCAAGATACTGTGCGTTTCCACCTCACGCATCCATGGAAGGAACTGCCCGTATGAAAACCTATGACCGCCTTTTGCTGGGCTGCGGCTTACTGATCCCCTTGTGGCTGTTGGCCGGGGTCTGGCTCACTGCACTGGCGTACCCCGGCTACGACCATTTCCAACAAGCCATGAGCCAGCTCGGCGCGGTTGGCTCGCCCGTGCAGCGCTGGTCGCCATGGGTCAACAATTATCCTCTCGCGGTCTTGTTCATCTTGTTTGCCTTGGGCCTGGCGCGGCGCTGGCACGGCTCGAAGGTGGCGTTGTCGAGTGCAGCCCTGGTATTGGTGCACGGCCTCGGTAGCCTGGGCACAGGCTGGTTCGCTTGCGACCCAGGCTGCGCTCCGGCGCAACCTTCCAGCTCACAGCTGCTACACAACCTGTCGGGGTTGCTGATGTTCCTTTCACTGACCCTGGCGAGCGCCCTGTGGGCGTGGCTCGGGACGCGTCTGGCCGGCAGCCAGGCCGTCGCGCTGCTGTCCGCCATCAGCCTGATACTTGCTATCGTCACCGTCGCACTCATGGCCCAGGCGGCACAAAGCGGGCAACTGTTCGGCTTGTACCAGCGCCTCAACTACGGGGTGTCGGTACTGTGGATCGCCTGCCTTGCCTGGGCTAGCCTGCGCAACCCGGCTGCTGGGGCATTGCACAGGGCCACCCGCTGACGGCAATTTGCTGGCCCCCTACCTTTGTAAGTGAGGGCAAACTTCGTTCCCCTTCAATTGCTTAGGACAGCAATATGCGAGTACTTCTAGCTACGATGGCCGGCTGCCTGCTCGCCACATTCGCTTTCGGCGCCCAGGCCAGGGCGCTCAGCCAGAATGATCGCCACACCTGCCAGTGGGGTGCGCAAATAGCCGGTGAAGCCCAGCAGGCCAAGCTTGCCGGGGTCACCCTGTACGCTACGCGCAAGAAGCTTCAGGTGCGAAAGTTCGCCAAACCGTGGATGCGCATGACCGCCTTCGGCATTACAGAACAAACCTATAACAGCCGCTCCAGGCTCAAGCCTGCGGCGATCCGGCAGACCTATTACGAGCAGTGCGTGCACCATGCAATCGCGAAGAGATAGGTGTTTTATTTCAAGCGCTTATGGATCAAATCTAAAGTACTTTATGGACTGAAAAGCGCCGCCACCGGGCCCCTGCCATGAAGCAAGCTTCCAGCAGCCCCGCACGGCGCCCAGTGCGGAATCAGCAGCCGCTCAGCACCGCCGGGCGGCGTTCCCCGGCAAAGAACAGTGGGCGCAAGCGCACCCCGATCAGGTTGCCGGCGTAAGCCGCCACCAGCCACAGCCAGCCATGCACGCTCCCCGACGCAATACCGCTGAAGTACGCTCCGATATTGCAGCCATAGGCCAGGCGCGAACCATAGCCCAGCAGCAGCCCGCCAATCACCGCAGCCAGCAATGACGGCAGCGGAATTTTCAGGCTGGGCGCAAAACGCCCGGCCAACCCTGCTGCCAGTAGCGCACCGAGCACGATGCCCAGGTCCATGACCGTGGTGATGTCTTGCCACAACGGCGAAGCCAGCGCCTTGGCGTTGGCCGGTGCCTGCCAGAACACCCAACTGGCGACATTCACACCCAGCCCTTCAAGCACCTTGGCGCCCCACAAGGCGAAGGCCGAGGTGATGCCCCACGGCCGTCCCGCCAGGGCCAGTGTCGCGAAGTTCAACACGGCCAAAGCGATGGCGCCCCACAGCAGCGGCCAGGGGCCCCGCAGCAATCGCCGCAAGCCGCGCTGCGCACTGACGACAGGCGCCTCCAACCCGCCATGCCGGCGCTTTTCCAGCACCACGCTGGCCCACGCGATCAGGCCAAATACGCCCAGGCTCACCAGCAGCGCCGGCGCCACCCCCCACGCCTGCACGATCGAGGTGGCCGGGAACGACGGTAAGGCGAACCACCAGTCGGCGTGGTGGGTAGCGCTGACCGAACCGATGATGAAGAACAGCAAGGTCACCAGCATGCGTGCATTACCCCCGCCAACGGTGAACAGCGTGCCCGAGGCACAACCGCCGCCCAGTTGCATGCCGATGCCGAAAATGAACGCACCGAACACCACCGAAACACCGGCCGGGGCCACAAGGCCGGTCACGGGTGAGCCAAACAGGCTACCTGCCGACAGCGCCGGGAAGAACAACAGCACCGCCAGCCCCAGCATGAACATCTGCGCGCGCAGGCCCGCGCCCCGGCGTTCGTTGATGAACACCCGCCAGGCTGAGGTGAAACCAAAGGCCGCGTGGTACAAGGTCAGGCCAAGTGCGGCGCCGACCATGAGCAGCAAGGCCTGCTTGAAGCCGGCGTTGAGGTTCAGGAACCAGGCACCAGCCAGCAGCAGAAGCAAGGCGACAAGGGGCGCGCCGAAGCGGCGCGGTGCGGGTGTTGCGATTGCGGAAAGACCCATTGAAATACTCGGATAACAGTGAAACGGTTGGCGAGTATACCCGCAACTGTCAAGCGGGGCTGCGTATGGCCAGGGCATTTGTTAAGCCGTTCAAAGCTGCCTGCTACCACATACTGCACAGCACTCAAGCCATGCGCCGTACCTGAGGGAGATTCTATGGTT
>NZ_BLJG01000297.1 GCF_009932375.1 Pseudomonas juntendi
GCGCCGGGGCATCCGGGGTACGCTGCACCTGGGCTTCGATCAGTTGCTGGATGCTCTGCTGCAGCGGGTACTGTTCAGCGGTGGCGTTCCACGTGACCAGGGTGCGCTCGCGCTCGGCGGCCGCCAGCAACGGCAGTTCGGCCACCGGTTGGTGCGGTTGCTCGACGATGCCTTGCAGCAGGTTGATGAAGTGGGTCGACAGCCGCTCGATGGTCGAGCGCTCGAACAGGTCGGTGGCATAGATGAACGACGCCTCCAATCCCTCTGGCGATTCGCGGGTCTCCAGGGTCAGGTCCAGTTGGGCCACTTCGGTGACACTGTCCACGCCTTCGATCTGCAGGTCGCCCAGGCGCGCACTGGTCGCCCCGCCACGGCCGGCCGCTTGGTGGTTGAACATCACCTGGAACAGCGGGTTGAGCCCCAGGGTGCGCTCCGGCGCCAGGGCCTCGACCAGTTGCTCGAACGGCAGCTCCTGATAGGCCTGGGCATCCAACGCGTGCTGGCGCACCTGGCGCAACAATTCGACGAAGGGCTGCTCGCCGGCGACCTGGGCACGAATCACCTGAGTGTTGACGAAGTAACCGATCAGCCCTTCGGTCTCGACCCGGTTGCGGTTGGCGCTGGGCACCCCGATGCGGATATCGTGCTGGCCGCTGTAGCGGTGCAACAACGCATGCAATGCCGCCAGCAGCAGCATGAACAAGGTGCCACCCTCGGCCCGGGCCAAGGCGTGCAGGGCATGACTCAAGGCCGCCGGCAGTTGCAGGTTGCAGCGCGCGCCACGGTAGCTGGGCTGCGCCGGCCGCGCGTGATCCAGCGGCAGTTCCAGCACCGGTTGCTGCGCGCCCAGGCGCTCGGTCCAGTAGGCCAGCTGGCGATCACGCTCGCCCGCCTCCATCCAGTGGCGCTGCCACAGGGCATAGTCGGCGTACTGGATCGGCAGCGGCGCCAGCGTCGGCGCCTGGCCGAGGCTCAAGCCGGCATACAGGGCGATCAGCTCGCCGACCATCACCTGCATCGACACGCCATCGGAAACGATATGGTGCTGAGTCAGTACCAGCACATGGTCTTCGGGCGCCAACTCCAGCAGGCGGACCCGCAGCAGCGGCCCCGCCTCGAGGTCGAACGGGTGACGGGTTTCCTCGGCCACCCGGGCCTCCAGTTGTGCCAGGTCCAGCGGCCCGACCACCTCATGGGCGATAGCCAACCCGGCCCCGGGGTCGATCACCTGCAATGGGCGCGTCTGCTCGAAGACAAAGCGGGTGCGCAGCGTCTGATGCCGTTCCACCAACCGCTCGAAGGCACCTTGCAGCGCTTGGCGATCCAGCCGGCCGCGCAGCCGCAGGGCCATGGGGATGTGATAGGCACTGCTGTGCGGCTCCAGTTGCCAGAGGAACCACTGGCGCTCCTGGGCGAAGGACAGCGGCAGTTGCTCGAAGGCCGACTGCACCTCGGGGATCGGCAGGTTGGCCGGGGACACGCCCTCGGCCAGCATCTTCTCCAGGTACAGCGCACGCTTGTCCAGGGGCAAGGTGATGAAGCGGCGAGCGATCCGCGCGGCAACGGTATTGTCCATCACAGCCCCTCCATGTCGTCGAGCAGGCCTTCCAGACGGCTCAGGGTCGCATCCTGCACCTGTGCGCCGGTGGCTTGCAGTTGCGCCACCAGTGCACCGAGCACCGGGTATTGGAACAGCAGCTGCGGGACCAGTGTCAGCCCCAGTTCAAGTTGAATACGCGACACGATATTGATCACCAGCAGGGAATGCCCGCCCAGTTCGAAGAAGTTGTCCGTCAGGCCGACCCGCTCAAGCCCGAGCACCTGTGCCCAGATCGCCGCGACCTGTTGTTCCAGTTCACTCTGCGGCGCCACGTAGGCACGCTGCGACTGCGCGGCATCCACGGCAGGCAAAGCCTTGCGGTCCAGCTTGCCGTTGGGCGACAGCGGCAGGCCGTCCAGTACCAGCCACTGGTTCGGCACCATGTAGTCCGGCAGGCCGCGGCGCAGGTGCTCGGCCAGTTGTGCCTGCCAATCGGCGGCCTCGCCGGCCAGCACCACATAACCAACCAGTTGCTTGCCGTCCGGCACGGTCACCACGGCTTCACGCACCAGGTCGTGCTCCAGCAGACGCGCCTCGATCTCCCCCAGCTCGATGCGCAGGCCACGCAGCTTGACCTGGTGGTCGATACGCCCGGCGTACTCGATCACCCCGTCCGCGCGGTAGCGCGCCAGGTCACCGGTGCGGTACATGCGCTCGCCATTGCCGTATGGGCTCACGGCGAAACGCTCGGCGGTCAGCCCCAGGCGGCGGTGGTAACCGCGCGCCAGGCCTGCGCCGGCCAGGTACAGCTCGCCCAGCACCCCCACCGGCACCGGTTGCAGCTCGGCATCGAGGATGTAGCAGGCCAGGTTGGCGATAGGCTCACCGATCGGCACGCTGTCCCGCCCTTCCTCGCGGCAGGTCCAGTGGGTCACGTCGATGGCCGCCTCGGTCGGGCCATACAGGTTGTACGGCCC
>NZ_BLJG01000298.1 GCF_009932375.1 Pseudomonas juntendi
TCGCGAAAGGGGCGCGCGGCGGACCCGGCAATCTTCGACGCGAAGCTGAAATCCTGGGGCCGCTGCGCGGACCTTTCGCGACACAAGGCCGCTCCTACCAGCGACCGCGCCAGCTTTCAACGGCAGTGATGCCAGCCCTGGCGCTAAAGAACCATCAGACCGAAGGCTGAGCCAACGGCGCTGGCGTGGTCCACAAACTCCCCAGGTTCTGCAGCAACAACGGCGCGAACTGCCCGATCATGCCGGTATCCATGCCCAGGGCCTTGAAGGCATTGTCCAGGTCGCTACGGTTCTGCGCGTCGTTACCCAATGCCTTGTCCAAAGCCGACTGGCTACCCTTGT
>NZ_BLJG01000299.1 GCF_009932375.1 Pseudomonas juntendi
CGTGCTATCAGGTTGTGACCTGACAGCGCCTTGCGCTAATGGCCGTCAGTCATGCAACGTGGGGCCGCGTTGCGGCCCATCGCCGGCAAGCCAGCTCCCACAGGGAGCGCATCAGGGCTGACAGGTGTTTGCCAGAAGATATGCAGCGCCTGTGAGATCGAGCGCCGCGCGGGCGGCGCTCGCTCTAACAGGCGCTGCCATACCTTGTGGCAATCACCTGTCAGCCCTGAGGCGATCCCTGTGGGAGCGGGCATGCCCGCGAACACCGGTGAAGCCGGTGCCATACACCGCAACACTTGCTTCGCGGGCCCGCCCGCTCCCACAGGGTTCAGCGTAAATCCAACATGCAGTACAGCGTGATTCCGTCGGACAAATCTTGTCCGACAATCCATGCTTCCCTAGAATACCGCCGCCGCGAATGGCCCTGCCCCTGCAGTAGCGACCATGCCCACCCAATCCCCGCCTCGAGCATTTTACAGGTCGCACCCCGAGCTGATCCTCAATTTGGGCAGTTGCCTTGCCGTGCTCGCTATCGTGGCGATCGTCAGCTACCTGCTGGCCCGCGAGCGGGACAGCGTCGAGCAGTCGGCCGTGCGTTCAGCCAACAACATCGTGCAACTGATCGAAAGCGACATCCTGCGCAATGCCGAGCTGTACGACCAATCGCTCAAAGGGTTGATCTGGGCCGTTGGGCGCAAGGAGCTTCCGGAAATTCCCGGCCCGTTGCGCCAGCGTCTGCTGTTCAATGAGGCGTTCGTCGACCGCCAACGCGGTGACGTGCTTTGGCTGGACAAGCAAGGCAACGTGGTCGGTGACTCCACCAGCAGCGTGCCGCGCCAGGCCAACTTTGGCGATACCGGGGTCTTCAGGGCGCACCAGCGCAATGCTCACCTGGGGCTGCTGGTGGGCCCGCCATTCAAGGCCAAACTGGGTGACCTGGACTGGTGCATCAGCTTCAGCCGGCGTATTTCCGGGCCGCAAGGCGAGTTTGCCGGGGTCGCCGCCGGGGCGCTGCGCCTGTCGTACTTCAACGACCTGTTCCGGCGCCTGGACATCGGCGACGACAGCAGCATCAGCCTGCTGAACACGGATGGGCAATTGCTCGCCCGGCAAACCTCGCGCCCGGAAACGCTTGGGATCGGTACCAATTTTGCCACTCGGCCGAATTTCAAACGCATTCTCCGCGAGCAGCACGGGAGTTTCACCGCCCCCGCGACCAGTAACGGCCAGCCACGCATGTTCACCTTCGCCCGGGTAGCGCAGTTACCGCTGATCGTGCTGGTGCAGCATTCAGCTGACGAGGTGTTCCAGTCGTGGCGCCGTACCGCCACGGTGGTCAGTGTCGCCACGGGCGTATTGTGCATCGGCATCCTCTGGCTCACCTTGCTGCTGGGCCGGGAATTGCGCCGCCGCCACGAAGCCGAACAGGGCTTGGCGACACTGGCAGCTACCGACAGCCTCACCGGCCTGGCAAACCGCCGGCGGCTGGACCAGGTATTGCGGCAGGAGTGGGCGCGGGCGCAGCGCAATCACACGCCGTTGGCGTTGCTGATGGTGGATGTCGACCATTTCAAGGCATTCAACCAGCGCCATGGTCATGCCGGTGGCGACCATGCCCTGCGCGAGGTGGCCAAGGCAATCGAGGCATGCCTGAGGCGCCCTGCAGACCTGGCTGCGCGCTATGGTGGGGAGGAATTTCAGGTAGTACTGCCGGAAACCGACCTGGCAGGTGCTCAACTGATGGCTGAACGCATCCGCCTGAGCGTAGAGGGGCTGGCACCGTTTGCCGATGATGCCCGTGGGGTCACGGTCAGCATCGGCATCGGGTTGTCCGGCACCCAGTACGACCTTGCCAGGTTGCTGGGTGCTGCGGACGAGGCCCTCTACCGGGCCAAGGCCAAAGGCCGTAACCGGGTAGAAGGGCCAGAGGCTTAAGAGCGAGCGCGGGCAGCGTTGCGCAGTGCCTTCACCTGGTCGTGGTTGCGCTGCACGCCTTGCAGCTGTTTTTCCACCAGGGCATAGGAATTGTCGGAAGCAATACGGCCCAGTTTAACCAGCTTCTCGCGGGCTTCCTTGTATGCCTTGAGCGCATGGTCCTCGCCACGCTCGACCTCATTGAGCACGGACTCTTCGTCTTTACCGGTAACCATCGATTTCAGGCTGACCCAGCCGCGATGAAGGTCGCCGCTAATGCTGGTGGAGGTTTCCGGATCGCCACCCAGGCGGCGAACCTCGCTCTGCAGCTCAGCAGCCGCATTGGCACATTCTCCAGCACGCTGTACGAAGAACGCTTTCAGCTCTGGATTCTTGACATCATCGGCCGACTCACGAAAACCTTTCTCGCCGTCCTTGCTGTACTCGATCAGGTCGTTCAGTACATCGATCACGTCTTTGTTCGGGTTGCTCATGGTAAAGCTCCTTGGCAGGTGATAGTCATCTGGATAGGAGCAGTGTTCATGCCAACCTGGAATTATCTTGTATGTCCTTCAATATCAATGACTTACATCAGACGCAGAAAAGCCGGATACCGGTGTTCTGCATGATTACCGCTTGGGGGCTCGTGCAGATTGCAGTATGGTCAGCGCTTCGTCACAACCCGGTCTCTTCTGATGAAACCCGAAACCCTGGAACTGTTGGTGACCCGCACGATGCCCTTCGGCAAATACCAGGGGCGATGCATTGCCGACCTGCCGGGAGACTACCTGGCCTGGTTCGCACGCAAGGGTTTCCCTACGGGGGAACTGGGGGGGTTGCTGGCGTTGATGCATGAGATCGACCATAACGGCCTGGGTGATCTGCTAAAGCCATTGCGGCAGAAGCACGGGTGAACCCGCTCCCTCAGGTGGCCCGCGCAATCTGCAAGCCTGCGAAATGCCTGTAGGAGCGGGCTTACCCGCGAAGAGGCCAGTACTGCCTATACAAACCGCTAGCCTTTAACGGGCGCCACAGCCAGCTCTACCCGCTCACTCTTCTTGATCACGGCATAGACCACCGCCGTGAGCAAACTGCCCGCGACGATCGCCAACAGGTACAGCAGCGCGTGGTTGATCGCATTAGGGATCAGCAGCACGAACAAGCCGCCATGCGGGGCCATCAGCTTGCAGCCGAAGTACATCGACAATGCCCCGGTCAACGCACCACCGGCGACACTGGCCGGAATAACCCGCAGCGGGTCTTTGGCAGCAAACGGGATCGCCCCTTCCGAGATGAAGCACAGCCCCAACGCCAGGGCCGCCTTACCGGCCTCGCGCTCGCTTTGCGCGAACTTGCGCCGGGCGATGAAGGTGGCGATACCCAGGCCGATGGGCGGCACCATGCCCGCCGCCATGGTAGCGGCCATGGGGGCGTAGCTCGACGAGGCCAGCAGCCCCACCGAGAACGCATAGGCGGCCTTGTTGATCGGCCCGCCAAGGTCGACACACATCATGCCGCCCAGCAAAAGCCCCAGCAGAATGGCGTTGGTGGTGCCCATGCTGTCCAGGAAGCGGGTAAGGCCTTCCAGCATGGCTGCAACCGGCTGGCCGACCACGTAGATCATCACCAGGCCGGTGAACAGGCTCGCCAGCAACGGGATGATCAGGATCGGCTTGAGCGCCTCCAGGCTGCTGGGCAAACGAGCCCAGCGGGCGATGGCCTTGGCGCTGTAGCCCGCCAGGAAACCGGCCACGATGCCGCCAATGAAGCCGGCACCCAGGGTGCTCGCCAGCAGGCCACCGATCATGCCCGGCGCCAACCCGGGGCGGTCGGCGATAGACCAGGCAATATAGCCCGCCAGCAGTGGCACCATCAGTTTGAAGGCCGCTTCGCCACCAATCTGCATCAGCGCCGCCGGCAAGGTGCCGGGCTCCTTGTAGGCCTCGATGCCGAACACGAATGACAGCGCGATCAGCAGGCCGCCCGCCACCACCATCGGCAGCATGAACGACACGCCAGTCAGCAGGTGCTTGTACACCCCGGTCTTTTCACCCTTGGCGGGCGCGGCCGCCGCGGCATCGGCGCTGTTTTCCACCTTGCCTTCGGCCAAGGCCTTGTCCAGCGTGGCCCGCGCCTGCTTGAGGGCGACCCCGGTACCACAGCGGTAAATACGTTTGCCGGCGAAGCGGGCGGTGGGCACCTCGATGTCGGCGGCCAGCAGCACCACATCGGCCTGGGCGATGGCTTCGGCAGACAACGGGTTGCGTGCGCCGACCGAGCCCTGGGTTTCCACGGTGAGCTGGTAGCCCACTTGTTGCGCTGCCTGCTGCAAAGCCTCCGCGGCCATGAAGGTGTGAGCCACACCGGTCGGGCAGGCTGTGACTGCAACAATCTTAACGCCGGCAGAACGCTCTTCCAGCGCCGGTTTGCCTGGCACATCCGTCAGCAAGCGGGCGTTGGCCGCCGCCTCATCGAGGAAACCTTCGCGGTCAGCCAGGGCCTGCGACGGCGTGCTCTGGAACAGGCGCTTGCCGACGAAGCGGGACAGGTCAACCGGGCCGGTGCTGACCACCAGCACCCAGTCGGCCTCGGCGATTTGCGTCGCGCTCAGTTGCCGCTCGGGGTGTTCGGCATCCTGCACCTCGACACTGGTGCTCCAACCGCGCCGCTGGGCTGCGGCAGACAGCAAGCGGGCACTCAGCAAACTCGACACCTGGCCATTAGGGCAGGCGGTGACAATGGCAATGTTCATCGGCAACCCTCTTGTTGTTCTGTCAGTTGCACGGCCGCCTGCAGCCGAGCCAGTTGCTCACGGTCGCAGATGCCGAAGCCTACCTGGGTGACGGCCTGGGCGGCGATGGCGGTGGCCCGGGACAAGGTCTGCGCGGGCGCTTCGCCCTGCAGCAGGCCATGCACCATGCCGGCGACCAGGGAATCCCCTGCCCCTACCGTGCTGGCGACCCGCACCGTGGGCGGGACTGCGTGCAGCACGCGGTCGCGCATGTACCAGCTGACCCCCTCCTCACCCGCCGATACCACCACGTGTTCGATGCCGCTGGCCAACAGGCGCTCGGCAGCGGCGCCTTGCTGCGCCTGGGTAACCACAGCCTCGCCGAGCACTTCGCCCAGCTCTTCGGTGTTGGGCTTGACCAGCCACGGCGCGCTTTGCAAACCGGCCCGCAAAGCTTCACCGCTGCTGTCCAGGGCCACCTTGAGGCCTTGGGCCTTGAGCTGTTCGAGCAATTGTTGGAACCACTCGGCGCTGACCCCACGCGGCAGGCTGCCGGCCACCACCACCGCATCGTGGCCTGGCGCGACCTGGGCCAGGCGGCTGAGCAAGGCATCGCGCGCCGCCTGGTCCACCTGCGGGCCTTGGCCGTTGATGTCGGTCACGCGGCCATCGGCTTCGACCAGCTTTATGTTGCTGCGGGTTTCACCCGCCACGCGGACAAAACAGTCGGCGAAGCCGCGGGTTTCGATCAGCGCCTCGAACGGTTGCAGGTTGTCACCCCCGAGGAAGCCGCCCACGGTTACGCTGTGCCCCAGGTCGGCCAGCACCTGGGCGACATTCAGCCCCTTGCCGGCGGCGTGGCTGTGCTGCGCCTGGCTGCGGTTGACTTGCCCTGGGCGCAAGGTGCCCAGGCCGATGGTGATATCCAGCGCCGGGTTCAGGGTAAGGGTGAGGATCTTGGCCATTCAGTAACGCTCCACCAGCGCGCGTACCGCTGCCGCGCTGTCCTGTTGCAGGGCCTCGCGCGCCAGGGCGCGGGCCGTCTGGTGATCGGCCTGGCGGACCAGGGCCTTGACTTCGGCAATGCTGCGCGAGGCGACGCTGAGTTCATCCACGTCCAGGCCCAGCAACACGGCGACCGCTTGCGGGTCGGCCGCCAGCTCACCGCACACACCTACCCATTTGCCATGGGCATGGGCGGCACGCACCGTCATGTCGATCAGGCTGAGCACCGCCGGGTGCAGGCCGTCGGCCTGGGCCGAGAGGCTCGGGTGGCCACGATCGATGGCCAGGGTGTACTGCGTCAGGTCGTTGGTGCCGATGCTGAAAAAGTCCACTTCGCGGGCCAGCTGTGGCGCCAGCAGGGCTGCCGAGGGGACCTCGACCATGATGCCCAGTTGCAGGTCGGCGACCGGGATTTCGGCACGCAAACGCTCGACCATGGCCCGCGCCTCACGCCATTCGTGCACCTGGCCGACCATGGGGAACATGATACGCAGCGGCCGCTGGTCGGCGGCCCGCAGCAACGCACGCAACTGGTCTTCCATGAGGTGCGGGCGCTGCAGGGTCAAGCGCACGCCGCGCACGCCAAGGAACGGGTTTTCTTCGGCTGCAATCGGCCAGTACGGCAACGGTTTGTCACCGCCGACATCCAGGGTACGCACTACCAGCGGCCGCCCGTCCAGGCCATCGAGCACACGGCGGTACTCGGCCTCCTGGGTGGCCACGTCCGGCGCTTGAGGGTGCGCCATGAAAATCAGCTCGGTGCGCAGCAGGCCCACGCCCTCGGCACCTTGGTCCACCACCTTGGCGATGCCAGTGCTTTCGCCGATGTTGGCAAACACCTCGACTGCATGCCCATCACGGGTAACCGCGGGCTCGAAACGGCTGGCCCAGGCAGCCTGCAAACGCTGCTCGCGCTGGTCGCGCTCGGCCAGCGCGCGTTGCAGCTCATCGGCCGGCGGCGCCACGCTGACCGTACCGCGCTGGCCATCGAGCAGCAGCGGTGTACCGCTTTGCAGCAGCAGTATCGCGGCCCCTGCGCCAACCACCGCGGGGATACCCAGGGCCCGAGCGACGATGGCGCTGTGCGCGGTCGCGCCGCCCTGGGCGGTGACGATACCGGCCACCCGGCTCGGGTCCAGCCGGGCGACATCGGAGGGGCCCACTTCGGTCATGACCAGCACGTAGGGCTGCTCGGGTTCCACTTGCGCCTGCACCCCGCACAACTGCGCCAGCACGCGACGGCCCACGTCACGCAGGTCGGCGGCGCGCTCGGCCAGCAAGGCATCATGCAAGGCCTCCTGCTGGCGGGCCGCGGCCTCGATCACCGCCATCCACGCGGCGGCGGCGCTCTCGCCTTGGGCCAGGCGCTGTTCGACATCGTCGGTCAGGGCGGGGTCGGCAAGCATCTCCTGGTGGGTGACGAAAATCTCGCCAATGGCTTTGTCGCTGCGCTGCACCAGCGCCTGCAGTTCACTGCTCACGACCGCCAGGGCGTCGCGCAGCTTCTGCCGCTCCTGCGTGCACGACTCGCCACGCAGGGGATAGTCGAACTCGCGCTCGACACACACGTGCGCGGGGCCGCTGGCGATGCCTGGGGCGGCGCCCACGCCTTGAATGCGGCTCCCGGCCGGTGGCGCTTGTACCACCTCGGGCGCGGCCTCCGGTTCAGCGCTGGTGCCCTGTGGCAGCGGCTCGACTTCCTCGCCCAGACCCTGCTCGATGGCGGCCAGCAGCGCTGGCAAGGCATCGGCGGCAACCGCGGGTTCGGCGAGCAATTCCAGCACCTGGCCACGGCGGGCGCCCAGGCTGAGCAGCTTGCTCAGGCTCTTCACCGACACCGCTGGCTGGGCGCTGTCGGCCAGGCGTACGCGGATGTCCCCTTCAAAGCCTTTGGCCAGTTGCGCCAGCACCTTGGCCGGGCGGGCATGCAGCCCATGCGGGTTGGCCAGCACCACGCGGGCGCAGGGCCAGTCTGGCGGCGCCTCGCCTCCCAGAACCTCCAGCACCGCACGGCTACTGGTGGCCTGGTAGAGCGTCTGCCCGCGGCCTTCGATCAGCACTTCGCACAGCCGCTCCAGCAAGGCCTGGTGGGCCGCGCCGAGGCTGGCCAGGCAAAACAGGCCATTGAGCGGCTGGTCACGGTAGCGCAGCGGCTGTTGCGGGGTGACGAAGGCCAGGCCTGGCTGGCGCACCTGGCGCTCGCTGTGCAGCCACCACAGGCCTTCGCCCAGCGGCAGCGGCTCGGCCTGCTGCAGTACGGCGGCAAAACCGCTGTCGACGCAGTCGGCGCGCTGCAACAGCCGGGCCCCACGCCAGGCCAGTTCGTCGAAGTCTTCGGCTGGCAGGTTCAGGCCGACCAGTTGCGCATCCAGGGCCAGCGCTTGCGGCGCGCCTTGCAGCAGCTTGAGCAACGCCTCGGCGGAGCTGGCGCGGCGCAGCGCTTCGGCCAGGTCGGTTTCGCCCAGCGCACGGGTCAGCAGTTGCAGCAGGCGCAGGTGTTCATCGGAACGCGCAGCGATGCCGATGGCCAGGTAGACCATCTGCCCATCACCCCAGTCCACCCCTTCAGGGAACTGCAACAGGCGTACGCCGGTGGCATACACCAGGTCACGGGTTTGCGGCGTACCATGGGGAATGGCGATGCCCTGGCCAAGGAAGGTAGAGCCTTGCGCCTCACGGGCTTGCAGCCCTTGCAAGTACCCGTCGGCAACCAGGCCATCGGTAACCAGCCGGTCGGCCAGCAGGCGCAAGGCCTCAGCCTTGTCGGCTGCCGTCTGACCCATGGCTATCTGCTCCTTGGCGAGCTCGAGCATGACCTTCTCCTTATGCAGTTCCCGTTGGGGTACTGGAGTATTGTTGTGAAATTCACGTAACGTCCAGCGGCGGGCTGCAGGCCTCGAGCTGCGCGTTGCAAGCGAAAGCGGACAGTGCACCGACACGCATTTTCTTATAGCTTGCAAGTTGAAATTTGCAGCTTGGGGCTGCCAGCCTAACGCTTGCAGCTTTCTCGGCCGAGGCAGAAAATCGGCAGCTGAAACGTTTAATCTGACCAGGCGGCCACGTTACTCGATAATCTGCGAAGGAAAAAGCCCCATCTTGTCGGACAATTGCGACAATAGTCGTCTGCGCGGATGGCCGGTAGGCGGTCAAGCTAGCCGGCCCGGCCTGCCCGCCAGCCCCGGTAACAACAAGGAAAATTCGGTGAAACTCAGCGATATCGCCCGTCTGGCCGGTGTGTCCGTAACCACCGCCAGCTACGTCATCAATGGCAAGGCTGAACAGCAACGCATCAGCAGCAGCACGGTCGACAGGGTGCGCGCGGTGGTCGAGGCCCACGGCTTCACCCCCAACCCACAGGCTGCTGGCCTGCGCAGCCGGCATACCCGTACCCTGGGGTTCATTCTCCCGGATCTGGAGAACCCCAGCTACGCGCGCATTGCCAAGCAACTGGAACAGGGCGCCCGCGCCCGCGGCTACCAGTTGCTGATCGCCAGCAGCGATGACCAACCCGAAAGCGAACGCCAGTTGCAGCAACTGTTCCGCGCCCGTCGTTGCGATGCGCTGTTCGTTGCCAGTTGCCTGCCAGCCGAAGATGACAGCTACCGCGAACTGCAGAACAAAGGCCTGCCGGTGATCGCCATCGACCGCCGCCTGAACCCAGCGCATTTCTGTTCGGTGATCAGCGACGACCGCGACGCCAGCCGCCAGCTGGCCGCCAGCCTGCTGCGCGCCGCGCCACGCAGCATTGCCTTGCTCGGCGCCCGCCCGGAGCTGTCGGTCAGCCAGGCCCGTGCAGGTGGTTTCGATGAAGCGCTGCAAGGCTATGCCGGTGACGTGCGCCGCTACCAGGGCGAAGCCTTCAGCCGGGCATGCGGCCAGCGCCTGATGCAGCAACTGATCGACGACCTGGGGGGCCTGCCCGATGCCCTGGTGACCACCTCGTATGTGCTGCTGCAAGGGGTATTCGACACACTGCAGGCGCGCCCCGCCGGCTCCCGGCAGCTGCAGTTGGGCACGTTTGGCGACAACCAGTTGCTGGACTTCCTGCCACTGCCGGTCAATGCCATGGCCCAGCAGCACGGCCTGATCGCCGCCACTGCGCTGGAACTGGCGCTGGCCGCCATCGAGGAAAAGCGCTACGAACCTGGCGTGCATGCCATAGGCCGTACGTTCAAACAACGTATCGCCGCAGGCTGAACATGCGCCTGATCGACACCCACACCCACTTGGACTTCCCCGACTTCGACGCCGACCGCGCGCGCCTGCTGGCCAACGCGGCGGCCCGCGGTGTGGAGCGAATGGTCGTGCTCGGGGTGTACCAGGCGAACTTCCAGCGGGTGTGGGCGCTGGCCGGCGCCGAACCAGGCCTGTACGCCGCGCTGGGCCTGCACCCGGTCTACCTGGAGCAGCATCGGCCCGAGCACTTGCAGCAATTGCGCGAGTGGCTGGAGCGCCTGCGCGGTGACCCACGGCTGTGTGCAGTGGGCGAATTTGGCCTGGACTATTACCTCGAACACCTGGACAAGGCCCGCCAACAGGCGTTGTTCGAAGCACAACTGCAGATGGCGTGTGATTTCCAGCTGCCGGCGCTGTTGCACGTGCGCCGCAGCCATGCCCAGGTAATTGCCACGCTCAAGCGCTACAAACCGGCACGGGCGGGGGTGGTGCATGCCTTTGCCGGCAGTTATGAAGAGGCCCGCGAGTACATCAAGCTGGGCTTTCGGCTGGGGCTGGGCGGTGCAGCGACCTGGCCGCAGGCATTGCGGCTGCGCAAGACCCTGGCGCGCCTGCCGCTGGACAGCGTGGTGCTGGAGACCGATGCGCCAGACATGGCGCCGGCCATGTTCCCAGGGGTGAGGAACAGCCCGGAGCATTTGCCCGAGATAGCCGGTGCGCTGGCGCAAGTGATGGGGGTCGAGGCCGGCGAGCTGGCTGCAGCGAGTACCCGCAACGCGTGTGAGCTGTTCGGCTGGTAGCCGCGCTGCCCCCGCCTGATTTCAGGCCAGCACCGTCCACAGCGCAAACGCGGCATACCACAACACCGCGCAGCGCAGCAGCAGCTCCCACAGGCTGTCCAGGCGCCCCAACCCACGCTGGCTGTCTTCATCGTCGGGAATGTCGTCGGCAACGCGCCCGACCCGGGCCACCAGGTGTGCGGCGCTGATGTGCCAGTTGAGCACCTCGTGCAGCATCACCCGCGTCACCGCCAGGAAATTGCCCACCAAGGCAAAGCTCAACGCCAGCACGCGCACCGGCAGCCAGTCCATGATGTGCCGCAACTGCTCGGCGCGCGCCTTCAGCACCGCTTGCCCGCTGTGCCCAGCGCACAGCGCCAGTAACCGATAAGCCAACGCTGCCCCCGGCCCCAGCACGAAATACCAGAAGATCACGGCGAAGAAGCCCTGGTACACCTGCCACAGCAAGTGGCCCTGCACCCGCACCAACAACGTGTGCGGCTCATCGGCCGCCAGGCCAAGGTCGCGCTCTGCCACGTGCAAGGCAGCCTGGTCATCGCCCCGGCGCCAGGCGTCACGGAACGGGCCAAGCGACGCCTTGGCGTCACCGCGGCCCAGGCTGTAGACCAACACCAGCAGATGCACCGGCAGCGCCAGCAGGCCATAGGCCACGGGCTCCAGTACGTGCAACAGCAAGACCAGCAGGGCGACCGGTGCCAGCACCAGAAGCGTCAGCGTCCACCACGGGTGGACCTTGCCGCTGCGTTCCAGGCGCACCAGCTCACCAAGGAAAAAACCGTCACGTTGCACCTGATGGCGCAGGGCCGAGAACTTCTCGACCCACAGCGCCAGCACCAACACCAGAAAACTCATGCCTTGTCCTCATTGTGCTGCAGCGCTTCACGGTAGCGCGGCCAGTCGAATGCCGGGCCGGGGTCGGTCTTGCGCTGCGGGGCAATGTCGCTATGGCCCTGGATACGGCCCAGGTCGATGGCCGGCCAGGCACCGCAGATGTGCCGCGTAAGCTGTTCCAGCACGGTGTACTGGGCATCGGTATAGGGCAGGTCGTCAGTGCCTTCCAGCTCGATGCCGATGGAGAAGTCATTGCAGCCTTCGCGCCCGTCGAAACACGAAACACCTGCGTGCCAGGCGCGGTCGCACAGCGACACGAACTGGGTCACCGCGCCATCACGCTCGATGAACAGGTGGGCGGACACGGTCAGGTGGCTGATGCTGGCAAAGTACGGGTGTTCCTGGGGGTCCAGGCGGTTCTGGAACAATTGCTGAACCTTGCCGGTACCGAAACACGCCGGCGGCAGGCTGATGTTGTGAATCACCAGCAGGGAAATCGCTTCGCCCTCCGGCCGAGCATTGAAGTTGGGCGAAGGGCAATGGGTGATTCCGTTTCCGTGGAACCAGCCAGTGGCACGGTCCAATTGCATGGGGCAGATCCTGAAAACGCCTTGAACAGGACAACAGTATGCCTTGCGGCTCACGCCCTGTGCAGGTGAATGATCACGGGCGCAGGCCGTCAAGTACGGCCTCCAGTGCACGCTCGAACAACAGCCCGTCCCCCAGCACCCGCACTTCGCCGCGCTGCAGTGCCCTGGCCAGGCTGGCGCTGCTCCACTCTCGCACTTTCAGGCCGGTGCGGTTGCTGAACACCAGCCTGTCGCTGTTCTCGACACGTGCTACCAGCTTGCAGCGCAGCGGTGGGTCTTCATCCAGCACCTGGACCCAGGTACCGACGCGCAGGCGCTGCGCCTGGCGCACTGCCGCAGCGTGCCCGCTGTCGCCCCCTGGCGGCGGGCAGCCTGGTTCTTCGGCACTTGCCAGGACAATCGCTTGCGTCACCCGCACCTGGTCCAAGGGTTGCCACTGGCCTCCCCCGCAGGCGCACAGGTGCAACCGCTCAAGCTGCTGGAAGAATGCGCGGGTCGTGAGCGAGTCCTGCGCCACGCTGGCCAAGCCGTCGCGCAACGCCTTGAGCAGCCCTGGCACCTGCTGCAACAGGGTTTGCGGCTCACGGCCCGGGGTAACGCTGAGCAGCAGCGTGTCCATGGTCTGCACCGCATCGCACCACGCCCCGGAACCCTCGCCGTGCTTCAGCCAGGCCAGCAGCAGGACCTGGCTCCAGGCCTGTACCAGCATCTGCACCACCACCTGGGGCAACACCTGGCCGCGCAGGCGCTGGTTGAGCAATTGCTGCACCTGGTGCCTGGCCTGCAAGGTGCGTGCGCGGCCCTCTTCGGCGTCGCGGGTACGTTGCTCGAGCAGCTCGCTGCGCCGCCGCTCCTCTTGGCTGAACGCGAGAAAATCTTGCAGCAGGTGGTCGAACACGCGGGTATCTTCGTCAAAATCACTGAGCACGCGCTGCACGATCAGCGCCACCCGCACGTGCAGACTGTCGCGCACATTTTCGCGGCCACTCTCCCAGCCGATGCCCGCCGCTGCGATTTCGTTGAGCAGCCGCCGTGCGGGGTGGCCAGCCCGGCAGAACAACCCCTTGTCCAGCAGCGCCACCTTCAGCAGCGGGATGTGCAGCCGGATGATCAGCGCCCGCAGGCTGGCCGGCAGGTTGTCGTCCTGCTGAATGAACGCGAACAGCAGGTTCACTAGGTTGATCATGTCTTCGTCGGCGACCGCGATACGCCTGCGTATGCCACTGCGCACGCTGACCCGCAGCAGCAATTGCTCAAGCTGCTGGCCAAGCTCGAAGTCATCTGCCTCGTGCGTGGCGGGCACATAATGCTGCAAATGGGTCAGTAACCGCAGCAGGTCGGCGGTGCTGATCGGCTGTGCGGCAGCCACCCCCTGCAAACGTGGGGCAAATTGCCCCCGCACCGGCGCCAGCAGGGTTTGCAACGAGGCAAAAAACGCCTGCCCGGCTGCGTCCGCGCCCACATCCTGGCCTGGCATGGGCGGGCAACGTCGCGCGCCCAGGCGCCGCTCCTCGGCAGGCCGGCGCGGTACCGGTTGCAGTTCGGGCAGCACGCCGGCGGCGGCCAGCAGCTGGTTGGCCTCGCCGTAGATCACATCGGCATCACTGAGCACATAGCGCTCGAACAGCGTGAGCAACACCAGCTTCACCCGCAGGCAAACCCCCAGGTTACGCCCGGCATCGAGGAAGTAACCACATAATGCGGCGGGCCCTAGCGGGTTGTCGCCCTCGTACACGGGGCGGTCGAGCAGCACCTGCAAGCGCAGCCCCAGCTGTTGCAAGGCCGGGCGATGACGTGCCAGCACGCGCCCCACCATGCCGTCGACAGCAGCGCCCCGCTCGGCCTGCGCTTTGCCGCACGTGTTCCCCGGCTGGGCCAGGTGCAGCAACAGGTCCGCGTGGCCGATGCGGGCGAAAGTTGCATGGAAGATGTCGAGAAAGCCACGCTCGATGCTTTTGCGCTTCAGGCGCAGGTCGCGCATGGCCTCGAAATACAAGTTCTGGTCGGCGTGCTCGAAGGCTTTGTCAGCCATCTCGAACAGGGTGTCGTCAGCGTTGTCGAACAGCGCCTGCAAGCCCAGGCGCAACTGCAGGGCGGCCTTGTCGCGGACTTGCAGCAGCAACACCGGAAGGCAAGGCAGAGGCGCACGCCGGCCCCGGTCGATGGCGGCCGCCAGCGGCACCACCTTGCCTTCTTCATGCATCCTGGACTCCTTGCAGGGTGTGTGGCCCGCCGCAGCAGGTATCGTCAAAGCTATGACGCCAAATACTGGTCGCCATTATCGGCAAAAACCCGCAGCGCTGCCAGCACGGATTCACCCCAGGCAGGCGCCCGCCACGCGCCGACCAAAGGTCGGCACCAAGGCGGCTGTACACACCAGCCCCCTGCCCTATAATCGCGGGCATCTTGCTTGTGGAGCCGACCATGCCGAACCTACGCCTTGCCGACCTGACCGCTGAAATCGAAGCCAACGTGCGCCGTGCGCTGTTGGAGGACATCGGCAGTGGCGATATCACCGCGCAGTTGATCCCGGCCGAGCGCCTGGCCAAGGCGACCATCATCACCCGCGAGGACTGTGTGATCGCCGGCACTGCCTGGGTCGATGCGGTATTCCGCCAGCTCGACCCGCGGGTGGCGGTGCACTGGCAAGTCACTGACGGTGACCGTGCCAGCGCCAACCAGCCCCTGTTTCACCTCGAAGGCCCGGCCCGTTCGCTGCTCAGCGGTGAGCGCAGTGCCCTGAACTTCCTGCAACTGCTGTCGGGGGTCGCCACCCGTGCGCGCTTTCTTGCCAGCCTGGTAGAAGGCACCCAGGTGCGCCTGCTGGACACCCGCAAAACCCTGCCTGGCCTGCGCCTGGCGCAAAAGTACGCGGTGACCTGTGGCGGCTGCGACAACCACCGCATCGGCCTGTACGACGCTTTCCTGATCAAGGAGAACCACATCGCCGCCAGCGGTGGCGTGGCTCAGGCCGTGGCGGCTGCGCACCGCATTGCCCCGGGCAAACCGGTGGAAATAGAAGTGGAGAGCCTTGGCGAACTGCGCGAGGCGCTGGCGGCGGGGGCCGACATCATCATGCTCGACGAACTGAACCTGGAAGAAATGCGTGAGGCTGTGCGCATCACGGCCGGCAAGGCCAAGCTGGAGGCCAGCGGCGGGGTCAACGAGAGCACCCTGCGGGTGATTGCCGAAACGGGCGTGGACTACATCTCGATCGGGGCGATGACCAAGGATGTGAAGGCGGTCGACCTGTCGATGCGGCTGAGCCTGTGAGCTGATCGCAGGCAAGCCAGCTCCCACAGGGATCGCATCAGGGCTGACAGGTGTTTGCCACAAAATATGCAGCGCCTGGGAGA
>NZ_BLJG01000300.1 GCF_009932375.1 Pseudomonas juntendi
GCTGCCGACCCGCGCCGGGCTGGTGCCGTTCACCATCACCGAGCCACAACTCAAGGCATTGTGCAGCGAGCTGTCCGGCACTTCGCTTGATTGCACGGCCACCTGCAACGGCACCAGCTTCCGCGAAAACCTGCTGTTCACCCACCGTGGCCTGAGTGGCCCGGCAATCCTGCAGATCTCGTCGTTCTGGGAAGCCGGTGACACTGTCGAGATCAACCTGTTGCCCGACCGCGATGCACTCACCTGGCTGCAGCAGATGCAAACCGAGCGCGCCAATGCCGAACTGAAGACCGTGCTGGGCGAAGTGTTCACCCGCAAGCTGGCCAACCTGCTGGCCGAGCAGTGGTTCGAGTCCAGGCCCATGAAGCAGTACACCCCGGCAGAACTGGCGCACATTGCCGAGAAGCTGACCAACTGGCAGGTGGTGCCTGCGGGCACCGA
>NZ_BLJG01000301.1 GCF_009932375.1 Pseudomonas juntendi
TGGAGGTGGCGCTGACACGTAACGACCTTCAGGTCATCGCCGAGGAGTGGGCCGGGCGCAGCCCCGCCTGGGTCAAGGCCGAGCAGGCCGGCCAGGTGTTCGCCCTGGGCGACACGGTAAAAAATGCCGAAGAAGGCTGGTGGGTGCCGGCCTATGTGATCGAGGGCGATCGTGACCGGGGTATCGAGCCCAGTGCCCCCGAGCTGCGCCAAGTCGAGGACCTCAAGCGCTACCCGCAGGTGTTTCGCGACCCCGAGTCGCCCGACAAAGGCCGCTTCCTCAACAGCCCCAGCGGCTGGACCTCCGAAACCGTGAACAGCCAGAAGCTCAAGGCCTACGGTTTGAATGAGCTGTACACCAACTTCCGCAGTGGCTCCGGTGCCGCCATGGATGCCGAAATCACCTCGGCCATCCGCCGAGGCCAGCCCGTGCTGTTCTACTACTGGAACCCTACCCCCCTCATGGGCCGTTACAAGCTCGTACGCCTACAAGAACCACCGTTCGATGCCAACGCCTGGGCCACCCTCACCGATGCAAGCAACCCCAACCCCCAAGGCAGCCAGTCACTTCCGGCGAAATTGTCGATCGGGGTGTCCAAGGCGTTTCGCGATGGCTACCCAGACCTTGTGCGTGCCTTCGAGCAGGTCGACTTGCCAATCCAGCGCCTGAACC
>NZ_BLJG01000302.1 GCF_009932375.1 Pseudomonas juntendi
TTCCGCCTGAGCGTGGTCACCGGCCAGGTCGATAGCGACGGCATCACCCTGGGCAACGCCATTCAACTGAACGGCGGCACCTTGCGCGATGCGGTCGGCAACGACACCACCCTGGTACTGAACAACGTCGGCGACACCAGTGGCGTGCAGGTGGACGCTGTAATGCCGGTGGTCAACAGCGTGGGCTTGCCGCAAGACGGCAGCTACAAGGTGGGTGACGTCCTGAGCTTCACCGTCAATGCCAGTGAAGGTGTTGTGGTCGATACTACGGGCGGCACGCCGCGCCTGGCGCTGACCGTGGGCGGTGTCACCCGTTATGCCAGCTATGTATCTGGTGCGGGCAATGGCGCGCTGGTGTTCGAGTACACCGTGCAAGCCGGTGACAACGATGCCGACGGCATCGCATTGGCCGGCAGCATCGATCTCAACGGCGGCAGCATCAAGGACCCTGCGGGTAATGACCTGGCCCTGTCGCTGGGCG
>NZ_BLJG01000303.1 GCF_009932375.1 Pseudomonas juntendi
GCGAACCGAGACCAATCAGAAATCGGCGGAAGGCTTGTAGCCAGATATCAGCCCGGGCGAACGACCTCGCCAGTAGCCAAATTCCGAATCACACTCGGATTCCTCCCCCCCCCCAGCGCCCCACCCAGCACCAGGTCCAGCTGGCCATGGAAGTACTGCTCCACCCGCAACCGGGTCTTCGCCGCCGGGCGCCCGCCGGGGTTGCACGAGGTGGAAATCAACGGCCCCACCAGCGCGCACAGTTCGCGCACCACCGGGTGGTCACTGACCCGCAGCGCTACGGTGTCATGCTGGCCGGTCACCCACTCCGGCAACAGGTCCTGGTGCGGCACCAGCCAGGTATTGGGCCCCGGCCAGGTGCTGCCCATACGGTCGATCCAGTCCTCGGGGAAATCTTCAAACAAAAAGTCGAACTGACGGATATTGTCGGCGACCAGGATCAGGCCTTTATCCACAGGCCGCGACTTCAGCGCCAGCAGGCGGTACACCGCGTCCTCGTTCCAGGGGTCGCAGCCCAGGCCCCAGACCGCTTCCGTTGGGTAGGCGATTACTGCGCCCGCCCGGATCTCACGTGCGGCTTGTTGCACACGAAAACTGCTTACCATTGCTGTTACTCCGCCTATGAACTTGCCTGTGCGCAGTGTACTTAGCCCGCGCGGGCAAACCAACGCCCGGCTTCATTGCTGACCCGCCCTTCCAGTTCCAGCTCGGTCAATTGCGCAAGCACTTCGGCCAGCGGCAACTCGCTGCAATGGGCCAGGCTTTCGCTGGTCTGGGGCGCCGCGTGCAGCAAGGCCAGCAGTGGGTGGTCGAACTTGTCCACAACCGCAGGTGGCAGGTTCTGCCAGCCCTGCAGGCTTTCCATGATCTGCTCCACGGTTTCCACCAGCAGCGCGCCGTCGCGAATCAACTGGTGGCAGCCCTTGGCCCCAGGGTGGTGGATGGAGCCCGGAATGGCATACACCTCGCGGCCTTGTTCTGCCGCCAGCCGCGCCGTGATCAGCGAACCACTGGCCAGGCTGGCCTCGACCACCAGCACGCCCAGCGACAAGCCACTAATGATGCGGTTACGCCGGGGGAAGTTGCTGGGCTGTGGCCCGGCATCCAGCGGGTACTCGGAAACCAGCGCGCCGCCGCTGTCGATAATCGCCTGGGCAAGCGCGGTGTGCCGCTGTGGATAAAGTTTTTGCAGCCCTGTGCCGAGCACCGCGATCGTACCCCCACCGGCCTGTATTGCGGCCCGATGAGCGGCGCCATCGATACCCACTGCCAACCCGCTGGTAATCGTGAAACCGGCCTGTGCCAGGTAACGGGAAAACGCCGCGGCAGTATCGAGGGCTGGCGGTGAAGCGCGCCTGCTTCCCACAATTGCCAGCTGCGGGCGCTCGAGCAGGGCAGGGTCGCCGGCGACAAACAGCAATGGCGGAGCGTCATCGATTTCCCCCAGCAGCGGCGGGTAACCAGGGCCGTCAAACATCAGTAAATGCTGGCCCGGCTGCTCTAGCCAGGCCATCGCCGCCAGGGCCCCATCGCGCACTTCGGCACTGCGCCGCGCGTCGATTGCTGCCTGGGGAATGCCCAACGCGCGCCAGGCGCCGGCGGGTGCGCACAGGGCAGAAGATGCGCTGCCAAACGCCTCCAGCAACGTGCAGAAACGCCGCAGGCCTGTGTCCGGCAAGCGGTGCAGACGCAGCCGCGCCTCCAGTTCAGCCGGCGCAACAGGCGACGAATGGTGATTCGACATGGGGATCATCCTTGATCTAAAAAGGGCCATCGGCGTGGCACAAGCTGTGGATAACTGTGTTGATAACGGTTTGACAACCTGTCTATCGAATAGCCGACAAGCAGGAACTGAAAACCCTAGACGAGCTTTCACAGGTGCTGAAATCCACGTTTGCCTTTATTATGTGTGCTCAGTTTTCAACCAAACGCACAGTGACTGCCTGACCTTATGGCCATCTTGAACATTCTCGAATTCCCAGACCCGCGCCTGCGCACCATCGCCAAGCCGGTGACGGTGTTCGACGACGCCCTGCGTCAGCTGATCGACGACATGTTTGAAACCATGTACGAAGCCCCTGGCATTGGCCTGGCCGCGACCCAGGTCAACGTGCACCAGCAGGTCGTGGTGATGGACCTCAGCGAAGACCGCAGCGAACCGCGGGTCTTCATCAACCCTACGGTCGAAGAGCTGACCGACGACATGGGCCAGTACCAGGAAGGTTGCCTGTCGGTGCCGGGCTTCTACGAGAACGTCGACCGCCCGCTGCGGGTACGGGTAAAAGCCCAGGACCGCGACGGCAAGCCGTTCGAGCTGGAGTGCGAAGGCTTGCTGGCGGTCTGCGTGCAGCACGAATTCGATCACCTCAACGGCAAGCTGTTTGTCGACTATCTGTCGCAGCTCAAACGCGACCGGATCAAGAAGAAACTGGAAAAGCAGCACCGCCAGCAAGCCTGATCCCCACCTTCCAGAAGGCTTGCTCCGGCAAGCCTTTTTCTTTTTTGAAGCGAGAACTCCATGCGCATCGTCTTTGCAGGCACCCCAGAGTTTGCTGCCGAACACCTCAAGGCCCTGCTCGACAGCCCTTACGAGATCGTGGCCGTCTACACCCAGCCTGACCGCCCTGCCGGCCGTGGCCAGAAGCTGATGCCCAGTGCGGTCAAGGCGCTGGCGGTGGCCCATGGCATCCCGGTACTGCAGCCGCAAACCCTGCGCAACGCCGAGGCGCAAGCGGAACTTGCCGCACTGCAGCCAGACTTGATGGTCGTGGTTGCCTACGGCCTGATTCTGCCGCAGGCGGTGCTGGATATCCCCCGCCTGGGCTGCATCAACAGCCACGCCTCCTTGCTGCCGCGCTGGCGCGGTGCAGCGCCGATCCAGCGTGCCGTGGAAGCCGGCGATACCGAAAGCGGTGTCACCGTGATGCGCATGGAAGCCGGCCTGGATACCGGCCCGATGCTGCTCAAGGTAACGACCCCGATCAGCGCCGAGGACACCGGCGGTAGCCTGCATGACCGCCTTGCGCAAATGGGCCCGCCCGCCGTCGTGCAGGCCATCGCCGGCCTGGCCGACGGGTCGCTGCAAGGCGAGGTGCAAAACGATGCCCTGGCCACTTATGCACACAAGCTGAACAAGGACGAAGCGCGCCTGGACTGGTGCCGCCCGGCCGTCGAACTGGAGCGCCTGATCCGTGCCTTCAACCCATGGCCGGTGTGCCACAGCACCCTCGATGGCGAGAGCGTGAAGGTGCTGGCAGCCAACGTGGCGGCAGGCAAAGGTGAGCCGGGCGAGATCCTGTCCGCCAGTAAAGATGGCCTTGTGGTTGCCTGTGGTGACCAGGCACTGAGCCTGACCCGCCTGCAATTGCCCGGTGGCAAGGCGCTGAGCTTCAGCGACCTGTTCAACAGCCGCCGCGAGAAGTTCGCCGCCGGCAAGGTACTTGGCCAATGAACCCACGCCTCGCCGCCGCCCGTGCCCTTGCCGCAGTACTCAGCGGCAAGGCTTCATTGAACAGCTCGCTGCCGGTACAACTGGACAAGGTCGATGAGCGCGACCGCGGCCTGACCCAGGACCTGGCGTTCGGCACTGCACGCTGGCAGCCCCGGCTCGACCTGCTGGCCGCCCAGCTGCTGCAGAAGCCGTTCAAAGCCGCAGACGCCGATGTGCAGGCGCTGCTGCTGGTCGGCCTGTACCAGCTGTTCTACACCCGTATTCCGGCCCACGCCGCAATTGGCGAGACCGTGGGTTGTGCCGACAAACTGAAGAAACCCTGGGCCAAGGGCCTGCTCAATGCCGTGCTGCGCCGCGCCCAGCGCGAAGGCGAAGCGCTGCTGGCCGGCATGGAGCGCGACCCCGTGGTACGCACCGCCCACCCGCGCTGGCTGCAAAAGGCGCTGAAGGCCTTCTGGCCAGAGCAGTGGGAGGCCATTTGCGCCGCCAACAATGCGCACCCGCCGATGATCTTGCGGGTCAACCGCCGTCATCACAGCCGTGACGCCTACCTGCGCCTGCTGGCCGACGCGGGCGTTGCCGCCAGCGCCTGCCACTACAGCCGCGATGGCATCGTGCTGGCCGAAGCCTGCGACGTACGTGGCCTGCCAGGCTTCGCCGAGGGCTGGGTGAGTGTGCAGGACGAAGCCGCGCAGTTGTCCGCTGACTTGCTGGAGCTGGCCGCCGGCCAACGCGTGCTCGACGCCTGTTGCGCGCCCGGCGGCAAAACCTGCCACCTGCTGGAAGCCGAACCAGGCCTGGCTCACCTGACAGCCATCGACCTTGAGGCCAAGCGCCTGACCCGCGTGCGCGAGAACCTCGACCGCCTGCAACTCGATGCCGAGCTGATCGCGTGCGACGCCCGCGACACTGCCAGCTGGTGGGACGGCAAACCGTTCCAGCGCATCTTGCTGGACGCCCCCTGCTCGGCCACTGGCGTGATCCGCCGCCACCCGGATATCAAGCTGACCCGCCAGGCCGACGACATTCCGGCCCTGGCCGCGCTGCAAGGTGAACTGCTCGATGCCCTGTGGCCGACACTGGAAGTGGGCGGCATGCTGCTGTATGCCACGTGCTCCAGCCTGCCGACCGAGAACACGCAAGTGATCGAGGCCTTCCTCGCCCGCACCCCCGGCGCGCGGGAGCTGGACCTGGCCACCGAGGCCGGCCTGCGCCAGCCGCACGGCCGCCAGTTGCTGGCCCAGGAAGGCGGCCACGACGGGTTCTACTATGCCAAGCTGATCAAGATCGCCGCCTCGCGCGGGTAAGCACAAAAGGGTAGGGAGTAGCGGATGAAAATCATCATCCTCGGCGCAGGGCAAGTGGGCGGTACGCTGGCAGAGCACCTGGCCAGCGAGGCCAACGACATTACCGTGGTCGATACCGACGGCGACCGCCTGCGCGACCTGGGCGACCGCCTGGACATCCGCACCGTGCAAGGCCGCGGCTCGCTGCCGACGGTGCTGCGCCAGGCCGGTGCCGACGACGCCGACATGCTGGTGGCGGTAACCAACAGCGACGAAACCAATATGGTTGCCTGCCAGGTGGCCTATTCGCTGTTCCACACCCCGACCAAGATTGCCCGGGTACGCGAGTCGGCCTACCTGACCCGTGAAGAGCTGTTCGACAATGACCACATCCCGGTCGACGTGCTGATCAGCCCCGAGCAGGTGGTGACCAACTACATCAGGCGCCTGATCGAACACCCAGGGTCGCTGCAGGTGATCGACTTCGCCGAAGGCAAGGCGCAGCTGGTGGCCGTGAAGGCTTACTATGGCGGGCCGCTGGTGGGCCAGCAGCTGCGCCAGATCCGCGCGCACATGCCCAACGTGGATACCCGTGTGGCCGCCATTTTCCGCCGCGACCGGCCAATCACCCCGCGTGGCGACACGGTGATCGAAGCCGATGACGAGGTGTTCTTCATTGCCGCGAAAAAAGACATCCGGGCAGTGATGGGCGAGTTGCGTCGTATCGACCAGACCAACAAGCGCATCGTCATTGCCGGTGGTGGCCAAATTGGCGAGCGCCTGGCCGAAGCCATCGAAAGCCGCTATCAGGTGAAGATCATCGAGATGAGCCCAGCCCGCTGCCGGCACCTGTCCGATACGCTAGACAGCACCGTGGTGTTGCAGGGCAGCGCCTCGGACAGGGATCTGATGCTGGAAGAAAACATCGCCGACGCCGATATCTTCCTGGCCCTGACCAACGATGACGAAGCCAACATCATGTCGTCGCTGCTGGCCAAGCGCCTGGGTGCAGGCAAGGTGATGACCATCATCAACAACCCAGCCTACGTCGACTTGGTGCAGGGGGGTGAGATCGACATTGCCATCAGCCCGCAGCTGGCGACCATCGGCACCCTGCTGGCCCACGTGCGCCGGGGCGACATTGTCAGCGTGCACTCGCTGCGCCGTGGCGCAGCCGAAGCGATCGAGGCGGTGGCCCATGGCGATGCCAAGTCGAGCAAGGTCGTTGGCAAGGCGATAGCGGACATCAACCTGCCACCTGGGACCACGATCGGCGCGATCATCCGTGCCGAAGAGGTCATGATTGCCCACGACAACACGCTGATCGAATCGGGTGACCATGTGATCCTGTTCGTTGTGGATAAAAAGCACATTCGCGATGTGGAGAAGCTGTTCCACGTCGGCTTGAGTTTCTTCTAGGAGCAAAAGGCATGCGCGAGTCGCTGGAGAAGATGCTGGCCAAGGGTGTGGATAACCCGTTGCTGCGTTTCGGGCTGGGCAAGGCCTGGCTGGATGAAGGTAACGGTGCAGAAGCTGCGGTGCACCTGGCGCGCTGTGTAGAGCAGGACCCGAAGTACTCGGCAGCGTGGAAGCTGCTGGGCAAGGCCTGTCAGTTGCAGGGTGACCTGCCAGCGGCGCGCAAGGCCTGGGAGGATGGGATCGTGGCGGCACAGGCCCACGGGGACAAGCAGGCCGAGAAAGAGATGACCGTTTTTCTCAAGAAGCTGAACAAGGCTTGAGATAGCCGGGGCTGCTTTGCAGCCCATCGCAGGCAAGCCAGCTCCCACAGGGGTCGCCTTAGGGCTGACAGGTGTTTGCCACAAGGTATGGCAGCGCCTGTTAGTGCGAGCGCCGCCCGCGCGGCGCTCGATCTCACACGCTCACTCGTCGCAAAGCACCGTTCGCGAAACCAGATGCGCAG
>NZ_BLJG01000304.1 GCF_009932375.1 Pseudomonas juntendi
GCTCAAGGCGCAGGCGGCCAATGGCTTCACTGGCCGGGTAACCGAGCATGCTTTCGGCACCGGCATTGAAGGTGCTGACCACCCCTTTGAGGTTGGTGGCGATGATCGCAACCTGGGTCGCGGCATCCAGCACGCTGCGCAGCTGGTTGTGGGTGCCACGCAGCGACTGTTCGCTGACCTGCAGCGCTGCGGTGCGCTGTGCAACCAGGGCCAAGGCCCGTTGACGCTGGCTGAACAGGTTGAACAACAGCACGCTCAGCAGCAGGCTCAGCAAACCGCCCAGTGCACCGACTGCCAGCACCGCCGAAGAACGGTTGGCCTGCAGGAATGCCAGGCTGGGGCGGATACTCAGCAGCAGCTGGCGGTCCGCCAGGTGCAACACCTGATCGCTGACCAGCGACAGGGGCGCCACGGGGTTGTTGGAGTCGTACAGAACTTCTGGGCCCTGCCGCCCGGACGGATCAACCAGGCGCGTTACCAGGTTATCGTCAGGCGCCACTGGCCGGCCATCGCCGATCAGCTCGGGCATGCTCAACAGGGCCAGCACATAACCCGCTGCCGCGCCGTGGGGCGTGGCAACGGCGAATACCGGGGCCACCATCATCAGTCCGCGCACGCCCGGTTCGCTGGCATTCAACTTCAGCGGCTGCGACACCGCCATGCTCCCCGGCACCAGCGCCCGCGCAAGCACTGCCCGGGCTGCATCCTGCGCGGCCAGGTCGAGACCAGATGGCAGCCCCGGCAAGGTGCCTGACGCGCTATACAGCACGGGAAAATACAGGTCGCGGGCAGGGGCGCGGCGCCACTGCCCCTGCGGGTCCTGATCGCGAATCATAAAGCCCGGGCCGGCAAGGTTACTGGCCTGGCGTTCGAACACGGCGCGCTGCGCGGCCTCTACGCGCGGGGCCCAGGCATAGGCCTGGGTACGGTGCAGCAGCGGCCGGGCATAACCGGCAAATTCCCGGGGGGTTATTTCATCGGAATAGCTGAAAAACCAGCGCAGCCCATCCAGGCGCTGCTGCTGTTCGGCAAA
>NZ_BLJG01000305.1 GCF_009932375.1 Pseudomonas juntendi
GGCGCTCGATGGGCGCGCCCTGGAGGTGGCAGTGGGTAACGCACGCATCCAGGTGTTCGGCACCCGCCTGCAAGTCACCCGCCATGCCAACCATGACGAGCTGGTGGTCATCAGTGGCAAGGCCATGGTCGTGCAGGGGGGTGAGCAGCGCCTGGTCTCGACAGGTGAACGGGTAACCGTCGATGACACGCGCATCGGCGCGGTACGCCCAGCGGACCTGAAAACCGTAGACAGTTGGCGCAGCGGCTACCTGAAGGCCAGCGACATGCCGCTGGGGCAGGTGCTGGAGCGCCTGGC
>NZ_BLJG01000306.1 GCF_009932375.1 Pseudomonas juntendi
ACGCCGTTGCTGGCCATGCTGCGTGAGCAATTGAGCCAAGGGCAGGCTCGGGCCATCCACGTGTTCCAGGGTGCGCGTAGCCTGGCCGACCTGCCGTTCAGGCAGGAGCTGGCGAGTTTGCAGCAACGGGCCGAGGGCTTGCTGCACATTCATCGCGCCCTGAGCCAGCCGGAAAGCCATGCGCTGCTTGGGCGGGATTACGAGTTTGCCGGGCGCCTGGGCATCGGGCAGGTCAAGGCGACGCTGGCACTGGACGACTACGAGTTCTACCTGTGCGGACCGGGCAGTTTTACCCAGGACTTGTATGAAGGGTTGCGCGGCG
>NZ_BLJG01000307.1 GCF_009932375.1 Pseudomonas juntendi
GGTTTATGGAGCGGATACCGGAAGCCGGCGGTCAGTACCGTCAGGTAGGCAAGGCCCAGTGCAAACCAGCACAGGCCAATCACCAGCGTCAGTGCCGACAGGCTGGTCCACAGCCACAGAACCAGCTCAGGCAACGCAAGGCTTGAAGCCCTTAATGCAACGTCCGCGGCTCACAAGGCAACTGGACCTGGATCAAGGCTGCCTCAAGCAGCGCTCGCAACGCCTCGAGTTCATGCATCGTCGCCATGATCAGTACCGAGCCTGGCGACTTGGGCTGCAGCAGTACCGCCTGCTGCGCGACCGTTTGCGCGCACAGGGCGTACTCCGCGGCCTGGATGAGTGTGTCTTCCAGGGAATGGTAAGTGTGGGGTGGATCGGGGACGATCTTAAGCATGATGGAACACCTTAAATGGAGGCCATCACCATCTGCTGTCAAACAATTGGTGGCAGCGGTACATGGGTTGACAGACCGGTAGGTGAACCAAAACCCGGCGCACA
>NZ_BLJG01000308.1 GCF_009932375.1 Pseudomonas juntendi
CAAACACCTGTCAGCCCTGATGCGATCCCCGTGGGAGCTGGCTTGCCAGCGATGAGCACAACACGAGCACTGAAGGTTCAGCCCCCAAAAACCGACAGGTTCAACGGCCTCACAGCCCCCATCCAGATCGCATGGTCCCGATGGTCCGCCAGTTCATCACCGGTCAGCGGGTGCATGAACACCACCAAACCCTGGCGATGCAGTGCCAACCAAGGCAACACCACCCCCACCACTTCCGGACCGAAAGCCAGCTGGCAGCTCCAGTCCGGGTGCGGGCCCACCGGCTTCTGGTGCATGCGCCCCATGCTCACGGGAAACAGCCGCGCCGCTTCCTCACACAGCGCCCGAGCCTGCTCCAGGGTCGCTGCGTCATAGTAAATGTGGGCGTGGTAACCCTTGATCCTCTGCACGATACCTCCTGGGCCCAAAGCCCGCGTGACTCTGCGCCGAACTCACCCTTACCGGCTTCGCTCGTGCTCCAACCAACCTACGAACCGTTCGATCAACGCGCCCCGGCGTTTGCGCGGCGGCAACACCGCATAATAACCGCGTTCCGAGCGCAGGCTGCCCTCCAGTGGCCGGCAGAGCAAACCCTGCTCGACCAGCCCATCCACCAGGTGCCCCCAGCCAATCGCCACCCCTTGCCCGGCAATCGCCGCCTGTATCAGCAGCGTGTAGTTATCGAACCGCAGTTGCCCGGCTGGCGGTGGGCTGGCCACGCCAAACCCGCGAAACACACCTGCCCAGTCAAACCAGCGGCTGGCCTGCTCACCTTTGAGGTGCAACAACGGCAAGCGCTGCAACGCCAAGGCTGACATGGGTTTGCCATGAATCAGGCGGGGGCTGCACACCGGGAAAACCTCCTCATCGAACAACCAGCGGCTTTCGCCCTGATGAAAGCGCCCATCACCAAACAGCACGGCCACATCGATGTCCGGGCGCAACATGCCCTGGCTGCGCTCACCGGTCACCAGGCTGACATCCACGTGTGGATAAGCCTCGTGAAAGCGCTGCAGGCGCGGCATCAGCCAGAACGCCGCGAACGCGAAGTCGGTGGCCACCTGCAGCACTTCACGCTGGCCGCGCCCACTGACCTGGGCAATACCTTCGTCCATGGCCTGCAACCCTTGGTGCACATGCTCGAACAACAGCTGGCCGGCCTCGGTGAGTTCGATCCCGCGGTACACCCGATCGAACAGGCGTGTGCCCAACTGCGCCTCCAGCCGTTTTACCTGCTGGCTTACCGCAGGCTGGGTGGTGCCCAGCGCCAGGGCCGCCGCAGTGAAGCCACGCAAACGGGCCGCGGCCTCGAACACCCGCAACGTATCCAACGACAGTTCGGCAAAGCGCTCAAACATAAGCTTGGCTAATCCCAGTCATTGCCCGCCATGGGCTTTACCCATGTTATCCACAGTCGCATCTTGATAGGCAAGCGGTTCGCATAACCTTCAACGATGGAAGCCAGCATGACACGCCCGAATATCCTGTTCATCATGGCCGACCAAATGGCCGCACCCCTGCTGCCCATTTATGGGCCTTCACCCATTCAGATGCCGCACCTCAGCCGCCTGGCCGAGCAGGCCGTGGTGTTCGATTCAGCCTACTGCAACAGCCCGCTGTGTGCGCCGTCGCGCTTCACCCTGGTCAGCGGCCAGCTCCCAAGCCGCATCGGTGCCTACGACAATGCTGCAGATTTCCCCGCCGACGTACCGACCTACGCCCACTACCTGCGCCGCCTGGGCTACCGCACGGCGCTGTCGGGCAAGATGCATTTCTGCGGCCCGGACCAGCTGCATGGTTACGAGGAACGCCTGACCAGCGACATCTACCCGGCCGATTATGGCTGGGCAGTGAACTGGGATGAGCCGGATGTGCGCCCAAGCTGGTACCACAACATGTCCTCGGTACTGCAGGCAGGCCCCTGCGTGCGTACCAACCAGCTGGATTTCGACGAGGAGGTGGTGTTCAAGGCGCGCCAGTACCTCTACGACCACGTGCGCGAGAACGACGGCCGGCCGTTTTGCCTGACCGTGTCGATGACCCACCCACACGATCCGTACACCATTCCCAAGCACTACTGGGACCGCTATGAGGGTGTGGATATCCCCATGCCTGGTACCGAATTCAGCCAGGCAGAACTGGACCCGCATTCGCAGCGCCTGCTCAAGGTCTATGACCTGTGGAACAAACCGCTGCCCGTGGACAAGATCCGCGATGCACGCCGGGCCTATTTCGGCGCCTGCAGCTACATCGACGACAACATCGGCAAGCTGCTGCAGACCTTGCAAGAGTGCGACCTGGCCGACGACACCCTGATCGTGTTCTCCGGCGACCACGGCGACATGCTCGGCGAGCGTGGCCTTTGGTACAAGATGCACTGGTTCGAAATGTCGGCGCGGGTGCCACTGTTGGTTCATGCACCGCAGCGCTTTGCCGCCAGCCGTGTCAGCGCCTCGGTATCGACCTGCGATCTGTTACCGACCCTGGTCGAATTGGCGGGCGGGGCTGTGGATAACACCCTGCATCTGGATGGCCGCTCACTGCTTGGCCACCTGCAAGGGCAGGGCGGCCACGACGAAGTGATCGGCGAATACATGGCCGAAGGCACTGTCGGGCCGCTGATGATGATCCGCCGCGGGCATTACAAATTCGTGTACGGCGAAGACGACCCTTGCCTACTCTATGATCTTGACCGCGACCCGCACGAGCGGGAGAACCTCGCCAGCAGCCCGGACCACCAGGCACTGCTGCAGGCGTTCGTCGATGAAGCCCGACAGCGTTGGGACATGCCCAGCTTGCGCCAGCAGGTACTGGCCAGCCAGCGCCGTCGCCGCCTGGTGGCCGAAGCGCTGGCTACCGGCAAGCTGCACAGCTGGGACCATCAACCATGGGTAGATGCCAGCCAACAGTACATGCGTAACCACATTGATCTCGACGACCTCGAGCGCAAGGCACGTTACCCACAGCCCGCCCCCCTGGATTGAGAAGAGGCCGCCATGCACACGTTTTCCGCCGCCGTACTCACCCTGGCCTTGGGCCTGGGTATCACCCCGGCCCACGCCGCCGACGACGATGCACAATGCAGCACGGTAAAAATGGCCGACCCTGGCTGGAGCGACATAGCCACGACCAACGCCGTGGCCCGGCTGCTACTGGAAAGTCTGGGCTACCAGGTGAAGATCGACAGCCTGGCCGTGCCGATCATCTACGGTGGCCTGAAGGACGGCCGTGTGGATGCCTTCCTTGGCAACTGGATGCCGGCGCACCAGGGCTTTCATGACAAGTTCGTCGCCAATGGGGATGTGCAGCAGTTGTCGCGCAACCTGGAAGGCACCGAGTTCACCTTGGCCGTGCCGGACTACGTCTGGAATGCCGGGGTCAAGGATTTCGCCGACCTGCACAAGCACGCCGACCAGTTCGACAAGAAGCTGTACGGCATCGGTTCCGGCGCACCGGCCAACCTGTCGCTCAAACAGATCATCGACAACAATGAGTTCGACCTTGGCCAGTGGAAACTGGTCGAATCCAGCGAGCAGGCGATGCTGACGCAGGTCGACCGCGCCGTGAAGAAGCAGCAATTCATCACCTTCCTAGGCTGGACGCCACACCCGATGAATGTGAAGCTGAAGATGCACTACCTCACGGGCGGGGAAAAATGGTTCGGCAGCAAAGGCCAGGTGTACACCCTGACGCGCAAGGGTTATCCACAAGCCTGCCCGAATGCGGCGAAGCTGCTGGGCAACCTGAAGTTCACACTGGACATGGAAAACAGCATCATGGCCCAGGTTGTGGACAAGAAGATCAGCTTCGACGACGCGGCCAGGGCTTGGGTCAAGACGCACCCCGAGTTACTGGAGGAGTGGTTGGCCGGGGTCACCACCAAAGCCGATGGCGATGCCTTGGAGGCCGTCAAAGCCAAACTATGAACTCACCCGCAATACACCTAACCTGTGGGAGCGGGCATGCCCGCGAACACCGGCAAAGCCGGTGCCATCTATAGCGGTGGCTTCTTCGCAGGCATGCCCGCTCCCACAGGTCAGGTGCATTAAATCAAGGATTGTGGATAACCCATGCATCGTATCATCCACCTGCTGCCATTCCTCGCCTGGCTCCCGCGCCAATCGGTCCGCAGCCTGCGCCAGGACCTGCTGGTGGGCCTGGGCGGTGCCATCCTCGCGCTCCCGCAGTCCATCGCCTATGCCCTGATCGCCGGCCTGCCTGCCGAATACGGCCTGTACGCCGCCATCGTGCCGGTATTGATCGCCTGCCTGTGGGGTTCGTCCTGGCACCTGATCTGCGGCCCGACCGCGGCCATCTCCATCGTGCTCTACGCCAGCATCAGCCCATTGGCCGTGGCTGGCAGTTCGGACTACATCACGCTGGTGCTGCTGCTCACCTTCCTCGGCGGGGTCTTTCAACTGCTGCTGGGGCTGCTGCGCTTCGGTGCGCTGGTCAATTTCGTCTCGCATTCCGTAGTGCTCGGCTTCACCCTTGGCGCCGCGGTCGTCATTGCCCTGGGGCAATTGCCGAACCTGCTGGGCATGGACCTGCCCAGCCAGGCCACGGCGCTGAAAACCGTACAGGACCTGGCCAACCATGCCGGCGAAATCAATGTGCCATCCTTGCTGTTAGGCCTGGCCACCGTGGTTATCGGTGTGGCGCTCAAACTCTGGCGCCCGCGCTGGCCCAGCCTGTTGATAAGCCTGATCGCGGTGAGCCTGATGGCCTGGCTGCTGCCGGGTTGGTTTGGCCATGTGCCGAGGGTCGCGGCATTCACCGGCCAGCTTCCACCCTTGAGCCCGCTGCCCTTGCTGGACGTGGAGCTGATTCTGCGCCTGCTGCCCAGTGCCGTGGCGGTAGGTATGCTGGGGTTGGTCACCAGCCTGTCGATTGCCCGGTCGTTGTCGGCACGCTCGGAACAGCTGATCGACCCTGATCAGGAAATTCGCGCCCAGGGCGTGTCGAACATCGTTGGCGCGTTCTTCTCGGGTTACCTGTCTGCTGGCTCCTTCACCCGTTCAGGCCTGAGCTACGAAGCAGGTGCCCGCTCCCCCATGGCCGGGGTGTTTTCGGCGTTATGGGTGGCGCTGTTCGCCATCACCGGTGCTGGCTTGATCGCGCAGTTGCCGATCCCCGCCATGGCCGGCAGCATTCTGTTGATCTGCTGGGGGCTGGTGGACCGCCAAGCCATCCGCGCGCTGTTCCGGGTCAGCCGTTCGGAGTTCCTGGTAATGGCGCTGACGGCGGCGGCAACCTTGCTGCTGGAGTTGCAGACGGCGATCTATGCCGGGGTGCTGGCGTCGCTGTTCTTCTACCTCAAACGCACATCACGGCCACGGGTGCAGCAAAGCCGCGAAGGTGAAGCGGATGTGCTGCGGGTAGGTGGCTCGATCTTCTTTGGCGCGGCGCACTACCTGCAAGTACGTTTGCAGCTGTGCCAAGGCCCGCATGTGGTGATCGATGCGCGGCAGGTGAATTTCATCGACTACTCGGGTGTAGACATGTTGCACCGCGAGGCACGGCGCTTGCGGCGCCTGGGCGGGAGCCTGACCTTGCACCGGGCCAGGCCGCAGGTGATCGAGGAATTGCAGAAGCTGGAAGGGGCGCAGTTGTGCCCTATCCGATTTGAGGAATGAGGTTGGGTTGAGATTAGGGGCTGCTTTGCAGCCCATCGCGACGCAAGGCCGCTCCCACAAGGGATGGGTGTACGCCGACCCAACGCGGCCCCGGCAATTTCAGCCCCGAGCCAATTGCCGGCGCAACTCAGCCAACACCGGAGCGGTATCCGGCCGTACCCCACGCCAGATAAAGAACGCCTCAGCGGCCTGCTCAGCCAGCATCCCCAACCCATCCAGCACCTTGGCCGCGCCCAGCTTCTGCGCCCACTGGCAAAACGGCGTAGGTTCCTTGCCATACATCATGTCGTAGCAAACCGTGTGCCCTGCCTCGACCAAACTGTCGGCAATCGGCGGCAATTCCCCGGCCAAACTGGCTGAAGTGGCGTTGATGATCACATCCACCGGCTCCTGCAACCAGGCAAACCCGCTGGCCACCACCGGCCCCAGCTCATCGAACTCCCGCGCCAGTTGCTCGGCCTTTTCCACGGTACGGTTGGCGATCACCAGCGATTGCGGCCTGTGCGCCAGGATCGGCTCCAGCACGCCACGCACTGCACCACCGGCACCGAGAATCAAAATGCGCTTGCCCGTCAGCTCGACTCCGGCATTCACCGTCAGGTCACGCACCAGGCCGGCGCCATCGGTGTTGTCACCTTGCAAAGTGCCGTCAGCCAGCTTGCTCAGTGTGTTCACCGCGCCAGCGCGCTGGGCACGCGGGGTCAGGCTGTCGCACAGGCGGTAGGCCTCTTCCTTGAACGGCACGGTGACATTGCCGCCGCTGCCTTGCTTGAAGAAGCCGCGTGCGCAGTCGCTGAACTCATCCAGCGGCGCCAGCAGGGTGGCGTATTCCAGGTCCTGGCCGGTCTGCTCGGCAAACAGGCGGTGAATCAGCGGCGACTTGCTGTGGCCGATGGGGTTACCAAAAACGACGTACTGGTCCATGGCGGCTCCTTGGTTATCCACAGGCTTACTGGCCAAGCCAGTCGCGGTCTTGCAGGAAGTAGTCGGTCAGGCGCGCTTCTTCGCTGCCCGGTGCCGGCTTCCAGTCATAGCCCCAGCGCACCTGTGGCGGCAGCGACATGAGAATGGACTCGGTGCGCCCGCCCGACTGCAGGCCGAACAGGGTGCCGCGGTCGTAGACCAGGTTGAACTCCACGTAGCGGCCGCGGCGGTATTCCTGGAACTCACGCTGCTGCGGGGTATAGGGGGTGTGCTTGCGGCGCTGGACGATCGGCAGGTAGGCGTCGACATAGGCATCGCCAATGGCACGGATGAAGGCGAAGCAAGTGTCGAAGCCCCACTCGTTCAGGTCGTCGAAGAACAGCCCGCCAATGCCGCGTGGCTCGCCACGGTGCTTGAGGTGGAAGTAGCGGTCGCACCAGGCCTTGTAGCGCGGGTACACATCGGCACCGAAGGGTGCACATGCCTGCTCGGCCACGCGGTGCCAGTGAATGCAGTCTTCCTCGACGCCGTAGTATGGGGTCAGGTCGAAACCGCCACCGAACCACCACACCGCCTCTTCGCCTTCCTTCTCGGCAATGAAGAACCGCACATTGGCGTGCGAGGTGGGCACATGCGGGTTGTACGGGTGAATCACCAGCGACACGCCCAAGGCCTCGAAGCCCCGGCCCGCCAGCTCCGGGCGGTGGGCGCTGGCCGACGGCGGCAGGCCGGCGCCGAACACGTGGGAGAAGTTGACCCCACCTTTCTCGATCAGCTTGCCCTCGCCGATCACCCGCGTACGCCCCCCGCCACCGGCTTCGCGCACCCAGGCATCCTCGACGAAGCGGGCACCGCCGTCTTCGTTTTCGAGGGCAGAGCAGATGCGGTCTTGCAGGTCGAGCAGGTAGGCTTTCACGGCCTCGGTGCGGCTAGTCATCGGGTCACCAGGAACGGGCAGGGAAGAATTCGCCGCGTAGCATAACACCGCCAGCGCGCGTGCCGCAGTTGACGGCGATCAAGCAAAGGCGTCCGATAGAAGGCCTTTCCCGATCCCGACTACAGGAGTACGAGATGGCCAAGCGTATCCAGTTCAGCCAGCATGGCGGCCCCGAAGTGCTGCAGTTTGTGGAATTCGAACCCGCCCCGCTGGGGCCCCAGCAGGTGCGCGTGCGCAACCATGCGATCGGCCTGAACTTCATCGACACCTATTTCCGCAGCGGGCTGTATGCACCGCCATCACTGCCTTCGGGGCTGGGCACCGAAGCGGCCGGTGTGGTCGAGGCCGTGGGCGAAGGCGTGACCCGGCTGAAGGTGGGTGACCGCGTGGCCCATGCCGGCGGCCCGCTGGGCGCATACAGCGAGGTTCACACGCTGCCGGAGGCCAACCTGGTCAAGCTGCCCGACAACATCAGCTTCGAGCAGGCAGCGGCGGTGATGCTCAAGGGGTTGACCGTGCAGTACCTGCTGAAGCAAACCTACCAGGTGAAGGCGGGTGACGTGGTCCTGTTCCATGCGGCCGCCGGTGGCGTGGGTTCGCTGGCGTGCCAATGGGCGAAAGCGTTGGGTGCCAAGCTGATCGGCACTGTGAGTTCTGCCGAGAAGGCTGAGCGGGCCAAGGCGCTGGGCGCATGGGCGACCATCGATTACAGCCATGAAGACGTGGCCAAGCGGGTACTGGAGCTGACCGACGGCAAGAAATGCCCAGTGGTGTACGACGGCGTTGGCGCCGATACCTGGCTGACATCGCTGGACTGCCTGCAACCGCGCGGGCTGATGGTGAGCTTCGGTAATGCCTCGGGTGCGGTCAGCGGGGTGAACCTGGGAATTCTGGCGCAGAAGGGCTCGCTGTATGTGACCCGGCCGACCTTGGCGACCTATGCCAACAATGCCGAAAACACCCAAGCCATGGCCGATGACCTGTTTGCGATGATTGGCAGTGGCAAGCTGGTTGTGGATATCCAGCAAAGGTACCCGCTGAGTGAGGCGGCCAAGGCGCAGGCAGAGCTGTCGGCGCGGCGGACTGTAGGGTCGACAGTACTCATTCCCTGAGCCGTGCCCTGTGGGAGCGGGCATGCCCGCGAAGAAGCCACCGCGGTGGATGGCACCGGCTTTGCCGGTATTCGCGGGCGCGCCCGCTCCCACAGGTGCTGCGTCGGCTCTGAAAGCTGCGCTATGGCTGTGAGGGTCGGTTCGTCGGTGGCGGGGTCGACTCGATCCCATCGAGGATTGCCTCGACCACCCCCTCTGCCATTTCAATCGCATGCAGGTTCGACCAGAACATGCCACGGCCCTCTTCGCGCATGTAGTCCAGAGCTTTGTAGCCGGTTTCGTAGGCGCTGCGCAGGTACAGGGCTACATGGACCAGAGCGTCTTCGGCGGAAATGTTCGGGTTGACGGTGAAGAGGGGATCATGGCCAGCATCGCAGCGGCCAAAGGGGCGGGTGGAGGTGCAGGGTAGGGGTGGATCGGGCACTATTTTTTTCATGGCTTGCTCCAGGCATGAGCTGGCGCCAAGCCGTTACCACACGGTTTAGGCGGCAGCTGTACGCGAGGTGGTAAACCGGGCTGGAGGCGCTCCCGGCAGGCACGAAGCCTCCCGCGCACAGCTGCCATAGCTGTGACGCCCCAAGCACATCCGGGTTACCACACCCGATCGCCAAGTTATTCGGCGACGGTTGAAGCCTAAGGGCAGAGGTTCCCACTGAGAAGGTGATGGCAGAGGACGCGGGTCGTAGGATATTTCCCAAGCCGCGAGCTGGACAGCCATTTTGGCAACAATCAGAAAACCCTGATGCACCAGACCGGATGGTATCTGTGCTGCAAGGCGCTCGATCTCATAAGCGCTGAAATTGTTTCGGCGAACACCTTTCACAGGCGCAGAACATGTTGTGGCAAACACCCCATGCCTACATCAACCCCTGCGGCGTATCCACATCCCGCAACACCCCTGCATCCTCCACCTCAACCTCCACACAACAATCCCGCTGCGCCCGCACTACCGCCCGCGCCCCTTCATC